>JBDGSW010000032.1:0-12727 GCA_042217345.1 Haloarculaceae archaeon
CCCGCCCATGTCCATGATGATGCCGAAACAGGACTGCATCATCCCCGAGTCGATGATGTGGCCCTCCAACTCGACCTCGCGCGAGACGCTCATGCTCTGGCAATGGGGGGTGGCTACCAAGTGGGTTTTGGGTTCCCGGCCCCGCCGACGGGGCGGGCAGCCGTCTCAAGCGGTCTCGACGCGGCACTCGACGCGCCAGGTCAGCGACTCGTCGGCGTCACACAGGCGCTGGTAGAGCCCGCGCAGGCCCGGCGGCTCTGTCGCGGGCAGGACGTGCAGCTCGACGCGGCCGTCTCGGACCGCCACGCGGAAGACGTCGCCCGTCCCTTCGTCGTGGACCAGGTACAGCGGCATCGGCAGGTCGAACCAGTCGCCGTAGGTGTAGCGGTCGCCGGCCAGGACGCCCTCCAGCAGTGCCCGGAGGCCGTCGTCTCCCCGTTCGGGCGACGGCAGCAGCGAAAAGACCGTCGCGCCGTCGTACTCGACGCCGCCGCCGCGAGGGTACCGCCGTTCCGGCCGGCTGGGGATGGCGAACCGCGGCTCGGCCTCCCGCTCGGCGTCGGTCATGGCGCTCCCCCGAAGGTTGTTCGTCATCCCATTTAACTGCGCGGCCCGGTGACGCCGCCGACGGACGGGACTGACGCCGGACGGTCGCCGTCGGCGCCGCGGTCACTCTGCGTGCTCGCCCTGCCCACTCGGCGCGACGGGATCGGCGGCGTCCGGCGGCGGCGCGGCGCGGTCGAACTCCAGGCGGACGGCGCTGCCGGGGCCGTCGTCCTCGAAGACGAGGCGGCCGCCCGAGTCGCGGGTGATCCAGGCGACCAGCCACAGCCCGAGGCCGCTGGCGTGGTCGAGCGGCGTCTCCGTGCCCTGGGTGACCACGCGGCGCTCTTTCTCCGGGATGCCCGGGCCGTCGTCGGCGACGCGGACGGACACGGTGCCGTCCGCGACCGCCACCGAGACTTCGACGGTGGGCCCGTCGGCGTGCTGGAGGCTGTTCTCGACGAGGTTCTCGACGGCGACGTCCAGCAGGTCGGTCCCCTCGACCCAGGCGTGCTCGGGCAGGGCGGTCTCGAAGCTGGCGTCGACGTCGTGGCTGCGGAACCGGTCGACCTCGTCGGCGACGAGCGCCGCGACGTCGACGGTGCTGGGGCCGCCGTTGGCGTCCGCGAGCGTCTGCTCGATCACGCGGGCCTTCTCGCTCAGGCTGGCGATCGACTGCGCCCGGCGGCGGATCGTCGCGAGCTTCTCGGCCGCGTCGGGGTCGTCGGCGCGCTCCTCGAGGACTTCGGCGTTCGCGAGCACGACGTGCATGCTGTTGCGCAGGTCGTGGCGCAGCGCCCGGTTGAGGACGGTCAGGCGCTGCTGGCGCCGGACCCGGTCGGAGATGTCCCGCAGGACGCCGACCGATCCCTCCATGCGGCCGTCGTCGTCGGTCAGCAGTCCGATGTGGTTCTCGACGGGGACGCTCTCGCCGTCGGCGGTCCGGACGGTCATCTCGTAGCTGCCGCGTTCGCGGTCGTCGTGGACGAGCCGGCTGACGAGTTCGGCGCCCCGCTGGAGGTCGTCGTCGGTCATCACTGTCGAGACGTGCTCGCCGAGCACCGACGCCGCCTCGCGGCCGGTCAGTCGCTCGGCCGTCTCGTTGACCGCCAGGAATCTCGCCTCTTCGTCCAGCGCGTACACCGGGTCGGGGACGGCGTTGAGCATCGTCTCGTAGAGTTCCAGTTCGCGCTCGCGCTTCCGGCGTTCGCTGACGTCCCGGACGATGCCCAGCGTGGCCGCCTCGCCCCGGTAGCGGACCGCGGTCGTGCGTACCTCGACGGGAACACGGTCGCCGTCGGCGGTCACGAACTCGACCTCGAAGCGGTCGTCGGCGCGGTCGGCCGACGGACGGTCGGCCGCGGCTGCGAGGGTCGCGCGGTCGTCGGCTGCCACGAACGACAGGACGGGCGACCCCTCGATCTCGGCGGGGCTGGCGCCCAACAGCGACGCCATCCGGCCGTTGACGAACTCGAAGGCGCCGTCCCGGGCGATGTAGATGCCGTCTGTCGCCTGCTCGGCGACCGTCGAGTAGCGCTGCTGGCGCTCCTTGCGGTCGGAGACGTCGCGGACGATGCCCGCTGCCCCCCGGTAGGTGCCGTCGTCGTCAGTCAGCAGCGCGATGTGGGTCTCACAGGGCACGCGCTCGCCGTCGGCGGCGACGACCTCCATCTCGTAGGTGGCGCTCGTCCGCTCCTCGGAGCGCAGGAGGTCGGCGATGATCGACTCGGTCTTCTCGACGTCGGCTGGGGGAACGTTCACCGACGGGTCCGTTTCCACGAGCTCGGCCTCGTCGTACCCGGTCACCGGGTCCTGGGCCTCGTTGACGAACGTGAACTCCCCGTTGTCGTCGATGACGAACACCAGGTCGTCGACGGCCTCGACGATCGCCTCGTAGCGGGCGAGCTCGGCCCGGCGCTCCTCGGCAGCGATTCCCCCGGCCGGCCCCGGCGGCGCTGGCTCGGCGACGGCCGCTGCGACGCACTCGCGGAGGTCGTCCGGGCCCGAGAGCGTCGCCCACGGGACGTACCGGTCGACGTCGGCAGCGACCGCCGCCCGCGCGAGCTAGTCGTCGGGCGCCTCCGGGACCAGAACGAACGGGACTGCAGGCGCTCGCTCGGCGGCGATTTGGCGGAGCTCGAGGCCCGACCCGTCCGACAGCGCCTGTTCGCTGACCACGCAGTCGACCGCCCCCAGTCGCGCCGCGGCGGCGTCGACGGTCTCGACGCGGACCACCTCCCAGTCGCCGTCGGGGTCCCCCGGGAGTTCTGCCGGGGGCGCTGTCCCCACGTACATCACCCGATCGGCGTTCATTTGCTACATACTAACACATCACGTTATGGTACAAAAAACTGTGGGCGATCGCAGCCGAATCCCCGGGGCTGACCCTCAACGGGGCTCTTCGGCGGGTTCGCTCCCGAAGAGGTCCTCGTGGCGCTGGGCGAGGTTCGTGTAGTCGCCCGTGTTGTACGCCTCGAAGACCGCGTCGGGGTCGATCGTGGTCTCCGACAGCGGCGTCACGGTCGCGGGCATGCCCCGGACGAACGACTCGGCGGGCACCTCGTAGCCCTCCGGGACGACGGTGCCGGAGGCGACGATCGAGCGCTCGCCGATCCGCGAGTCGGTGACCGTCGAGTTGAACCCCACGAGCGCGCCGTTGCCGACGGTCGTGTCGTTGAGGACGGCCGCGTGGCCGACCATCACGTGCTCGCCCACCTCGGAGGCGTGCAGGACGGCGTTGTCCCCGACGTGGGACTCGTGGCCGATCGCGACCGGTCCCACGTCACCGCGCAGGACCACCCCCGGCCAGACGCTGGCGTTTGCCTCGACGGTCACGTCGCCCACCAGCGTGGCTTCCCGGCTCACGTGTGCGTACCCGTGGATGTCCGGCGTCGTCCCCTCGAACGCGTACTCGCGCCTGTCCACCATGGGTAGACTGTCTGCCCGACAGCGTATAAACGTTGGACGGGGCCCCGTCCGGGAGGGCGCCGGCTCGGATCGAATCCACACAACGTATATCCCCGCCCTCGAAACGTCCGCGCGATGAAACTCGCACGCGCTGACACCCCCGACGGGATCGTGGAAGGCGAATACGTCGACGGCGTCGTCACCGACGGCGACCGGTCCTACGAGATCGGCGAGGAGGCCACCCTGCTGGCTCCCTGCGACCCGGACGCGCTGTTCTGCGTCGGCCGCAACTTCGGCGAGAAGGTCGAGCAGATGGACTACGACGTCCCCGAGGTGCCGGACTTCTTCATCAAGCCACCGCACAGCCTCCACCCACCGGAGCAGCCCATCCCCTACCCGAAGTGGACTGACGAACTGACCTACGCGGGCGAACTGGCGGTCGTCATCGACGAAGCCTGTCACGAGCTCGACGAGGACGAGGTCGACGACTACGTCCGCGGGTACACGATCCTCAACGACGTCGACGCCCTCGACCAGGAGCGCCGGACGGCCCGGAAGGCCTTCGACGGTTCGGGCCCGCTGGGTCCCTGGATCGAGACCGACTACGAGCCCGTCGGCAAGGAGATGGAGACCCACATCAACGGCGAGCGCCGCCAGCACGACAACACGGAGAACATGTTCAACAAGCCCCGCGAGACGATCGCCTTCCTCTCCGAGCGGTTCACCTTCCGCCCCGGCGACGTCATCTCGTTCGGCAGCCCGGCCAACCCCGGCCTGATCGAACCCGGCGACGAGATCGAGATCCGCTACGAGGGTATCGGCACGCTGCGCAACACAGTCGCGGAGTGATCGCGGGCGCGAGCGCTACTTCTCGTCGGCGATGTGGACGACCAGCACCGGCCGCTCGACGCTCTCGACGACGCGTTCGGTGACGCTGCCCAGCGACGCCAGCCGGTCCCGGCCGGTGCGGCCGTGGGTGCCCATCGCCAGCAGGTCGGCGTCGATCTCTTCGGCGTAGGCGACGATCTCGCGGTGGGGGATCCCCTCGCGGCGCTCGGTGACCACCTCGACGTCGGCGTCGGCGGCCTCTCGTACTACCGCTTCGAGTGCGTCGTCGCCCTCGGCCTCCAGCGAGGCGATCACGTCGTCCTGGGCGTCCTCGTCGGCCGCGAGGTACAGCCGGCGGTCGACCACGTAGAGCACGTGCAGTACGGCGTCGTCGCGCTCGGCGGCGTGCAGCGCGTGGCGGAGCGTCTCGGCGGTTCCGCTGCTCCCGTCGGTCGGCACGAGTATCCTGTCGTACATTCGAGTCGCCCTGCCGGTTCGAGCGGCGGGTACTTAAACCGCGGCGCCGGTTCGCACCGTTCCGGAACAAGAACCTCGCATTCGAGGCACCACTTTGAGGGCACCGGGACGCGTTCGCGTTCCCATGGTCGACAGAGACGACCTGCGACAGCAACTCGTGGACGGCTTCGAAGGTGCAGACTACCCGGTCAACAGCCCGATGGACCTCGTCCCGGCGCTGCCGAACGGCCCCTCGACGAAGTTCGAGTCCGGCGACGTCAGCTTCACCGCCATGGAGCTGCAGTCCCGCGGCGGCGGCGGGGACTTCCCCTACGACGACGTCGACACCCTCGTCGACGACATCATGGACGGCCTCGAGGACGAAGGCGAGATCTGAACCGGCCGCGAACACCCACACTCGTTTCTGCGCACGTCGCTCGCGAGCAGCTGCAGAATCCGCCTGCATCGTCCGGCGCGCCGTTCCCGGGGGTGGGGCGCGCCCGCGACGGGCGCAACCGGTATCCGGGCCGAGCGCCTATCGGCGCGTATGTCACAGAACGCCGAGGCCGACTTGCCCGAGTCCGACGAGGAGTGGCGCGAAGTGCTCACCGACGAGGAGTACCGGATCCTGCGAGAGGCGGGCACCGAGCCGAAGTTCAGCGGCGAGTTCGTCGACCAGAAGGCGGACGGGACCTACGTCTGTGCGGGCTGTGGCGCCGAACTGTTCGATTCGGACACCAAGTTCGAGTCCGGGTCGGGGTGGCCCAGCTTCTACGACGCCGCGAAGGAAAACGTCGAGACGCGCCTCGACACCAGCCACGGCATGCGCCGGACGGAGGTCGTCTGTGCCACCTGCGGCGGCCACCTCGGGCACGTCTTCGAGGACGGCCCCGAACCGACGGGCAAGCGCTACTGCATCAACTCGGCCGCGCTGGCGTTCGACCCCGACGAGGAGTGACCCGATAACTGTTCGACTTAGTGAAATTTTTGGGGGTCGACGTCCTGAGGGTGAGTGTGCCGACTGCGGACCGCTCGCCCGGCCGTACGGGAGGAGTCGGGGACGCCGGCGGTGGCGTCCGCGAGCGGCTGGACCGGGTCGCAGCCGCGACGCCCCGGGGCGGGCCTGCCGTCGTGGGGCTGATCGGCGCCGGGCTGTTCGTCGTGACGCTGGTGAACTTCGTCCGCGAGCTCGACGCGGCGGGCTTTCGGTGGTCGGGCGTCGCCGCCGTCGTCCTGGGGGCGTGGCTGTCGGCCATCGTCGTCTACGGCGCGCTGTACCTGCTGGGATCGGGCTTCTCCCCGCGCCAGCGCTGGCAGGTCGCCGCCGCGACGGTCGTCGGCCTGGCGTTCGTGTACCTGGTGATCTCCGTCACCGTCGCCGTGCGCGTCTCGGCGGGGGTCGTCGTCGGCAATCCCGTGTTCCAGTTGCTCGCCAGCGCCCACGCCGGCGCGATCGCCGGGTTGGTCATCGGCGTGCTGTTCGTGAAGGCCCGCCAGGACGCCCGCGAGGCCCGCCAGGTCGGCGAACAACTTGAGTTCATGCACGGCATCCTCCGCCACGACGTCCTCAACAGCATGATGGTCGTCCGCGCCCGCGCCGAACACCTCGACGACCGCGTCGAGGGCCCCCACCGCGAGTCACTGGAGGCCATCCGCAACCAGGCCGAGAGCGTGATCGACCTCGCCAAGCGCGCTCGCGCCACCGTCGACGCGGTCGCCGGCGACGAACACCGCTCGCCGGAGCCGGTCGACCTCGCCGCGGTCCTCCGCGAGGAGGTCGCGACGGCTCGCTCGACCTTCGAGGGGCTGTCCGTCTCGGTGTCCTGTCCAGACGACGTGGTCGTCAGCGCCGACGACATGCTCCCGGCGGTGGTCGGCAACCTCCTGCGCAACGCCGTCGACCACCACGACGACGGGGACCCCCACGTCGACGTCGACGTGACCGTCGGGAACGGCGTCGCCGTCCTCCGGGTGGCCGACGACGGCCCGGGGATCCCCGACGAGCGAAAGCGGACCGTCTTCGACCGCGGGACCAGCACCAGCGGCGGCGGCTTCGGCCTGTTTTTCGTCCGGACGATGGTCGAGTACTACGGCGGGCGCGTCCGCGTCGAGGACAACGAGCCCCGCGGCGCCGTCTTCGTCGTCGAGCTGCCGCTGTCGACCTGAGTCGGTCGCACCCGGACTCAGGGCAGCCGCACGGTCAGGACGGGCACCGGCGAGGACTTCACGACCGTCTCGCTGACGCTGCCGACGACCGTCTCCTGGGAGTCCGGGCCGTGGGTGCCCATGGTCACGAGGTCGACGCCGGCCGCCTCGGCGTACGTCAGTATCTCCTCGGCGGGGCTACCCCGCCGGAGTTCGGTGACGACGTCGACGCCGTCGTCGGCGAACCGGCGCTGGGCCCAGTCGAGGGCGGCCTCGCCTTCCGCGCGGAACTCCCCGATGACGTCGTCTTGCATCTCGTCGGCCAGCGTGAGGAACGCGCGGTCGTCGACGACGTACAGCACGTGGACGGTCGCCCCGTGCCGCGCCGCGGCGTCGGCCGCGTGCGGGTATACCGCGTCCAGCGACGCCGACCCGTCGATGGGAAACAGGATCTCGTCGTACATTCAGTCGATGGTTGACACCCCGCGGCCTTGACCCTACAGCCGCTTCCCACGGCGTGGGAACCGCCCGCGGGAACCGGCGCGTCTACCCGTCTGGGGCCCCTCTTTCGACCTGATGGTCAACGCCTTCTGGCTCGACCGCGACCTTCCCCGGACTGCTCGCTGGCTGGTCGACCGCCACGTCACCAGCAGCCTCCTGGAGTGCTCGATGGTGCTGACGACCGCGGTTCGGAAGAACGGCTATCCGGCGGACGACCGCTACTACACGCACCCCGACCATCCGCTGACCCGGTGGGCCGCCGCGGCGCTGGACAACTGGGACCACCTCGCCGCCTACACCGAAGCCGCCCACGAGGAGTGGCGCTACCGCTGGGACCACGGCCCCGACGAGCGCCACGAGTGCTGGGCGACGGTGCAGTCGCTCGACCGCGAGCGCGTCCGCGAACTGGACTGGCCCGCGGACGAGGGCAGCGACCCGCCACAGGTCACCGGCGAGTGGACGGCCGACGACTACGTCGACGCGTACCGCTACTACTACGCCAACGAGAAGCGCCACCTGTTCAGCTGGGCGAAGGACCGCGAGGCGCCGCCGTGGCTCGAGGCGTACACTGTCGCCGACGCCGAAAACTGAGCGGCCCCCGTCGCCGCATTACCCGTCGGCGCCGACCCCCTCCCGCTTGCACCCCTCTGAGCAGAACGCGCGGATCTCGCCGTCGATCCCCCGTGCGACCGGGTGCCAGCCGCTCGCGTCGAACGACCGGCCACACCAGGCACAGGTGGCGGTGGCAACGGTCGGTAAGGCCGCCTTACCGCGCCGCGGGGCGTCGGGCATCTCGGCCCTCCCTCGTCACTGACGCCGTTGCTGGCGCCTGCCTCCGGGACGTCGGTTCGCGGCTGCAGTGCTGATCGTTCACGGTTACGTGTGGTGAGCGGGCGGTTCCGGTTCACAGGTACTCGGGTCGTCGCAACGCTTGGTGAGCTGTACCTCGCCGGGGGTCTCGACGGTCACGTCGTAGTCGGCGACCCGGAGCGAGACGTCGAGTGCGGTGTCGTGGTCGTTCGCGTGGGCGAACGCGGCGTCGAGCGCGTCCGCGTCGACGTGTTCGCCGAGTCTGACGTCGAGGTCGAGCGGATCGCTGTTTTCGATCGCGGCCATCGCGTCGACGATCGCGGCCGTCACCCGGTCAGTCGTGGAGCGATCGACGGCGACCGATACTGTCGTACACACGTTCGCCTGGAGGGGGCCGCCCGGGATGGCGCTCACGTGTATGCACGTACAGTCGGCGCGGTGGCGCGTCTAGGCGTATAGACGCGTGCGACTCGGCGTCAGTCCCCCGCTCACGGCGCCGCCTCGTCGTTCCCGTCGCCCTCGGCGTCGAACAGCAGCGCCAGGAGCCGGCGCTGGCTCACCCGGAGGTGGTGGTTGATGGTCGGTTGAGAGACGCCGAGGGCGTCGGCGAGGTCCTGGCCGGTGCTCTCGCGGGGTGACTCGAAGTACCCCCGCTCGTAGGCCAGGCTGAGCACCTCGAGCTGGCGCTCGGTGACGACCGACTCGAACTCCTCGCGAAAGGCCCCGATCGACTGCGACGGCCGGCCGCGCTCCCGGCGCGCGACGAGCTCGACGTCGCTGAAGCGCGCCGCCAGCCGATCGACGAACGCCCGGGCGTCGACGTGGGGCAACAGCGAGACCACGAGCGTCGTCTCTGCGGCGGTGGCCTCGATCTCCCGCGGGACGGCGCCGAACTCGACGACCGCGTCGACGATCGCCCCGTCGGTCACTGTTGCGCGGTACCGGCGCTCGTCCGCCTGGTCGCTCACGGGCGCGAGCTCCTCGACGGCGACCAGGTCCGTCGCGAGCTCGCTGGCGGTCTCCGGGGTCATCCCCGGCGCCCGGAAGAACACCTGGGTCGCCCCTTCGCCCGCGGGGCGGGTCTCGATCACGGTGACAGTGCTGTCGGTGCGCCGGGCGATCTCGTTCAGGGCCGACCGCGCCTCGGGCAGCCGGCGCTTCAGCTCCGTCCCGCCGGAGGCGAGCAGGCCCCGCTTGATCTCCCGCGCGTCGACGGCCGCGGCGACCGTGCCGGCCAGCTCCGAGAGCACCGCCGTCGTCTCCTCGTCGAATGCGTCGGCCTCGGGCGCGTACACCGTGAGCACGCCGTACTCGAGGTCGCGGTACGACACCGGGAGGCTCACGACCGACCCAAAGCCGAACTCGAGGGCCTCGCCGACCCAGTCGGCCCGACGGAGGTGGTTCGTCAGCGCGCTCACGACGATGGGCTCCCGCTCGCTCGCCGCGCGGGCGGCCGGCTCGGGGAACGCCCCTTCTGGCGCGAACGACGCGGCGTCGAGGTACGACGCGCCCTCGCCGGCCCACGTCCGGGGGCGTACCTCGCCGTCGCGGCGCTCGCCGATCCAGGCGAACGCGTAGCGGCCCTCGTCGGTCAGGCGCTCGCAGACCGCCGCCTCGATCTCGGGCCGCGACGACGCGGCGACCACCGCCCGGGTCACGTCGCGGATGACGTCGTTGACCGCCTGGAGCTGCGCGAGGGCCTCGTTGCGTTCGGTGAGCTGGCGCTCGCGCGCCAGGCGCTCGGCGTCGCTGGCCTGGCGATCGAACGCGGCCTCCGTGGCAGCAGCCAGGAGGTCGACCAGCTGCCGGCTCGGCTCGTCGAACGCGCCGACGACCGTCGTTCCGGCGACGAGGACGCCGTGCTCGCCCAGCGGGACGAACATGGCGCTGCGAGCGTCCGTCTCGGGGTTGCCCAGCGAGCCCGCGCTCCGGACGTCGTCGAACACGGCAGTCTCGCCCTCGGCGAACGTCCGCCAGGTCAGCGCCTGTCGGTCGTCGCCGCGGTAGACGGGATCGTCCTCGTAGAACTCCAGCGCCCGCTCGGAGGTCGCCACCGGGCGCAGCTCGTGGGCGTCCTCGTCGTAGGCGAACACCGCGATCTCGACGTCGAGGACCTCCGTGCCCGCAGCGACGACGACTTCGCCGACGGCTGCGGGCGACTCGGTGTGCAGTAGCTCCCGTGTGGCGCGATGCAGCGCCGCGAGAACGTCCACGCGCTCGCGGCGCTCGACGGCGGCGAGCGCGTACCCGATCGTCTCGCCGAACTGGTCGAGGACCGCCCGCTCGCGCTCGTCGAAGGCGTCCTCCCGGTCGGCGTAGGCGGCGACCACGCCGAACGTCCGCTCGTCGTATCGTATCGGAACCACGGCGACCGCTCGCGCGCCCAGCGCCCGGGCAGACTCGTGCCACCCTTCGCCCGCGCTGTCAGCGCTCACGCCTTCGAGGACCGCGATCGCCCCCGACTCGACGGCCCGCGCCCCGACGTCCGCGTCGGCCGCGCCGAGCGCGTCGGGGACTGCCCCGAGGGCGCCGTCGCCCGGGCCGGCGCGGGCCGCCGGGACGAGCCGGTCGTCGCCATCGAGCCACGCGAGGAGGGCCCCGCGGTAGGGCTCGTCGGCCGCCAGCCGCTCGGCGACCGCCCGGGCGATCCCCTCGCGCGTGTCGGCGCTGACGAGCACCCGATCGACGTCGCGGACGATCGCGTTGATGCGATCGAGGGTCGCGAGTTCGTCGCGCTGCTCGCGGAGCAGCCGCTCGCGCCGCCGCTGCTCGGTGACGTCGCTGACGACCAGGAGCCCCTCTAGCGCCCCGCCGTCGGTCACGACCGGGACCGCCCGCGTCTCGTAGGTGCTCCCGGCGACCGTGATCTCCCCCGACTCGGCCGCGCCCCCGAGGGCGTCCCGGCACTGCATCTCGACGGCGGCGGCGGCCGCGGCCGGCAGCGCCTCGCCGAGGCGCTCGCCTTCGAGGTCTGCGGGATCGCGATCCAGTCCGAGGAGGTCGTGGCCGCCCGCCAGTAGCACGCGGCGGTCCGCGTCGTACAGCGCAACGGCCCCGTCGGGGTAGTGTTCGACCAGGCGGCTGTTGCGCGCCTCGCTCGTCCGGACGCGCCGGAGCAGGGCCTCGCTGCCCGTGTTGTCGTACAGCGCGATGTGCAGCAGCGCCGCGAGACCGACCGTCAGCAACAAGAGTGCGAGGGTGTCGCCGACGAACGGTGGGCCGACGCCGAGCGCGCCCAGCGCGACTGCGACCGCCCACAGCCCGAGGTGACTCATCGCCAGCACCCAGCTCAACCAGTAGTCCCGGAACAGCGGCCGGGCCTGGTACAGCCGGACCGCGACCGCCGCGGCGACGAAGAACAGCACCGCGCCCCCGAGGTCGAGGATCACGGCAGCGTCGGCCATTCTCACTCACCCCGGTCCCCGGCGGCGTCGAGCCGGCGATCGACCGGGTCGTCCCCGGCCTCGCCCGTCCGCAGTTCGGCGTAGAAGTGCAGGCCGACGAACGCCGCGACTGCCACGACCCCGACGCCGTGGACGAACAGCGTGCGCTCCATCGTCGCAGATTCCGGGACGTACGCGGCCGCGAGCCGGCCGACGAGCAGTGCTGCGTACGCCGCGACGACCCAGGGCGCCGCCCGCTCGGCCGCGTACGCGCGCACTGCGGGGACGAATCCGAGGGTCGCGAGCAAGACGACGAAAGCGTCCCCGGTCGAGATGGCCAGTTGCATGCGTGGCACGTCCGCTGTGTTCGGTCCCGCGAGTGCGTGCGGCCGCCGCGTCGTCCGTCGCCCCGCCGCGAGCTGGTTCGCCACCCGGCGCTCGATTGCGACGATCCGTGCCAGATATTCCCACCCCGCGAGAAATGTACGTTTGGATCCGACGGATCAGCAACGTGTCGCGACCGACCGATCGGCTCGCAGGCCCCCGTTCGGTCGCGTCGTCGGCCGACACGCTCTCTGGGGTGGGCCAGTCGGTTTCGACGGCGCCGAATCGGCGACGCCGAGCGCGCGACGACGGGGGGTGCGAGCCGACCCGTCGCGGTCGTCAGCGGGCGGACCGATCGCGGCGAGCGCTCACCGCGTCTCGCCGCGGGGTTCGACCTCCCGCCGGCCCGTGGGTTCGCTGGACTCGCCGCCGAAGTAGTCGACGATCCACAGCACCGCACCCACGAGGATCAGACCGATTCCGAGCATCGACGTCGGCGGTGCGGGAATGAAAAACAGCACCACGCCGACGAGGATGATCAGTCCCGGACTCAACCACGCGATCCAGTCTCTCAGTGTTCGTGCCATCGTTTCGGGCTCGGACCGCGGCTCCAGACGGCTGCGATCCGCATTCGGACTACCGCCTCGCCGTCCATTGTTATCACCCCGGTATCGCCGGTAATGCCGCGTTACCCACCCGGGTGCGGCTGCCGTCGAGCGACGGCGGTCGTCGGCGTGGAATCGTCGCCTCGGCACTCACGACTCACGATCTATCCACGTCTCATAGTGTCTAGGGAACTGTTTTACCGATAGAGACGCTGGTGTTGGTAA
>JBDGSW010000015.1:0-12722 GCA_042217345.1 Haloarculaceae archaeon
CCTCGACGTCGTCGAACACGAGCGTCTTCGTGTTCAGGACGAACTGCGCGTCGGGGAACCGCGAATCCGGGCGCTCGAGCCCGACCTCGTCGAGCCAGAGGTCGTACACCGCGTCGTAGGCCAGGAAGCCGACCAGGCCGCCGTCGAGGTGCTGGCGCTCGGCGTCGTCGAACCCGCGCAGCGTCGCGTCGGGGAGCGCGCCCCGGAGCTGATCGAGGGCGTCGCCGTCGCCCGGGCAGACGTACTCGGCGTAGCGGTCGTCGAACGCATCGACGTCGGCGCCGTCCGGGTCGACCGTCACGACCGCCTCGGGATCGTAGCCCACGAAGGAAAACCGGGCGTGGCGCTCCTCGGCCGTCGGCGCGAACGCCCCGTCGGGGTCGCTGGAGGCGACCTTCTCCGCGCTCTCAAGCAGGAAGGCGTAGGGGGCCGGGTCGGCGTCGGTCGTCCGCCCGGTCAGCGCGGCGTAGGCGGCCAGGGGCTCGACGTCGACGTCGAGTTCGGCGGCGACGCGGACGACCGCCGGGCGGTCGACGTCCGCGGATGCGACGAACTCCTCGCGCGAGCGATCCAGGGCGCTCACGCTTCCACCCGGGCGCGCGCGGCCCGCTCGACGAACGCCCGCACGGCGTCGTGGTCCTTGACGCCCCCGCCGTCCTCGACGCCGCTGGCGACGTCGACCGCGAACGGCCGCACGGTCGCGACCGCTTCGGCGACGTTCTCCGGGGTCAGCCCGCCCGCGAGCACGACCGCCACGTCGAGGTCGGCGACCAGCTCGCGCGTTCGCGTCCAGTCGTGCGTCTGGCCGGTGCCGCCCCCGCCCTGTTCGTCCACGGAGTCGACGAGCAGCGCGTCGGCCGCCGCGGCGTAGGCGCCTGCGTCGTCGCCCTCGGCGTCGACGGCCGCGAGGACGCTGACCGGCGTCCGCTCGCGCACGGCGGCGATCTCCTCGGGCTCGAGCGTCCCGTGGAGCTGGACGGCGTCGGGCTCGACGCGATCGACGAGCTCTACCGCGCGCTCGACCGACTCGGGCATGGTGACGAGGACGCTCGTGACGAACGGCGGCACGGCGGCGACCAGTTCCGCCGCGCGCTCGACGGGGATTTCCCGGGGCGTGTCCACGGTCACCTCTGCCGTGACCCCGACCGCGTCCGCGCCGGCCGCGACCGCGGCCGCTAGATCGCGCGCGCGGGTGAGCCCGCAGATCTTCGTCCGCGTCATGCCTGCCCCGCGCACAGCGCCTCGAGCGTCGCGGCCGCGTCGCCGTCGTCGATGGCCTGGGCGGCGACCTCGACGCCCTCGCGGATCGAGCCCGCTTCGCCGGCGACGTAGATCGCCGCGCCCGCGTTCGCGAGGATGATGTCGCGCTTGGGCCCGGTGATCTCGCCCTCGACGATCCCGCGGAGGTCGGCGGCGTTCCCCTCGGGCGTGCCGCCGGCCACGTCGTCGATGGACGCGCGTTCGACGTTCAGGTCCCCGGGCGAGAGCGTGAATTCCTCGACGTCCTCGCCGCGGACCTCGGCGACGGTCGTCTCGCCGTGGATCGCGATCTCGTCCAGCCCCGATCCGTGGACGACCAGCGCGCGCTCGACGGGCATGTGCGCGAGCGAGCGCCCGATCAGCGGGACGAGCTCGGAGTCGTAGACGCCAAGCAGCTGCGCGTCGGCGCCGGCGGGATTGGTGAGGGGGCCGAGGATGTTGAATATCGTCCGCATGCCCAGTTCCTTGCGCGGGCCGATGACAGCCTTCATCGCCGGGTGGAACACGGGCGCGAGCATGAACCCGATCCCGTCGGCCTCGATGGCGGCCTCGACGGCGGGCGGTTCGGCCTCGACGTTCACGCCCGCGACCTCGAGGACGTCGGCGCTGCCCGACGAGGAGGACACCGAGTAGTTGCCGTGCTTGGCGATGGGGACGCCAGCGCCGCTGGCGACGATCGCGCTGGTCGTCGAGACGTTGATCGTGTCGTAGTCGTCGCCGCCGGTCCCGCAGGTGTCGACCAGCGGCGAGCGGTCGGGCGAGATGGTCCGCGCCGCCCCGCGCATCCCCTGGGCGAAACCCGCGATCTCGGCCTCCGTCTCCCCCTTCGCGCGCAGCGCCGCCAGCAATGCGCCGATCTGGGACTCCGTGGCCCCCTCGAACACCATCGTCGCCGCCTCGCGGGCCTCGGCCAGCGACAGGTCTTCACCCTCCGCCACACGTTCGATATGTTCCTGCATCGTGGACACCAATGGACTAGATCGTCTTGTGATGTACACATACGTACATCGCCTTAAGCGTTCGGATGGCGCGCGGGCGGTCGCGACGCTCGCGGATGGGCCCGAGAGACGAAAGCAGGGCAGTACGGCGGATCAGTCGGTCGCTTCGTGCGTGGAGACCACCTCGTAGAGGTGAGCGTCGAAGTCGACGTCGGCGCCGATGGCCTCGATGTGTTCGGCCGCGCTCGGATCCTGGCGCATCGCCTCGAAGGCCTCGACGCTCTCCCACTGCGCGTAGTTGACCACGCGCTCGCCGTCGAGGCTCCGGTGGATGTTCGCCGAGACGAATCCGGGAACGTCGCGCATGACCGACTCGGTCGCGGTGATCAGCGCGTCGACGAGCGCGGCCTGGCGGTCGGGATCGACCGTGAACACGTTCACCAGCGTTACCACGTTCTGGTCTGGATCGATCGTCGTCATCGGAGTCAGGCACCCGGGGCCTGGGTCGGCCGTTCGACGGCAGGCAGCGTAAGTATGGACCGCGGAACGCAGACAGCTCGGAAGTAGGATCTCGATCCGGGAGTGGCGCGAGGCGTTCGGCGGGACGGTGGCGGCGGGGTGTCACCCGTCCACGATGGACAGACGGCGGGCCGATGGCGATTCCGAAACCTTCAATTACCACTGCCGGTAACCGATGAGTGCAGGCAAGCAGCGAGGGTTCGTGGTCTAGGTCGGTTATGACACCTCCTTGACATGGAGGAGGCCGGCGGTTCAAATCCGCCCGAACCCACTTCTGACGGGCCAATCCGACGAGCCCATTTGAAGCAGGCGACGAGCGAGCGGAGCGAGCAGGTCCAGTTCAAACCGCGAAGGCCGTTCTATCCAGCCAGCGAGTGGCAAGCACCCAGTTTCCAGTCGGATATCGGTCGAAACGAAGGTTGGGAGATGATGACAATATTGATGACGCTGCGGGTGCATACGTAGGCAAAGGGGGTGGATAGATGGGCGAACAATCAGCAGTGCGCGCAGTGGGGAAGATCGGACTGGTCGTCCTCGGGCTAGCAGTCGCGATGTGGCTGCCAGCGACCGGCATGACCGGGACGGCGCGCGCGGAGTTACTTGGCGGCGATACCACGAACGCGACCGACGGGAGCGGCGGCCTCGCGACGCTCTCGAACACCACGGCCGGGACGGTCGAGACGGTCGCGACGAATACCACGGACACCGTTCAGACGGTGGCCGACAGCACGACGACGACGACCGACGCGGTGACGTCGACGGTCGACGCGACGACGACGGTCACGGACCAGACGGTGTCGGGGGCCACAGACGCGACGGGGAACGACTCGAGGGCGGTGCAGACGACCGCTACCACGACGACGACCGTTACGGACGCCGTCGCGACGACCACGGCGAACGCGACCGGGACGGTCGACACCGTTGCCGGGACGACGACCGGGACAGTGACGAACGCGACCGATCAGACGGTCGCGGGCGTGGCGAACGTGACGAACGACACGGGCGGCGTCGTCCAGTCCGTGGCGAACGACGCTGGCGTCGGGCAGGCGACCACGACCGTGGTGAACGCCAGCGGCGTGCCGACGGTCGAGCGGACCGCTGCGTCGACGGTGACCGGCGTCAACGGCGGGGTCACGTCGACGGTCACCGGCGTCGAGGGCCCGATCGACACGACCCTCGCGGGCGTCGACGGGAGCGTCCAGAACGCGACGAGCGGGGCCACTGGAGTCGCGTCAGTCGACGGAACCGCGACGGACGACGCGGCGCCCGCCACCGCCGTCGCGACGCCGAACGACGGCGGCACGCGGGCGGCGGTGGACGCACAGAGCGCGACGCCGAGATCCGAGCGCAACGGGTCCCTGTCGGCGACCGGGGCTGTCGATCGGGGCGGCGAGCGCGCGCAGGCGATGACGACGTCGGGCGCGGGCCACGCCGGACCCGGCGGGGACGACGGCGGTGCGGGGACGCTCGGTGGGACGCTCGGTGCGGTCGGCGTGACAGCGGCGCTGGGCATCGCCGTGGGGACCGACCCGGCGACGCTGTCGGCGGCGGCGAACCTCGGACAGGGAAGCGCCATCGGCGGCGTCCGGACCGGTAGTGCGCTCGGGAGCGACGGGCGCGACGGCCTCGTCGACAGGCTGTGGCGCCTGGTGACCGTCTTCCGGTACAGCCGCTACGACAGTTCCGATCCGCTTGAGCACGACGACCGGGCGCGCGCCCACGAGGTGATCGAGGAAGCGCCGGGGATCCACCTGTCGGCCGTCGCAGACCGGATCGACGTGCCGCTGTCGACGGTCAGACACCACCTCCGCATCCTGGAGCAAGAGGACCTGATCGACTCGGCGAAGATCCGGGGCAAGCGCCAGTACTTCCCGCCGGAGACGGACCACCAGGAGCTCGTCTCGGTGCTGAACGAGCCGGCGACCGCCGAGATCCTCGAAGTGCTGGCGAGGCTGGGCGAGGCGCACGGCGGGCGGATCGCCGACGCGCTGCACAAGGACCCGAGCACGATCGCCCACCACCTCTCCCGGCTCGAAGAACAGGGGCTGATCGAGCGCGAGCAGTCCGGTCCGGCGATGATCAACTCGCTGGCGCCGGTCGCGGCCCGTGCGGTCGACGCGCAGTTCGATCCCGCGCCCGCTGACGACTGACGCCACGCGCCGCTTTCGAGCCGCGTTTTACCGACACGACCCGGCGCCAGTGCTGTCGATCGACGAGACGTTCCCCAGCCGTGGCTGGCCGGACAATGTCGAAATGAATGAAAGGCGGGCGGCCCGACCAGGGGATCAGAGTGTAGGGGTCTGATGTGAGGGGGGCGGTCGGGCGCTCGCACTCACAGCTTCCGGCGCGAGGGTATAATGGATTTTGACAAACCCGTCCAAGAAGGGGGACCACCGAGCCGGCGAGCGGTTTGGGGATGCGCCACGCCACCGCTGGTGGTGGCAGGTCAGCGCGGCGTCAGGTTCGAGTGGTCGGACCAGCACAGGCTGGCCGTGGCGACGCGGTGGCTGACCGGAGGGACACGCCCGGGAGGACAGCGGCGTTAGCTGGACGGTGACTCCGTCGAGGGGACGTCGCGCGGAAGAATAGTGGATCGCGGGTGCGAGCGCGCCGACCCGAGTGACAGTCGCGTCAGGGACGAGGGGAAGTCCCGGGTCGGGCGCCGGCACCGGCTAACCGAGGGGGGATGTCACCGTCGAGTTGGTCACGGCGTCCGTACCAGACGTCGTGGTGTCGTCGACGGTGTCTGTGGTGTCGCTGAGGGTGTCTGTGGCCGTCTGGGTCGTGTCGTCCACGGACGCTGGGGTCCGGTCCGCGGAGTCATCCACGCTGGCCGTCGAGTCGGTCGACACGTCGCCGGCCGCAGTCCCCGTGGTGGCGGCGGACCCGTCGTCGGTCGACAAGGCGGCCGTCGACCCGGCGTCGCCGGATCCGGCGAGTGACCCCGTCGCGTTCGTGACGGCGTCAGTGGCGTTCGCGGCCGACCCGTCGTCGGTCAGCTCCTGCGTGGTCGTCGACACCGTGCCGGTGGTCTCGTTGACGAGCTGGGTGAGCGACTGCTCGATGGAGTCGTTGCTCCCACCGGGAGCGGACCCCAGCGCGTCGTCCGTCGCGTTCGTCACCTCGTCGGTGGCGTTCGACAGGCCACCGGTGCCGTTGGTCACCGGCTCGGTGACCGAGTGGGTCGCGTTCGACACCGCGTCCGGCCCGTCCGTCGGAGCCGTCACCGGCGTCTGATCCGGGAGAGTCCCGGCGGGGACGAGCCCGGAACCGCCCGATGCGACGCCGCTACCGTCCGGGAGCGGGCCGACGGTGCCGTTCGTTTCCGGCACGCCGACGGGGCCGCTCCCGTCGGAGCTGTCGTTCGAGCCGTCGCCCATCGACGGCAGCGACAGCCCGCCGGGCGACGGGACGTCGTCGGCGACGTGCTTGCCCGCGGCCATGGTCATGCCCGTCGAGTCGAGCGCGTCGTAGTTCATGCTGTAGACCTGCACCACCGTCTGGTTCGTCTGGTCGAGCGAGACGCACGTGTGCGCCGTGGCGAGGACGTTCACGAGGTCGTTCTCGCCGTTCGTGTACAGCACGAGGTCGCCCGTCAGGTTCGCGCTCGGGATCGAGATGCGCTTGTCGACGCCCGAGCTGGACGCCGCCAGGTACATCGTGATCCCCTTCAGCTCCGCGTTGTGGATGGTCAGCTTGTTCCGGTACGGCCCGACCTTCTCGGCGCAGATCTCGCCCCCGTCGCCCAGCAGGATCTGGTCGGTGGCGACGGTGAAGGTGTCGCTAGTCGCCGGACCGGACGGCGGCGCGGTCGCTGCCGCGGCCGCCGGCCCGGCGACGGCACTCACCGCACTCGCGAGCACGAGCGCGGCCGTCAACACGGCGCCGAGTCGCCGGGGCTCGGCCCCGCTCATCGGCCCGCCCTCCGCGATTCGGTGTCACGATTCATGGTCAGTCGACCACCGGCTCACGATTTGACGCCGAAGCGCCACCCGTTGTCTTCGTCCGGTTCGTCGTCCGATACCGCCGGCTCGTCGGTCCAGCCGACGCAGAGGCTCCCGCCGAGGACGCCGAGCAGCGTCCCGACGACGAGGCCGCCGAGCGCGCCGAACACCGACAGCATCGCGGCGAGGATGCCGAAGGCCCCGACGTACGTCGAGTGCTCGGGCTCGGCCAGCGCCAGGAGGCCGGCGATGGCCACCAGGCCGGCGAACAGCAGGCCGACGGCCGATATCGCGTTCCCGAACATCAGCAGCTCGCCGGCCATCTGCATCGGAACGTACGCGATCACGACGCTCGCGAGCAGCAGCAGGGCACCGCCAGCGAAGGGGCGCCCGGACCGCCAGTCGTTGAACCGTCGGACGCGGTCGTCGACGCGGCGCTCGATCGGCCGCAACGCCGCGGGGACGGTCGAGTCAGGTGCCATGTCCGGTCACCTCACGACTTCCCGAACTTGTGCTCGTAGTTGCCGTCACCGTCGGTGTCCCAGGCGATCTGGATCTTCTGGCCGGGCAGCGTGATGTGGTTCGTCGCCAGGTAGTGAGCGTTGATGGTGGCGTCTTTCAGCACCAGCCCGGGCTGGTTCCCGTGCTGGTTGATGTCGACCGTGACGCCGCTTGTGTTCTCCCCGCGCGCCGAAATTGCGAACTGCTTGCGCGGGTTGTCGGTGTTCGTCTCGTCGATGACCTGCCGGCGCAGCGTCGCAGTGTCGGCCTTGAGATACGTGTACTTCAGTATCTGTTGGCCCGTCGTGACGGTGTCCGAGGCGCTGATCGTGATGCGCATCGTCCCGGAGATGCCGGGGAACGCGTCGAGACTCTGTGTCTTTACGAGCCTGAGGCCATCGATCTCCGAGTGCTGCAGTTCGGTGACGGCCATCGGAACGGCGTCCGAATTGCTCGTGTCGTCGACGCCGCCGTAGATGTATGCGCCGTACCCGCGGATCTCCTTGGCGTGGATCGTGAAGCCACCGACGCCTGCCAGCGGCACGGCGTAGGCCGTCCCGGTCTGTAAGA
Organism: Haloarculaceae archaeon; assembly: GCA_042217345.1. Taxonomy (GTDB): domain Archaea; phylum Halobacteriota; class Halobacteria; order Halobacteriales; family Haloarculaceae; genus Halorientalis. The sequence continues at coordinate 7,733 of JBDGSW010000015.1, forward strand.
CCAGCAGTGCCCCCACTGCCATGACGGCGAACGATCCCGATGCAACCTTCCCAACAACCGCTTTCCTGTACATGATTTGCTCCTCCGAGTGCCTTCCGGGACCCCCATCGTCCGCACAGCAGGCCCGGGACTCGGATTCATTACAATCCATCATCCAACACGGTATAAGCGGTTTTGGCAAACCCGTCCAATAACGAAGAGCCGGTCTATGGGGGCCATTTTTGGTATATGTCGCCGAGATTGCCGTACTTCACTGGAATGACCCACACAGAGGACGAGATAGCGGTCAGCGAAGGATCGCTCAGGTGTCGGAAAAAAACGGTGGGCCGTCCTCACTCCTCGGCGACGGGCGTCGAAGGCGACTGGGTTCCGGCGGGGGCAGTGAGGCGGCGTTCGAGTTCGTTCAGGTGGTCGATCACGGTACAGACGTCGTCGTCCTCTCGGCGGGTGCAGGGGGTGACCTGGGCGAGTTCGCTGCCGTGGTACTCGGCCAGCCCCATCTTGGGGAGGACGATCGACGTGTGGTCCTCGCCGGTGATCGACGACGACTGCTCGCGGGTCTGGTAGAACGACTCCAGCGTGGCGTTGTTGGCCAGCGCCCACTGCTGGAACTCCGCGATCCGGTTGAGGATGAACTGTCCCTGGTCGGTGTCGGCGGCGTTCGTCGTCGGGTCGATCTGTTTGCCCCAGACTTTCACGTACCAGTCGTCGACGCGCTCGCTCTCGGCGAGTGCGTCCAGCCGATCGATGACGGCTTCCTGGCGCGATCGGGCACCGGGCGGCGACAGTGTCCGAACGTAGAGTTCGAGTCGAATAGGGTCTAAGTGAGCGTCGCGTTCCATGTTGGGTTCCCCTCCCGGGTGTACGTTCGTGAATCCCCCTCCTAAAGCGTTCCTCTAATCGGTATAAATACACATGAAGTACCCCACATCGATATAATGACTCATGGGTCGCGCGGGGGAGTGGACGAGCGGGTGTTTTTCGACCCGATACCTAAACGCATCGATCGCACGGCCGACCCGCGACGAACCGGTCAGTACTCGGAGTCGGGGCCGGTCGGGCGGCCGGCCCGCGACGCCCGGTGCTTGCGAAGCGTCTCGTGGATGCCCAGGACCAGCGCGGGGACGACCAGCATGAACAGGTGTTCCTCGATCGGGATGCCCAGGAGGTCGAGTCCGGTGCGCAGGCGAATGGCGAAGACGCCGACGTGGAGGGTGTACCAGTCCCACGCGAACGCAAACGGGTAGAGGACGGCGACGGTGCGGGCGGCCCGACGGAGGCCGTCGGCGTACCACAGCAGCGCGAGGGCGACGCAGCCCCAGACCAGCTCGGTGACGAGGTAGGTGTACTGACCGAAGACCGTGATGTCGGGGAACACGGCGGTAATTCGGGCGGCGGCGGGTAATTCCTACCGCCAAGTTTGATTACCCCAGGTGACCTATTAGGGAGGGGAGACTACGATGGATATTGCCGACATCGCGACCAGCGAGTACGTCGAGGTCGCCGCCGACGAGCGGCTTGCGAAGGTGCGGTCGCTGTTCGACCGCGAGAAGCCCCGCGGCGTCATCGTCACCGACGACGGTGCGTACCTGGGCGTCATCGGCGAGCGCCAGCTCGTCCAGTCGCACGTCAACGACGACACGAAGGCCGAATCGATGGCGATCTCGGCGCCCAAGGTCGAGCGGACCGACGACGTCCGCGAGGTGGCCCGCGTGCTCGTGGAGGGCGGGACGAAGGTCGCGCCGGTCTTCGAGGCCGACCGGTTGTGGGGAATCGTCACCGCGGACGCGATCCTCTCGGCCGTCCTCGAACACCTCGACGCGCTCACCGTCGAGCAGATCTACACCGAGAACGTCGTCACGATCGGGGAGGACACCCACATCGGGCAGGCGATCAACCTCCTGCGCGAACACGGCATCTCGCGGCTGCCGGTCCTCGACGACGACGGCTTCCTTTCGGGGATGGTGACCACCCACGACATCGTCGACGTGGTCGTCCGCGACGTGGACAAGGCCACCCGGGGCGAGCGCGCCGGCGACGTCGACCGGATCCTCGACCTGCCGGTCTACGACGTCATGTCGAGCCCCGTCGTGACCACCGGACTCGCGGAGTCGGTCCGCGCGGCCGTCGAGCGCATGCTCGAGAACGACTTCAACGGGCTCGTGGTCACGCCCGAGAACGACGACGGCCAGGTCGTCGGGGTCCTGACCAAGACCGACGTCCTCCGCGCGCTGACCTACACCGAGGAGGACCACATGGACGTCCAGATCACCAACATCAGCCTGCTGGACACCATCACCCGGGCAGACGTCCGCGAGAGCATCACCGAGGTGGTCGACAAGTACAGCGACATGCAGGTCCGCCACGCCCACGTCCGCTTTCACGAACACAAGGAGAAGCTCCGCGGGACGCCGCTGATCCAGTGTCAGATCCACCTGCGCACCACCGAGGGGCAACTGGCCGGCTCGGGCGAGGGCTACGGCGCCGAGCAGGCGTTCAACGTCGCGCTCGACAAGTTGGAGCGCAACGTCCTCGAGCTGAAAAACGTCCGTAGCGACGAGGAGTACCGCGGCCAGCTGCTCCGGAAGCTCGGCCAGCTGTAAGCGTGCCCCTCACTGCACGCGCAGCCAGTCGCGGGCCTCGTCGGCGTCGTCGGTGAACACGCGATCTAGCGGTAAGTCGCGACTCCGCCGCGCGGACATGTCCACCGTCGTCCGCGCGGCCAGGTCCTCCGGGTAGACAAGCGCCATCGACTCCAAACCGGCCTCGACGGCGCGGGGCTCCCAGTCCTCGACGATCCAGATCTGATCGGACTCGTCCATGAATCCCTGCGCCCGGCCGTCCACCAGGATCTTCGAGGCGTCCGTCTCGCGAAGGATCGACAGCACCGCGTCAGCCGACTCGCGGAACCGCTCGCCGTCGACGTCGCCCTCCCAGACGATCTCGATCGTCGTCTCGGGCTCGGCCCACGTGACTCGACACATCCCCTCGTTAACGTAGAGGTCCTCCACCATACCTCTGACCGGCGCCACCGGTCGACTTGTAACTCCCGCTCGAATTACCACTCGATACGGGGCTCGAACGAGCGACGGCCACGACGCTCCCGGGCGTCGTCACTACCCCGGGTCACGGGGTATCGAACCGTCGCCGTCGTCACACCAGCGCGAGCGAGTCGAGGCCGGCCGCGGCGGCCCGTGGCGCTCAGTCGACGAGCATCCAGCGCTTGTCGGCCGAGGGTAGGGCGTCGACCGCGGGGCCGTCCGCCAGTTCCGTGTCGGCCCCGCGCTCGCGCACGCACGAGAGAACGGCCTCCATGCCGGCACGGAACTCCTCGCCCGCCGGGACCGTGTGCCACCGGATCACGACCGCGTCCGCCTGCTCGTCCCACGTGACCGTGTACTGGTCGGTCTCTGCGTAGATCTCGGGCGACATGTGCTGACGTTCCCCACACGGAGGCATGAACCCGACGGCCGATTTCAGTTTCCGATACTCGGAGCGGCCGTCAGTCGAGCGCCAGCCAGTCGCGCGCCTCGTCGACGTCGTCGGTGAACAGCCGATCGACCGGCGGATCGAAGTCCTCCCGGGCCATTGCGTCGATCTGGTGGCTCGCGAGGGTCTCCTCGGGGTACACGACGGCGACGCGCTCGACGCCGGCCTCGACCGCTCGGGGATACCACTCCTCGAGCGACCAGCGCTGGTCGGCCCCGGAGAGCACCCCCATGTCTCGCGAGTCCGAGAGCAGTTTCGTGGCCGATCGCCGCTCGATGACCGATAGCGACTCTCGCAACAGCTCCCGGTACGTCTGGCTGTCGGGGTTGCCCGACCAGTCGTGAACGACCGCCTCGATCTCCTCGTCCCAGCCGATCGCCCCCTCCGACGTCTCCGCCCACTCGACCTCGACCATCGACGATTGGTTGTCGATCGGACCTAAAATAGCTCCGCCCGGCTTTCGCCGGCGATACGACCGACGACGGCGCGGTTACTGGAAGCCGATGCGACCGCCGCCGCCCCGGCGTTGCTGGGCCTCCGCGCCGCCGCCCTTGAACTCGTCTTCCATGCGCTGGAAGTAATCGCGGATGTCCTCGTCGACCGTCGGGCGGACGCCCTCCAAGGCCTGCCGGAAGTGGCGCATTTCGACGACCTCGGCGTCGTCGTCCTCGCGCAGCGCCTCGATGGCTGCCTCCCGGCAGATGCTCTCGAGGTCGCTGCCGACGTAGCCCTCGGTGAGCTCGGCTAGTTCACGGAGCGAGACGTCGGCCGACAGCGGCGTGTCCTGGGTGTGGATGCGCAGGATCTGCTCGCGGCCCTCGACGTCGGGCTCGCCGATGTAGGTCAGCCGGTCGAACCGCCCCGAGCGGATGAGCGCGGGGTCGATCATGTCCGGCCGGTTGGTCGCGCCGATGACCATGACGTCCTCCATCTCCTCCAGGCCGTCCAGCTCCGTCAGCAGCTGGTTGACCACGCGCTCGGAGACGTTCGAGCCGACGTCGCCGCCGCGACCGGGCGCCAGCGAGTCCAGCTCGTCGAAGAAGATGATCGTCGGCGCGACCTGCCGGGCCTTCCGGAAGGTCTGCCTGATCGCCTTCTCCGACTCGCCGACCCACTTGCTGAGCAGCTGTGGCCCCCGCACCGAGATGAAGTTGGCGTCGGTCTCGTTGGCGACGGCTTTCGCCATCAGGGTCTTGCCGGTTCCCGGCGGCCCGTACAGCAGGACGCCGCTCGGCGGCTCGACGCCCATGCGCTGGAACTTCTCGGGGCTGTTCATCGGCCACTCGACGGACTCCTGGACCTGCTCTTTGGCGTCCTGGAGGCCGCCGACGTGGTCCCAGTTGATCTTCGGGAGCTCGACGAGGACCTCGCGCATGGCCGACGGGGAGACCTCGTTGAGGGCCCCGCGGAAGTCGTCGCGCTTGATGATCATCCGGTCGATGAGGCTCGGCGGGATGTCCTCCTCGTCGAGGTCGATCTCCGGGAGGTAGCGCCGGAGCGC
>JBDGSW010000055.1:0-12693 GCA_042217345.1 Haloarculaceae archaeon
GTCACGGTCAAGAAGGAACCGACGGGCGAGTGGTTCGCCACCTTCGGCGTCGAACTGGACCGCGAACCACCCGAACCGCCCGAGAATCCCCAGAAGTGCGTCGGTATTGACGTAGGAATTCTCACGTACGCCCACGACACTGACGGCACGGCGGTCGGGTCGCTCGCCCTCTCCGACGAGCGCAGCCGCTTGGAACGCGAACAACGGAAGCTCTCGCGCAAACAGCACGGGTCGAACAACTGGGAGAAGCAACGGCGGCGCGTTGCAGAGTGTCACGCTGATCTCCGACGCAAGCGCCGCGATTTTTTACACAAGCTCTCGAACTACTACGCTCGGGAGTACGACCTCGTGGCGGTCGAAGACCTGAACGTCAAGGGGATGCTCGAATCGCCGTCGAACAGCCGCAACACCGCTTCCGCCGCCTGGCGAACGTTCCTCTCATTGCTCGAATACAAGTGCAAGCGAGAGGGGACGCACTTCGTGGCGGTCAATCCGAGAGGGACGACCAAGGAGTGCGCGGCGTGTGGCGTTTCGACGGAGAAGCCGTTGTGGGTCCGTGAACACTCCTGTCCCGTTTGAGGCGGACAGGGACGCGAACGCGGCGTGGAACATTCTTTCTCGCGGCCTTGAAGATGTAGGAGTGGGACACTCCGAATTACCGCCTGTGGAGACTGCGCTCCCTGTGGATACGCCTGTATCTGCAAAGCGTGTCGTGGAAGCAGGAAGCCCTACCCTTAACGAGCGAACGGCGTCAGCCGTGTGCGAGTAGGGTAGGGTAGTTCACACGGGCGATATTTTTGGGGGACGCCATCGTCGATGGGAGCATGTTCGGAACGAGCGGCATCCGCGGACCCGTCGGGGAGACGGTGACGGCCGACCTCGCGCTGTCGGTGGGTCGCGCCGTCGGGATCGACGCCGACCGGGTCGTCGTGGGCCGGGACCCCCGCGAGAGCGGCCGGCTGCTGACGGACGCCCTGACCGCGGGCCTCCGGGAGTCGGGCACCGACGTCGTGGATCTGGGACTGGCGGCGACGCCGACGGTCGCGCGCGCGGTCGCCTGGGAGGGCGCCGACGCGGGCGTCTCGGTCACCGCGAGCCACAACCCGCCCGCGGACAACGGGATCAAGCTCTGGCAGCGAAGCGGCCAGGCCTACGACGAGGCGCTGCGCGAGACGATCGAAGAGCGCCTCGCGTCGGACGCAGCGGCACTCCGGTCCTGGGACGCCCTGGGCGAGCGCAGCCGGGCAGACGCCCGCGAACGCCACGCCGACGCGCTGGTCGACGCCGTCGACGTGGCCGACCCGCCGTCGGTGATCGTCGACGTGGGCAACGGCGCCGGCGGCGTGACGGTCGACGCCCTCCAGCGGCTGGGCTGTGACGTCGAGACGCTGAACGCCCAGCCCGACGGGGCGTTCCCGGGGCGACCGAGCGAGCCGACCGCCGACAACTGCACCTCGCTGTCGGCGCTGGTCGCCGAGACCGACGCCGACCTGGGGATCGCCCACGACGGCGACGCCGACCGGCTACGGGCGGTCGCCGGCGACGGCACCTACCTCTCCGGGGACGTGACCCTCGCGCTGTTCGCCCGCGCGGCCGCCGCGCCGGGCGAGACGGTGGCCGCGCCGGTCGACACCAGCCTCGCGGTCGAGGACCACCTCGCCGAGATCGACGTCTCGGTCGCGCGGACGAAGGTCGGGGACGTCTACGTCGCCGATCGCGTCGCCGAACCCGACGTGGCCTTCGGTGGCGAGCCCAGCGGGGCGTGGATCTGGCCCGAGGCCACGCTGTGCCCCGACGGCCCGCTGGCGGCCTGCAAACTCGTCGAACTGGCGAGCGAGCGCCCGCTGGCCGACCGCGCGCGCGAGGTCGAGACGTACCCGATCCGCCGGGACAGCGTCGAGGTCGCCGACAAGCGCGCGGTCATGGACCGCCTGCGCGACCAGGTCGCCGACCGCTACGCCGACGTCTCGACGCTGGACGGCGTCCGGGTCGACCTTGGCGACGGCTGGTTCCTGCTGCGCGCCAGCGGCACGCAACCGCTGGTCAGGGTCACCGCGGAGGCGCGCGATCCCGACCGGGCCGACGCGGTCTTCGCGGAGGCGCGCGCGCTGCTGGACGAGACGCTCGACTGACGGATCGGCGCGCTCGCGACGGGTTAGCGGTCCGAGAAGACGCCGGTCGCGTGGGGCGACCGGACGAGATTGGTGTGGGGGAGAACTACCGGGGGAAGTTACCCGCGCCGGGTCGACCGGGCCTGACGGACGTCAGCGCCGTCCCTGATCTTGTCCTCGCACTGCGGACAGACGCGCGGTTGTCGGATGCCGTTCGGTGTAAAAACACGTGCATATGCGGCCGTCACGAAAGCGCCGCAGTTCTGACATTCCGGCATACATCAACTGAATAGGATGGTGGTGTCTTAACTTTGGGTGATGCGTGCCTGTGACTCTCACGCATCCTTCCGGCGGATTTCCGGCCGTCGGAGGCCGGCATTGTTCCGGACATCTCGGCGGAGCGACCTGTCTGGGCCGCCCGACCCCCAGCCTCAGAGGCGATCGAGGACGGCCTCGGGATCGTAGTTGAGCGACAGCTCGCGGGAGCGCCCGCGACCGTCGACGTCGGTGTAGGTGGCGTCGACGACGCCGAGCTGGTCGAGCTTGTTGACGATCTCGGAGTAGCGGGTGTACCCCAGGTCGGTGCGCTCGTGGAAGGTCTCGTAGACCTCGCCGGCGCGCTCGCCCTCGTGCTCGGCGATCACCTCGACGAGAGCGGCCTCGCTGTCCGAGAGGCCGCGCAGTGCCCGCGAGAGGTGGACGTACTTGGACTTGTCGTAGGCTGCCTCGACGTCCTCCTCGGCGACGTGGGTGGCCGCGCGCATCTCGGCGTTGAGGCCGGCCCGGCGCAGCAGGTCGATGCCCACGCGGAGGTCGCCGTTGCTCTCGGCGGTGAGTTCGGCCACCCGGTCGAGCACCTGCGTGGAGACGACGCCGTCGTGGAACCCGCGCGTGACGCGCTCGCCGAGGATGTCGGCGATCTCGGCCTCGTCGTAGGTGGGGAAGTACACCTCCTCGGGGCGGAACACCGACTGGACGCGGCCATCGAGCTCGGCGATCACGTCCAGCTCGAGGTCCGAGGAGATGCAGATGACGCCGATCTTCGCGCCGGCGTGTTCCTCGTGGGCGCGCAACAGCGAGTACAGCGTGTCGGAGGCCTCGTTCTCGTAGAAGAGGTAGTTCACGTCGTCCAGCGCCACGACGAGGACCTCCTCGTCGTCGACCAGCCGGTCGGTGATCTGGCCGAACAGCTTCTTGAACGAGATGCCCGAGGAGGGCGGCTCGTAGTCGAAGATGCCCTCGAACAGCCGCGAGAACACCGAGTACCGGGTCCCGTTGACCTGGCAGTTGACGCGGACGGCCTGGACCGCCGGCGCCTGGGCGCGCAGTTCGGAGAACAGCTTCTGGACGCCGGTGGTCTTGCCGGTGCCGGGCGGGCCGCGGGCGATGACGTTCAGCGGGCGCGACCCCCGAACGGCGGGCCGGAGGGCGTACTTCAGGCTCTCCATCTGGGTGTCGCGGTGGAGAAAGGTCTCCGGCAGGTAGTCGATCTCGAAGACGTGCTCGTCCCGGAAGACCGACTCGTCCCACCCGAGCATCCCCTCCTCGGGGTCGTCGTCCATCACTTCCACCACGCTCCCCCGCACACTTAATCTTTCGGCACGCGCCCGCTGCGTCGGCGTCCCGCGGCTCCGAACGCGATCGCTCGCGCGCCGGCGTACACCTCGGTTTCGACTCGAGGTCCGGTCGTGTCAGCCCCGGTGGGAGCCGTTGCGCGAACGAAATGATTTAACAGGGTGAACGTCGTCGTCAGTGATAGACACGGCCCGTCCTGGGGGGCGGGGGGAATCGAAGTCCGTGCAGTCGCGACCATGATCCGGAAGTACGTCGCTCACGAGCGGTCGGTAGCACAGTGGCTCAGGGGGGCGGTCGGGCGCGTCACGCCGTCGCTCGCGCGCGCCCGTCGGCAGGCTGAGCTGTCGCCCACCGAGTTCGCGACCGTCTGGGTGGTCGTGCTCACCGGGTTCGTCGCGCCCGCCGCGGCCTCGCCGGTCGGGTTCGTCAACACCGTGCTCTGTCGGGTCCACGTCGGCGACCTCTTGACGCTGGCGCTGGCGGCCGTCTCCATGTTCCACCTGGTCAAGGGAACGTACCTGGCGGTGCTGGCGGCCGACAAGCTCGGCTCGGGCAGCGCCGAGCGGCGCCGGCACGGCCGGCTGACGATGGAGGGGGCGTTGCTGACCTCTGCCGGGGCCTTCTTCCCGCCGATCTTCGTCGGGGTCCTCGAGGCCGTCGGCGTGCACGTGCTTGGCTGCCTGACGCTGTGGTGATCAGCCCTCGAACTTCTCCAGCAGGCGATCGTAGAACGCGTCGGCGTCGTCGCCGGCCAGCTTCTCGACGATGAGCTCGGGCGTCGACCGCGCGAGCGTCCCCCGGACCGGCGACCGGTCGACCTTCAGCTCGCCGTCCTCGAGGCCGACCGCCTGGATGCCGTCGACCTGGACGTCGAAGTCTGCGGCCGCGCGGATCTCGCGGGCCAGGTGCGAGACGAACACCGCCGTCGCGCCGCGCTCGGACAGCGCCTCGAGGATGCCCGCCATGATCTTCGCGCTCGCGCCGGGTTCCGTGATGCTCTCCAGTTCGTCGACGAGGACGAGCTTGCTGGCGGGGTCCCCGCTCGCCTCGCTCGCGGCGCCGCCGTCGGCTTCGGCGGTCACCCCCTCCTCGTCGGCCGCGTCCCCGACGCCGGTGACGAGGTCGCCGAACTCCCGCAGGGTGGCCTCGAAGGCGCCGGCGTCGAGCGTCCCCTGGGTCTTGGCGTGGTAGTGCAACTCGGCGATCCGCTCCAGGCGGACGCGGTCGGCCGGGACTGGCAGGCCCATGTGTGCGAGGATCACCACGAGCGCGACCAGGTCCAGCGTCGAGGTCTTCCCGCCGCTGTTGACCCCCGACAGCAGCGTCACGCCGTCGACGGCGTAGTCGACCGGCTCGACGGCGTCGAAGGGCACGTCCAGCAGCGGCGAGCGCCCGGCCTCGATGGTGAACCCCCGCCCCGCGAACTCGGGCATGGTGCACTCGTAGTCGGCGGCGAAGCGCGCGACCGCCAGCTCGACGTCGAGTTCGAGCGCGGCGTCGACCAGGTCGTGGGCGTCCCCGCGGGCGTCGGCCAGGTCCGCGGCGAGCTCGCGCTTCAGCCGCGTGGCCCGGCGGTCGCGGGCGGCAGTGAGCTCCTCGCGCAGCCGCGAAATCGCGTCCTCGTCGTGCTCGACGGGGTAGGTCGGGTCCTCGGGGAACGCCCGGCGGGCGATGGTCTCGGTGTCGCGCAAGTGGAGGGCGTCGACCAGGTGGTCGCGGGCGGCCTCGACCGCGGCGGCGTACTCGTCGGCGAGCTCGCGGTCGAGCAGCGAGTCGACGCCCGCGCCCCGCTCGACCAGCGACAGCAGATCCGCGCCCTCGATGGTGACGTCGCGCTCCTCGATGGCTTCGCGCAGCCGATCGTTGGCGACGGATTCGGCGGTCGAGACCGCCGCGTCGAGGTCGTCGACCGCGGTCGCCAGCCGGTCGAGTTCGCCGTCGCCTTTCACCGTCCCGTCCGCGTCCAGCCGGTCCAGGGCGTCGGTCAGCGCGTCGAGGTCGCAGGGCGCGTCCAGCCCGGCTTCCTGGTGGACCGCGGCGGCGGCCCGAATGCGGTCGCGGTTGGCCGCGAAGAACGTCAGGACGCGTTCGGGGACGACCCGCTCGGGGTGCTCGAGCGCGTCGGGCTCGACGCGGACGTCACCCTCGACGTCGACGCCTGCGAAGGCCTCGTCCAGCGCGACGACGGTCGCGTACCCCCGCGCCAGCTCCGAGAGCTTGCGCGCGTCGTCGACGAGTTCGACGCTGACCTCGGGGATCGCCTCCTGGGCGGCGGCGTAGGTCTCGGCGTCGCCGGTGGCGAGACAGCGGTCGCGCACGCGCAGGTCCCCCGGCGTCTCCAGTGGCGCGACGTCGGCCAGCGCCTCGCGGACGGCCGGGTCCGGCTCGCGGGCGCTGGCGTCGGCGGCGAACGCCTGTATCTCCTCGATGCGCGAGCGCGCGCTGCTCGGGTACAGCGTCTCCAGGCGGGCGGCGGCGTAGTCGGTGACCGTCCGCTCTTTGAGGAGCGCGAGGGCGTCGCGGTACAGCTCGCGGGCGCGCTCGGTCCCGAGGAAGCCCCCGGGGTCGTCGTGGCGCCGCCGGATCGCGGCGCGGACGATGCGGGCGGCCCGGCCCTCGCTGACGCCCGGCGCGCGCGCGACCGCGGCGACGTCGCCCTCGGCGAGCGCGCGCTCGGGGTCGTCGAGTTCGGCCAGCCGCGCGGCCGTCTTCTCGCCGACCCCCGGAATCGCTTCGAGGTCCATCCGATGGCGAGTACTACCGCCCGTACCACAAAAGCGTTCCCGGGATCACGTGGTGACACGGTCCCCGTCCGCCGCGCGCTCGCCGGCGTTGGCCCCCCGGTCGGCATCCTCATCCGCGTCCTGAGCGGACGCGGCCGCCTCGGCCCCCTCGTCGCCCGCCGCGTCACCTTCGGTTGCCGCGTCCGCGAGCGGCAGTGACTCGGCCATCGACCGGTAGGCCGCCGCCGCGTCGCTATCGGGCGCTACGGCCGCAGTCGGCCCGCCGGCGGGGACGTCGTACTCGGGGATCACGCCCAGCAACTCGGGATCGAGCGCGTCGGCGACGGTGGGCGTCGATCGCCCGTCGGCCCGCGTGAGTACGCCGCCGACGACCGGGCAGTCGACCCGATCGGCGACCGCGATGGTGCGGTTGGCGTCGTGGATGGCGACCTCGTCGGCCGTGGCGACGACGACGGCGCCGTCGGCCGCGCCCATCGCGACCAGCCCCTCGTGCTGGACGCCCGGCCCGGTGTCGACGAGCACCACGTCGTAGGCGACCGCCAGCAGGTCGAGCACCCGCGGCAGGCGCTCGGGGTCGGCCTCGCCGTAGGCGCCCAGCTCCCGGTCGCCCGGCAGCACGGCGAGCCCGCCGGGGCCGGTCACCACGGCGTCACGGACCGGGGCCTCCTCGGCCAGCACGCGGTGCAGCCCCGGCTCGGCGTCCAGCCCCAGCCGGGCCGCGACGTTCGTCATGGCCAGGTCGGCGTCGACGACGACCGCATCGCGGCCCGTCCGCCCCAGGACGACCCCGAGGTTCACCGCCGTCGTCGTCTTGCCGACGCCACCCTTCCCCCCGATCACCGCGTACACAGCGCCCCCCATCTGCTTACTTGCGTGTCATCACTTCGCATAAAATATCCGTCGCCGTGGTGAGCCGGCGGTTTAAGTGTCAATCGAGCGGGGCGGGACGGAGCTCCCGGGGGTCCGGCGAGTCAACGGGCTTTTGCGCGAGAGGGCCCAACGGCGGGCAATGGCAGCAGACGAGTCGTCCGACGGGGCCGTCGACGAGCAGGCGCTGGACCGGAAAGTCGCAGCCGTCCGCGAGTCGTTGGCCGACCTCGACGGCGTCCTCGTCGCGTTCTCCGGGGGCGTGGACTCCAGCGTGGTCGCGGCGCTGGCCCACGACGCGCTCGGCGAGGACGCCGTGGCCTGCACCGCCAAGAGCGAGACGCTGCCGGCCGCCGAACTCGAGGACGCCGCCCGCGTCGCCGCGGAGATCGGCGTCCGCCACGACGTCGTCGAGTTCTCCGAACTGGACAGCGAGGTGTTCGTCCGCAACGACGACCAGCGCTGTTACCACTGCCGGACGATGCGCCTGTCGGCGATGTACGACCACGCGCGCGAACTGGGCATCGACGTCGTCTGCGACGGCACCAACGCCTCCGACCCGGGCGAGGGCCACCGCCCCGGCCTGCGCGCCGTCGAGGAACTGGACGCGTACTCGCCGCTGTTGGCCCACGACGTCACCAAAGAGGAGGTCCGGGCGATCGCGCGCCGCTACGACCTCTCGGTCGCCGACAAGCCCTCGATGGCCTGTCTCTCCTCGCGGATCCCCACCGGGCTGGACGTGACCGAGGAGCGCCTGACCCGCATCGAGAAGGCCGAACGCATCCTCCGGACGTGGGGCTTCCAGCAGTTCCGCGTGCGCGACCACGACGGCCTCGCGCGCATCGAGATCGGCGCCGACGAGCTCGAGGCCGCGCTGGATCCCGAGTTCGTCCGCTCGGCGCGCGAGCACATCGCCGACGCCGGCTTCGAGCACGTCACGCTGGACCTCCACGGCTACGAGACCGGCAGCGTCAGCCCGGCCGGGGAGGACGACGCGACCGACGGAACCGACGGCGACGAGCCGCTGGTCGAGGACGTCTTCGACACCGAGTACCCCTCCTGACGTCGGCCGCGCGATTTCTGTTGACTGTTGCAGCGCCGGTCACCGTCGCGTCGCGATAGCGCCCGCGCCGCGGCTCGGTCGGGGGAGGTACCGCTACCCCGTCACTGCGGCGGCGGTGGCGGCGGCTGGTTGGGGCCGGGCTCGTCGGGCGTCACCCAGCGGTAGGCGAACAGCGCCGCCTCGTACAGCGCGATCACGCCGACGGCGATCGCGGCGGCCTCGGCGGGCGCCAGCGCGATGGCCCGGGCACCCTCGAGCAGTCGCGGGTCGGGACTGGCGAAGTACCCCACGACGACCGCCAGCAGCCAGACGGGCAGGCGGACCCGCGTGAGGGCGGTTCGTGCGCGGAACCGGCCGAGCCTGGCCAGCAGGTAGACGACCAGCTCGTAGGCGAGCAGGACGACGGCGCCGACGACGACCGGCGTCAGCGCGAGCAGCCGGCGGGTCGCCAGCGCGTCGACGAACCAGCCGGGCAGCGCGCCGAAGTACCCGCCGGGCACGGGCGCCGTGCTCGCGACGTAGCCGACGGCCGCGGCGAGGATCCAGGCACCGGGACGGGCGGCCGCCACGGACTCGGGCGAGGGCGCCAGCGAGCCGCCGCCGGTCCAGCGCAACAGCAGCAGCGTGCTCTCGAACAGCGTCACCATCGAGAGGGCGACGATGATCGGCGCCATCCCGGTGGGGTCGGGGCTGAAGAAGAAGGCGATGGTGAGAAAGCCACCCCAGAAGTACAGCCGGCGGGCCGCCAGCCAGCGGCGGGTGGTGATGCCCATCATGATCGCCAGCATGACGAACAGCGGGATCTGGAAGATGAAGGCAAAGAGCCCCAGCATCATCACCATCAGGTTGAACGTGTCGGTGAGCCCGAAGGCGATGACCGCGGCGCTCTGGGAGTAGTACAGGAAGTACGTGAAGATCGCCGGCAACACGAGCAGGAAGGCGACGGAGACGCCGACGGCGGCGAGGACGATGCTCGTCGGGACGGCCGCGAGGTAGTACTTGCGCTCGCGGGGGTACAGCCCGGGGCGCATGAACAGGTACGTCTCGTAGACGAACACGGGTAGCGCGACGATGAAGCCCGCCAGCGTCGAGACCTTCAGGCGGGCGAGCATCAGTGCGAGCGGGTGGTACAGCCGGGGACAGGCCGCGCCGTTGGGGCCGGTCGCCGCGGCGGTCCCCCCGGCGCCGCTCGCGACGGCGCTGCCGGCCGGAGGACACTGCGAGGCGATCCCGGGGAGAAAGGAGAACCACAGGAAGTTGATCAGTCGGTCGGCGAAGGGAAACGCCAGCGCGGCGACGACCGTCATCGAGAGGACGACCACGCCCACGCGGCGGACCATCTCCTCGACGTGGTCGGCCAGGGGCATCTCCTCGTCGTCGGGGGCGCCGGGCGTCTGGTTCGTCGCCGGTGGCTCGGGGCCCTCGACGTCCATCTCGGAGTACAGCCCCGATTCGCCGTCGCTCATTCGGGCGCGAGTTTGCCGCGGGCTCTTGTAAGCCTTCTTTTCCCGGGTCCTGTCATACCGGCCGAGGAGACGGCTCTGCGGCGGGTTTGCGGGCTCCGGATCGAAAAGGTTGATAACTGCGAGCGGGCTATCCCGCACAAGAGAATGTCCGGCGCCGTCGACGAGGACACTCGTCGCACTATCCAGGAGGGTCGCGAGACGGTCGGAGCGATGCTGTCGGCCGCCCAGTCGGACCTCCAGAAGGTGTTCATCGTCGCCGTCGTCGGCCTCGTCGGAACGATCTACGTCCTCCGGCGGTTCGTCTGGGGCCAGCTGAAGACCGATCTGTTCTCGCAGATGGCGCCCGGCGTCCGTGAGGCGACGAAGGTCGTCGCCATCACGCCGTTCGACGTCATCTTGCTGCAGGTGAAAATCGGCATCGTGATCGGTCTGTTGCTGGCGCTGCCGGTGTTGATCTGGTACTCCCGCGACGCCCTCCGGGCGCGCGGGCTCTGGCCGGGTGAACGCGTCCCGCGCTGGCGGCTGGCCGTCCTGGCGCTGTTCGCCGTCGCCTTGTTCGTCGGCGGGATCGCCTACTCCTACGAGGTCTTCTTCCCGCTGATGTTCAGTTTCCTGGCGAGCAACGCCGTCAACGTCGGCTTCGACCCCACCTACTCCATCGTCAAGTGGGCGCAGTTCGTCTTCCTCGTCGCGCTCTCGTTCGGCCTGGCCGCCGAGCTCCCCCTGGTGATGAGCGGGCTCTCCTACACCGGGATCGTCCCCTACGAGACCTTCCGCGACAAGTGGCGCCACGCGATGGTCGTCATCTTCACCTTCGGCGCGCTGTTCACCCCGCCGGACCCCGTCACGCAGGTCATGTGGGCCTCGCCGCTGGTGATCCTCTACGGGTTCAGCCTCCAGCTGACGAAGGTGGTCGTCACCGCGAAGCGAAGCGGCGACGCCGTCGACCTCCGCGGGCTGGTCCGCCGGCGCTGGAACGTCCTCGCCGGCGTCGGCGTGCTGTCGTTCGCCGCCGTCTACGCCTACTTCACGCGCGGGGGCGTCGCCGCGACCAACGCCCTGCTCGCCCGGGCGCTCTCGGCGCTGCCCTGGGACTACCACGTCGCCCTGCCCGGGATCGCGCAGGCGACCGGGCTCTCGACGACGGTCGGCGCGGCGCTGGTCGGCGTCGTCGTCGCCCTGGTCGCGGTGCTCGTCGCCGGCTTCGTGTTGGCCTCCCGGGCGCTGGCGGCGGCCGCTCCCGCGGCCGGGGCGGGCCCCAGCGGCTCGCCCGCCGCGATCGACCTGGGCGAACTCGACGCCGCCGGGATCCGCGCGGCGCCGCCGGAGGCGTTCGACGCCCTCTCGGAGGACGAGGCCGTCGACCTGGCTCGCCAGGCCATGGACGCGGAGCAACCGGAGACGGCCCAGGCGATCCTCGACCGCTTCGACGAGGCCGAAGAGCGCACCGGGGCCGAGCAGGCGTCCGACGCCGAGGCCGACGGCGCCGAGGCCGCCGCGGCCGAGGAGGAGGAGGCCGGTCGGGTGACCCAGACGGCGGCGGGGATGATGAACGCCTTCACGGAGGACGAGACGACCGAGGAGGACGTCGGCGGGTACTACTTCGACGCCGCGTACATCCTGGAGTCGCTCACCTCGAAGGCGTTCCGGCTGGTCGCGGTGTTCATGGTCGTGCTCGCCGGAACCTTCGGCTGGCTGTACACGGGCGGGATCAAGTCCGTCAAGGACTCGTTTTTCAGCCAGATGCCCACGGCCGTCCAGCCGGAGGTCCACATCGTCACGCTGCACCCCGTCGAGGCGCTGCTGTTCGAGATCAAGTTCTCGACGCTGCTGGCGATCGTCGCCACGCTGCCGCTGGTGCTGTACTACGCCTGGCCGGCGATGAAAGAGCGCGGCTGGGTGCGCGGCGACCCGCGGATCATGCTGGTGTGGGGCGGCTCGCTTCTGGCCGGGATCGCGATCGGCAGCGTCGTGGGCTTCCTGTACGTCGCGCCGGCGGTCATCTCCTGGCTGGCGGCCGACGCCGTCCGCTCGCACATGGTGATCGCCTACCGGATCAACACCTTCGGCTGGCTGGTCATCTACACGACCGTCGGCGTCGGCCTGCTCGCCGAGATCCCCGTCTCGATGACCCTGTTCCACGTCGGCGGCATCGTCTCCTACGACACGATGCAGCGCTACTGGCGCGAGGTCGTCGTCGCGCTGTTCGCCGCCTCGGCGCTGCTGTCGCCCCGCGGCGTGTTCACCATGCTGCTGATGGCCATCCCGGCCGCCCTCGCGTACCTCCTCGGACTGGCGGTGCTGTGGGTCATCACGCTGGGCGGCCGGCGCGGTCGCCCGCGCGCGACCGGCACCGGCGCCGACTGACAGCCCTCCCGCGGCCGGGCCGCCGCGACCGGCGAGGTGACGCCCAGAGAACGCGTCCGTAAACTGACTCGAACGCGTGGCACCGAACTTGCAACCGCCCGTGGTGGAGCCGCAACTAATCCAACAGTACCGTTTCTTCCCACCGGGCCGTCTGTGACTGTATGGGTGACGATCAGACGGACGATACTGTTCCGGCGGCGGACATCTACCACCGCCAGATGGAACCGGACCCCGACGAGGCGGCCTACGACTTCCTTACTCTCCTCGCCGAAATCGAGGGGTGTGACGTCACGGACCTGCCGCCCATGCACACGCGAATCGGCGACCTTCTGACCGAGATCTTCCAGGATCCGCCGTCCGCCGAGGCCCAGGTTCAGGTAGCCTTCTCCTACTACGGGTACCGCATCACTGTCGAGCAGAACGGGCAGCTTTCGTTGATGAAGCTCGGTGAGGTGACCGGCGAGCAGTCCGAATCTTAACTGGACGCGCCGCCGGTCGCT
>JBDGSW010000129.1:0-12616 GCA_042217345.1 Haloarculaceae archaeon
GAGGGCGCTGTCCCGTAGGGGTCCGCCGGTTCAAATCCGGTCCCACGCACTATCGACCGCGAACGGATGTTCGCGGTCTGAAGTGCACGATCGGATTTGAATGAGAGAACGCCGCTGGCGTTCGCGTAGTTCAAATCCGGTCCCACGCACTGAATGCCCCACCCCACAGGTGCGGGCGAAAGTGCAGGTGGAGTCCCTTGGGACTGCACCCACGCATCATTCCTTCAGACGCGAAACTGGTAGCCTTGGGTGCAGGTGGCGTCCCTTGGGAGTCCCGCGAGCGGAGCGAGGGGCCGGAGGTCCCTCGGGGAGCCGGCGCTTCGCGCCGGCGACGAAGCGAGTGGGACGCCGATGCGCGCAGCGCATCGGTACTGCACCCACGCATCATTCCTTCCGACGCGAAACTGGTAGCCTCGGGTGCAGGTGGCGTCCCGTGCGGGACAACGAAAGCGCGGTCGATCAGGAGTCCTCGGCCAACTGTTCTCGTCGCTGGTCGGCGGTGCGGCTCAGGACCCAGTAGCCGAGCCAGAAGCCGCAGACGCCGACGACGTACACCGCCGAGAGCGCGACCATCCTGATGGCGTTCGACGCGAAGACCGCGGTCGCCACGAGAACGGCGACCAGGACGACGAGCGCCGTCACGACGATCGCGCCGTGGACGCCCTCGTCGGAGATGGTCATCGCCGGGTCCCTCCCGGGCGGAGGTTCACGGGCGTGTCCGGGCCGGTGAACATCGGGCGGACGACCCAGAACCACATCGGGAAGCCCAGCGCGGTCACGAAGCTCAGGCCGAACAGCACGACGAACAGGTCGCTGCGCACCGAGCCGAACCTGAGCGTCGAGAACACCAGGTGGAGTCCGATGACGCGGTTGACGATGATGCTCGCGATGAGCGCGAGCGATCCGTAGACGAGCCGGCGCGGTTCGGACATCGGTTCGAGCCTCACGCCGATCCCTCCGTGGGGAGCCAGCCGCCGGTCGCCCCGCGATACAGGACGACGGCGCTCACGAGGAACGCCAGCGTCCCGAGGTCGACGGAGTAGCGGGTGGCGATCGAGACGAGCCCGGCGCCCCCGCCCAGCAGCGCGACGGCCGAGGCGAAAAGCGGCGCGGTGCAGCTCACGCAGGTCACCACGCCCAGCAGGCCGCCCAGCGACGCGCGCGAGACCCGGAGCGCGTTCGCGTACACCAGGTAGCCCAGCGCGAGGTAGCCCACGACCTTGAAGGGGACGAGGTTCGCTACCAGCCACGACGACTGGAACGTGACGAGCGGGCCCCAGCCGGGGGCCGTCCAGATCACGTCGACGTGCGGTGCCATCGGCGGCAGCGGCCGGATTCCCGGGAGCGTCGGCTGGAGGACGCCAGGGACGTAGAGGACGACCAGCGTGTACGGCACCGCGACCGCCAGCGCCAGCAGGCGGTGGCGCCGCGACCCGGCGCTGGGTCGCACCGTCAGCATCGCGATCAACCCGACGTTCAGCCAGACGAACGGGTAGACGAGGTAGCGCAGCCGCGTCGGGTCCGCCGGCGTGTACCGGAAGTACAGGTACGAACCGACCGCCTCGTACAGCAGGAGGACGGCCAGCCACCGGCCGACGCGGGGGTCGAGGTCCTCGAACGACGGTCGCTCGAACGCGGTGGCCGCCACTCAGATCACCCCGCCGATCACGACGGCCCCGAGGACCGTCGCGAGGAAGAGGTTCGAGGCGTGGAACGACCGCATGGCCGCGGCGTCGGTCCGCTCGCGGTGCAGACCGAGGACGGCCGCGGCGAAGACGGCCGCGGCGGCGGTCGTCGCGACGGCGAACGGGAGCCCCGGTCGGGCGACAGCCGCGAGCGCGACCGCCGAGAGCAGGGTGGCGCCGAGGAACCACACGATCCGCCGCCGGGTCACCGCCGGCCCGCGGACGACCGAGAGCATCGGGTACCCGGCGCGGGCGTAGTCGTCGCGGTACGCCAGCGCGAGGTTGTGGAAGTGCGCGGGCGTCCAGCAGATCACGACGGCGCCGAGCGCGACGGCGGGCGGGCCGACCGTGCCGGTGACCGCCGCCCAGCCGATGAGCGCGGGGAACGCGCCGACGGCTCCGCCGACGAACGTGTTCCACGTGGTGTTTGGCTTGAGGACGACCGTGTACCCGACGGTGTAGAACGCGACAGCGGCGACGCCCAGGCCCGCGGCGAGTGCGTTCCCGAACGTCGCGAACGTGGCGATCGACAGGACGAACAGCCCCACGCCGAACGCGATGGCGCGGCGGACCGGGACGGTGTGCCGCACGAGCGGTCGATCGGCCGTCCGCTCCATCTCGGTGTCGCGGTCGCGCTCGAGGACGTGGTTGAACGTGCCGCTGGCGCCGACCGCGAGCACGCCGCCGACCAGCGTGCCGGCTGCGGTCACCGGATCGAGGGCCGCGCCCCGTGCCAGCACCATCGCGGCCAGCGCCACCAGGCACAGCAGCCACGAGAGCTTCAGCTTCATCAGCGAGGCGTAGGCCCGCAGGTGGGGGAACCGCTGTCGCCCCGGCGACGGGACGCCGGGGTCGTCCGTCGGGCGCGCTCCGCCCTCGTCCGGGGTCTCCGGCGCTGCCCCGAGGCGTGGCGATCGGTCGTCGAGCGGCGCACGGGCGTCGAGCAGCCAGACCAGCGCCGCGAGCACGTCGAGGACGATCACTGCCGCCAGCAGCAGGTGCAGCGGTCGCGCGCTCCCCGTCTGGAAGACGACGCGACCGACGAGCACCTCGCCGGGGTAGACGATGGACGCGATGCACAGCGCGACCGTCGCCCGGGCCGACCGGCCGCTGCGGAGGGTCGCCACCGTCGTCGCGAGCAAGAGTCCGGAGACGACGAGGACGGCCGCCCGGTGACTCCAGGCGACGAGCGGCCGCCACCCGGCGGCCAGCCGGGGGACGAGCGCGCCGGTACAGGTCGGCCACGACGTGCACGCGGCCTCGGCGCTGGCGACCGCGTCGGTCGTGCCGGCGACGACGACGGCGTACAGCCCGATCAGCGTGGCCGCGGCGAGCGTGGTCGGCGAACGGTACCGTGGTGTCGAGTTCATGGGTTGGCGGTCGGCAGGTAGATCAACAGGAGTATGACGATCGAGATGCCGGTGAGGAAGTGCCAGTAGGCCTCCGTCACCCGCACCATCGTCATCCGGTGCTGGTCGAAGTGCCCGCGCGCCCAGTAGCGATAGCCCATGATCGTCACCAGCGTCAGGCCGGCCAGCACGTGCAGGGCGTGCAGTCCGGAGACGAAGTAGTACGCGCCACCGTACGCGCCGGCGTCCGGCGTCAGGCCGTTCGCCACCAGGGTCTGCCAGTCGTAGGCCGTCAGGCCGAGGTAGGCCAGGCCGGCCAGGACGGTGACGACGATGCCGGTCGAAAGCCGGTCGCGCTCGCCGGCCGCGACGCCGGTCCGCGTCCAGTAGAGGACGGCGCTCCCGATCAGCAGCGCCAGCGCCTCGAGCCCGCCGAACGTCGGGTGCAGCGGCGGCAGCCCCAGGTTCGGGAACGGCTCGCGACGGGCCGCGAGGAAGAACCACGCGATGAACGCGCCACCGAAGGCCAGCGCCTCCGAGATGATGGCGAACAGCGCCGCGAGGTACATGCTTGGCACGCCGAGCAGCTGGCGCTTCTGTTCGGGCACGATCCCGCGTTCGTACTCCTCGATGGCGTACTCGCGGATCCAGAGGTACAGTCCGGCGACGAACACCGGCACGCCGACGATCCACTCCAGCGGGTAGATGAACCCGAAGAACACGCCGAAGATACCGGCGCCGAGGACGAACGGCGCGGCGCTCCCGTGGGGGAAGCCCTCCTCGCCTTCGCCTCGCGTCGTCCCGTCGGCCTCGAGGGCGTCGATGTCCGCGTCAGACATCGCCGCTCACCCCCGTGACGGCCGCCGCGGTCGGCGCGGTCGCGTCGACGTGCGACGGGGCCGCGAGGTCGGCCTGCGTCTGGGACCCGCCGTCTGCGAACGGGACCGAGTAGCCGTGGCTGTGCGCCCACTGAACGTACTTCTGTTTGGACATGACGTCGAGGGTCGCTGTCATCTTCGAGTGCCCCGCGCCGCAGAGCTCGGCGCAGTTGATCTGGTATTTGCCCGGCTTCTTGACGTAGAGCCACGTGTGAGTGACTTCGCCGGGGATGGCGTCTTTCTTGACGCCGAGCTGTTCGACCGCCCAGGAGTGATCGACGTCAGCCGACGTGATGGTGACTGCCAGTAACGTGTTGGCGGGGACGTGCACCTCGTCGGTCTGGGTGACGTTGACGCCCTGGACGTGCGTCCGCCAGACCCACTGCGAGCCGACGACGCTCACGTCCAGTTTGTCCTTGGCGCCGTACCGCTGCATCGCGGTCTGGGCGCTCATCTGGTCGGTGTTCGACAGCGCCGTCCCGGCGTACATGAACGTCACAACCATGATGACGGCGACGGCGATGATGAGCAGCCGGAACGTGTTCGCGCCCCACCGCGGTTCGAGCGGTCGGGCCACGTCGACGCTGCCCGAGCGGAACCGGACGGCGAAGTACAGCAAGACGAGCATCGTCAGCCCGCCGAAGACGAGCGCGATGAGCGTGTCCGTGCCGTACAGCTGCGAGACCAGTCCGATCCGGACGCCCGGCGGATTGGCCGCGCGCTCGAACTGATCGCGCATGTCGAGCGCGTAGCTGATCAGGAAGGCCGCGACCGGGACCGCGAGGACGAGGAACCAGACCCAGCCGCGATCGCTCCCGTCGAACCTCGGGCCGCCGTCGCGGTCGGGCGGACTGTCACTCATCGTCGCTCACCTCCCCGTCGCCGCCGTCAGGAACCGGGTCGTCGCCGCCGTCGACGGCGACCGGCCCGCCCTCGTCGCGGACGTCCTCGCGGCCGCCCGGGTTGTAGGGGACGTTGGCCGGGGTCGGCACCTCGTAGGGGAGCCCGTTCCACTCCGGCGAGGGCATCCCCTGGCCCTCGAGCAGTTCGCTCCAGGGGTTCTCGACCTCGGCGCCGTACCAGAGGCTCCACAGGAGGTTCGCTGCCATCACGACCTGCGCGATGCCGAGGACGTACGCGAACGCGGTCGTCGCGATCTGCAAGTTCTGCAGCCCGGGCGCGTACGTGTACGTCGCGTACCGACGCATCATCGGGACCGCCTGCGTCCCCATCATGTCCATCAGCGTGAACACGATCGGGGCGCAGACGATCGTCAGCCCGGCGTGGAGCTTCCCGAGGCGTTCGCTGTACATCCGCCCGGTCATCCGGGGGTAGTAGTAGTACAGCGCCGCGAAAAAGCCCATGATGGCCACGCCGAACAGCGTGAAGTGGAAGTGGCCGACGATGAACCAAGTCGAGTGGATCAACACGTCGACGGGCGTCTGGCTCATGATGATGCCGTCCATGCCGGAGTAAATCAGCATGAACAGCATGCCGATGCTGAACAGCATCGGCGTCTTGAAGTGGATCCGCCCGCCCCACATCATCGCGAACATCGCGAAGATGTAGACGGCGAACATGATGGGGATCGCCATCGAGAAGAACATGTACAGGTACCGGATCTGGCCGAGGCCGGTGATGTACATGTGGTGGGCCCACACCATCCCGGACATCAGCGTGATGCCGGTGATGGCGTAGATGACCGAGCGGTACCCGTAGACGGGGCGCTCGCTGAACCGGGGGACGATCTCGCCGACGATGGCCAGGAACGGCATCGCCACGAAGTACACCTCCGGGTGCCCGAACAGCCAGAACAGCCACTGCCACAGCAGCGGCGCGCCGCCCGTGCGGGCGTCGAAAAAGCCCATCCCGAGCGTGTTCTGCAGGAAGTCGAACGAGACGCCGACCATGAGCCACGGCAGCTCGTAGAGGCCCAAAAGCGGCGTGAAGATGCCCAGGCCCCAGGCGCCGAACGGCAGGTCGAACAGCCCGAGGCTCGGGTCGCGCTCGTTCAGCAGCGTCACCATGAAGTTGATCCCGGCGACCGTCGTCGAGATGCCGAGGATCACCATCGAGAACACGTAGCTGCTGATCGTGACGTGCTGGAACCGGCTGACCAGCGGCGGGTACGCGAACCAGCCGCCGTTGAACGGCAGCGGCGTCAGCCCGAGGGCGTTCCCGACGACCGGGAACCAGAGCATGACCCCGCCCCAGAACACGAGCCAGCCCGAGAGGGCGTTCAGCCGCGGGAACGCCATCTCGTCCAGCCCGAGGTAGTGGGGCAGGAGGTAGTTCGCGAACACGCCGCCGGCCGGCACGGCGACGAGGAAGATCATCGTCAACCCGTGCAGCGAGAACAGCGCGTTGTAGCCGTTCAGGTTGAACAGCGGGCCGTCCGCGGGCGTCAGCAGCTCCGTCCGGAACAGCATGGCAAGCGCGCCGCCCATGATGAACCAGAAGACGGCGAGCCAGAGGTAGATGATCCCGACGTCCTCGTGGCTCGTGGTGAACACCCAGCGCCGCCAGCCGCTCGGTTCGTGGTCGTCGTGACCGGCGTCGTCGCCGGTCGCGGTCTCGGCGCTCATTGCCCGTTCACCTGGTTCTTGATCGTGGTACGAATCGTCTGTAAGTGCTGCTTGAACGGATCAGTGAACATCGGCATCGGCTTCATGGTCATCCCCGGGCTCCAGCCGGGGTCGCCCGGGCCGACGTTCCCGACGACGATCGCCGCGACCATCCCGAAGTACATGTGGTCCTCGCACATGTACATGTAGACGCCTTGCGGGAACTTCGGCGGCGAGAAGGTGACCTTGTACGGTCCCTGGAACCCGCCGTTGGGTCGCTGCCCGTTCGTGTGCGTCTGGTACTCGCCCCTGAGCGCGTTCTCGTCCTTCCACGGGCCGACGCCGGCGATCACGCCGGAGTCGAACGGGGCGGAGTGCTTCGGCGTGAACTGGGGCTTCTCGTTGCCCTTGTTCATCGACGTGACCGTGTGCGAGACGCGCTCTGACGGCCCGTTGGCCGTGTGCTTCCAGGTCACGGTCGCCCCGGGCTCGACCCAGAGGACGGCTGGCATGTAGCCGAAGCCGTTGCCCTCGTTGCCCTCGACGGCGACCATGTGCACGGTCGCCTCGGACTTGAGGTCGTTGGGCCCACCGACGACTTGCGGGATGTCCACCTGCTCGGACATCTTCTGGATGGACTCCTCGCCCGGCTTCGTGTTCGCCGTCGCCGTACAGCCGGCCAACGCGGTCGTTCCGAGTCCCGCCGCCGCTCCGAGGTACTTCACGAAGCGGCGCCGGTCCGTCGGGTCAGTCATGCCTGCATCACCACGCGCCCCGTGACCACCTGTCACAATAAACAGATAGAACTGTTTAATCGACACGTAAGGCGTGATGTCGGCCGATCGGGTCGGTCACTAGTTCGTGATTCGGCGGCTATTCCGGCTTCAGACGGGCTTCGTCGTCCGATGGGCCGACTCCGCGAAGGTACTGCGCTCCGTTAGCAGACAATTGATACTTACCGCGGTCTATCCGGTCGACGTACCCTTCGTCGACGAGTTCGGACAGGCGACGATTGACGCTCTCGCGGGAGTACTCGAGGTTGTACGCGATGATCGCGGGGGTCAGGACCAGGTTCGTCGAGTGGAACAGGCCGAGGATCCGGTGGTCGAGCGGCGTCATCCACGCCTCGGACCGGCGGACTTCGCCCGGTTCGGACGTGAGCAGGTGCGCCCAGTCCGTCGAGTGGTGGCTCGCGTCGACGAAGCCGGCGAGTCCGACGACGATGATCGACAGCACCAGCGCGTGGACGGCGTGTTCGGTCGACGGAAGCAGGATGTCTGTCAGGGGGACGGTGACTGCGAAGGCGAGGACGCCGAACGTCGTCACGAGGATCGGCCACCGGTAGTCTGGGTGGTCCAGTTCCGCGATCAAGAGATACGACAGGCCGATCGCGCTCGCGACCGTCATCACGACGTCGTACGCCCCGAAGAGCATCATCGTCGGATTCCGACCACCCCGTCGTCGATTCGCGTCTGCAGGTAGATCATCAGGAGGACGAATCCGGTCATGGCCGTGAACGTGATCGACTTCACGAGATGGAGGTTCATCTCGTAGGAGGGGTAGACGAGCAAGAGCAGGTGATAGAGCGTGAGACCGACGAAGAGCACCGCGAGTGCGAGGATGGGGGGCTCGAGCGGGGTTTTACGGACCGCCCGCAGCGCGAACACGGCGGTGATCGCGCCCGCCGACGACACGCTCACTGCCAACCCCATAGAGAGATCCGTGATAACGGTGTGCATGTATCGGCCAACCACCTGGGAGGTTGAAAAGCTGTCGCCCGATCAGTCATGTCAACTCGTTTATCGTGGCACGGTCGGGATCTCGGCCGCCGGACTCGTCGGTCCGTGTTCGAGATCGAACGGAACAGAATGGACGTGCACCGGTGCGGGTGACGGGCGGTGGAATCGAGACAGGGCAGGCCGCGACGCCCAGTGGGCTTGCCGAAAGCGGGTCGGCGGTCACTCGCAGGCGGCTGGGACTGGACGGCGCCTCACTCGTCGTCGGTCTCGTCGTCGGCACCGGGGACGTCGGGAACCTCCCGCTTCGAGGAGTCGGCGACCTCCTCGGGGACGGTGACGGTGCCCGAGACGTCCGAGAAGTTCTCCTCGAGGTCGGAGACGTCCACGCCCACCTGCTCGCGGCGCTCGGCCAGTCGGGCCTCGATCTTCTCGTACTCGTCGCTGGCTTCGAGCTCCGCGCTGGACTTTTCCTCCTCGAGGGTGGCCTTCTTCGAGACCAGCGCGAGAAAGCGCCGGAAGTCGTCGTCGTAGGTCGCGCGTTCGAGCATCTCGGCGACGACGTCGTTGAGTTCCTCGCGCTCGATGGGCTTGACGAGGTACTCGTCGAAGCCCATGTCGATGATGTCGAAGTCCGGGTCGACCGCCGTCAGCATGACGACTCGACAGTCGAGCTGGCGGGACTCGATCTCCTCGAGGACCGCGTCGCCCGAGACCTCGGGCATCCGTCGGTCCAGGAGGACGACGTCGATCTCGGGGTCGAGCGCCTCCATCGCCTCCTTCCCGTTGTAGGCCGTCCGCACCTCGTACTCGTCGGACAGGAACGCCGTGTACGTGTTCGCGATGGCGCGGTTGTCGTCGACGACGAGGACGATGGGCGACTCACTGCTCATGGTCGATCACGCCGATCCCGTGCACACCCGACGGCAACACCACTGTATCCCGGACCATTCCTGCCTGACCAATGCCCCCTCGCCATGAAATAGATTGTGGGAGGTACACACCTCGAAACAACGAGCGCTCACCGCGTCGACGCCACGCTCCGCCGCGCTCAGCGAGTCTGGAACCGCCTCGTCGCCCCTCGATCCCCCCGCCGACTCACCATTCAATTATCAGATCAAATAATTGGGGGGCCAGGTTTATGTACTCGGTCGACACTCGTTCACACGCTGGCACAGCGGTGCCATACAGACCCCCACCCCCACCCCCCACCCCCACCCCCCACCCCCACCCACTTCTCGTTTCGACGCCGCGCCCGGGAGCGACGGCGTCGCCGTCCCGTCGTCGGGCGAATGCTCGGGATTTATGACACGGCCCTCGCAGGTGAGGCCATGGAACGCGAGCGGCTGTCGCGACGCGGCTTTCTCGCGGCCGCCGGACTGTCGGCCGTGCTCGCCGGCTGTAACGCACCGAGCGCGCGGCGTTCGTCCGGCGCCGAGCCCGCCGGCAGCGAGCGGACGGACCTGATCAACCAGACGCCCGCGAGCGCGCCCTCGGCGTTCTCGCGGGTGTACCGGGGAGCGATCGACTCGGTGGTGTTGATCCGCGTCTACGACGGGGGCGGACCTCGCGCTGAAGGGACGGGCTTCGTCTTCGACGGCGACCACGTCGTGACCAACCAGCACGTCGTCGCGGGGAGCACCGACGTCGAGGTGCGCTTCGCCGACGACGCCTGGCGGACGGCGACCGTCGCCGGCACCGACATCTACAGCGATCTGGCGGTCCTTGGCGTCGACGACGTGCCCGATAGTGCGACCCCGCTGGCGCTGATCGACGGCGAGGTGGCGGTCGGCCAGCGCGTCGCCGCCATCGGCAACCCGTTCGGCCTCTCGGGGTCGCTGTCGGCGGGGATCGTCAGCGGCGTGGACCGACTGCTCCCCGGCCCCAACGACTTCCGGATCCCCGACGCGATCCAGACCGACGCGGCGGTCAACCCGGGCAACAGCGGCGGCCCGCTGATGACGCTCGACGGCGAGGTCGCGGGCGTCGTCAACGCAGTCCGCGGCGACAACGTCGGCTTCGCCATCTCCGCGGCCCTGACCCGGAGGGTCGCCCCCGCGCTGATCGACGCCGGTGAGTACCACCACTCGTACATGGGCGTCCGGCTCATGACCGTGACCCCGCTGGTCGCCCGCGCGAACGACCTGGACCGCGCAACCGGCGTCTACATCGCCTCGGTGATGGACGGCGGTCCGGCCGACGGCGTCCTCGAGGGGTCGACCGTGACGGCGTCGGTCCGTGGGACCGAGGTCCCCGTGGGCGGCGACGTCGTCACGCGCCTCGGCGGCGAGCGGATCCGCACGCAGGCGGCCCTCTCGACGTACCTCGCGCTCTCGACCAGCCCCGGGAAGACGATCCCGGTCGGCGTCGTCCGCGACGGCCGCGAGACGACGGTCGACCTCACGCTCGGGCGGCGCCCGCCGGTCTGACGGGGCGCCGTCGCGGCCGAGAGCAAGCGCCTTGTCCCGCCGGCCCGTCGCCTCCGCCATGGACCGACTGGCTCGCGAGCGCGTCCCCGAACTGACCGGGCTGTTTACCGCCGTCTCGCTGGCGCTGGTGTTCGGCGCCGTCCTCGGCGTCATCCCCGCCCACGTCCTCCCGCGGGCACCCGGGTGGTTTCTGGACGCCATCCCCCACCTCAACGCAGGCATCAGCGTCGTCGCGATCGCCGTCATCGCCACCGGCTGGCGCGCGATCCGGGGCGGTCGCATCGACAGGCACCGCCGCTCGATGCTCACCGCGCTGGGGCTGTTCGCCGCCTTCCTCCTGCTGTACCTCTACCGGGTGAGCCTGCACGGCCCGACCGCGTTCCCCGGGCCCGCCGCGCTCGAGCGGTTCGTCTACCTCCCGCTGCTAGCGGGGCACATCCTGCTCGCGATCGTCTGCATTCCGCCGCTGTACTACGTCCTGCTGCTCGCGTTGACGCGGCCGGCGAGCGACCTCGGCGCCACGGCCCACCCGCGGGTCGGCCGCGTCGCCGCCTCGCTGTGGCTGGTCTCGTTCGCGCTCGGGATCGTCGTCTACCTGCTGCTGTACGTGGTGTTTTGAAAGCGCGGGCGGGGCAACCGCCTCAGTCGTCGGCGGGGGCGGGCCCGCCGATGTCGGGGCGCTCGACCTCGCGGTCGGTGGCCTCGCCCTCGATGTCGTAGGGGTACTCCCCGGTGACGCAGCCGAGACAGAGGTCGGCCCGCGAGCGTGCGAGCGCGGCGGCGACCGCGTCGATCGAGAGGTACGAGAGGCTGTCGGCACCGATCTCGTCGCGGATCTCCGCGACCGAGCGGTCGGCGGCGATCAGCTCCTCGCGGGAGGCCATGTCGATCCCCATGTAGCAGGGGGCGACGATCGGCGGCGCGCCGATGCGGACGTGGACGGCCTCGGCGCCGGCGTCGCGGAGCAACTGGACGAGCTGGTTCGAGGTCGTCCCGCGGACGATCGAGTCGTCGATCAGCGTGACGGTCTTGCCCTCGACCGTGGACTTGATCGGATTGAGCTTCAGGCGGACGGCCCGCTCGCGCTCGTCCTGGGTGGGCATGATGAACGTGCGACCGACGTAGCGGTTTTTCATCAGCCCCTCGGCGAACTCGACGTCGGCGCTGTCGGGGTCCTCCTGGGCCGCCTCGGCGTAGCCGGAGGCGAACGCCCGCCCCGAGTCCGGGACGGGCATCACGACGTCGGTCTCGATGCCGCTTTCCCCCCAGAGTTTGCGCCCGAGCTCGCGGCGGACCTCGTAGACGAGCTCGTCGTCGATGATCGAGTCCGGCCGGGCGAAGTAGACGTGCTCGAAAAAGCAGTGTGCGGTGTTGTCGCGCTCGACGAGCTGGTAGGTGTCGTAGCCGGTGCCGTCCGGGTGCAACACGACCAGCTCGCCGGGTTTCACGTCGCGGACGAGCTCGCCGTCGAGCGTGTCGATGGCGGCGGACTCGGAGGCGACGACGTAGCCGTCTTCGAGCTCGCCGATGCACAGCGGACGGTTGCCCTCGGGGTCGCGCACGCCCAGCACCGTGTCGTCGTGCATGATCGTCAGCGAGTACGACCCGTGGATGCGCGACATGGTGCGCTTGACCGCGCGGACCAGGTCCTCCTCGAGGAGGTTGCGCGCGAGGTCGTGAGCGATGACCTCGGTGTCGCCGTCGGAGGTGAACGCGTGGCCCAGCGCCGCGAGTTCGTCGCGGATCTCGTCGGCGTTGACGAGGTTGCCGTTGTGGCTCAGCCCCAGCGAGCCGCTCTTGAACGAGACCGAGAAGGGCTGGGCACACGAGGAGTCGACGCTGCCCGAGGTCGGGTAGCGGACGTGGCCGATGCCCTGGGTGCCGTTGAGCGCCTGGAGATCGTCGGGATCGAAGGCGTCGCCGACCAGGCCCATCTCGACGTGGGAGTGCTGCTGGAAGCCGTCGTGGGTGACGA
>JBDGSW010000170.1:0-12540 GCA_042217345.1 Haloarculaceae archaeon
CACGCTGATCCACGACGACATCATGGACGACGACGACATGCGCCGGGGCGTGCCCTCGGTCCACCGCGAGTACGACGTCGAGACGGCGATCCTCGCCGGCGACACGCTGTACTCGAAGGCCTTCGAGATCATGCTCGAGACCGGCGCCCCCGCCGAGCGGTCCGTCCGCGCGCTCTCGGAGCTGGCGACCACCTGCACGAAGATCTGCGAAGGCCAGGCGTTCGACATCGACTTCGAGACTCGCAACGCCGTCGAGCCCGACGAGTACCTCAACATGGTCGAGCTCAAGACCGCGGTGCTGTACGCCGCGGCCGCGAGCGTCCCGGCCGTCCTCCGGGGCGACGACGCGGCCGTCGACGCCCTGTACGGCTACGGCCTGGACGTCGGCCGCGCCTTCCAGATCCAGGACGACCTGCTGGACCTGACGACGCCCAGCGAGCAGCTGGGCAAGCAGCGCGGCAGCGACCTCGTCGAGAACAAAAAGACCCTCGTCACGCTGCACGCCCGCGAGCACGGCGTCGACGTCGAGAACCTGGTCGACGCCGACGACGTCGATTCGGTCGACGAAGCGGCCATCGACGCCGCCCTCGAGGAACTGCGGGCCGCCGGCAGCATCGAGTACGCCCGCCAGACGGCCCACGACCTCATCGACTCGGGCAAGCAGAACCTGCAGGTCCTGCCTGACAACGAATCTCGGGAGCTGCTGGCCGGCATCGCCGACTACCTGGTCGAGCGCGAGTACTGACCCGCGTCACGACCGCTCGTCGACGGTGCGACGGCCGATCGCGAGTCGGCGACCGACGCCACCCCTGGTTTTACGCTCGCGGGGCGCCACCGTGACGCAATGGCGAACCTCCGATTGCTCCGACACGCGACGCTGTTGCTCGACCAGGGCGACGTCACGTTCCTGGTCGATCCGATGCTGGGCGAACCCGGGTCGATCCCGCCGATCCCGAACTCCCCGAACGACCGCGAGAATCCGCTGGTCCCCCTCCCGGACATCCCACTCACGTACGACGCCGTCATCGTCACCCATCGCCACCGCGACCACTTCGACGACGCCGCCCGCGAGCGCCTCGACCGCGATCGCCCGCTTTTGTGCCAGCCCGAAGAGGCCGCGGCGTTCCGCGAGGAGGGGTTCGCGGACGTCAGACCGGTCGACGAGATGGTGACCTACGAGGGAATAGAGATCGCGCGGACGCCGGCCCGCCACGGCCACGGGGCGGTCGCCGAGGAGATGGCGCCGGCGTCGGGGTTCGTCCTGGACGCCGAGCAGACGGTGTACCTGGCCGGCGACTCGGTCTGGTACGAGCGGGTGCCGGCGGTGATCGACGAGTTCGAACCGGACGCGGTGATCCTCAACGCCGGTGCGGCGCAGTTCGTCGACAGCGAGCCGATCACGATGGACCTCGCAGACGTCCGGGCCGTCCGCGAGTACGTCGACGACGCCGTGACGGTCGTCGCCGACCACATGGACGCAATCAACCACTGCCTGCTCACCCGCGAGATGCTCCGCGAGGGGATCGACGGCGTCTCGATCCCCGAGGACGGCGAGCGGGTCGCGCTCTGAGGGCCTTCCGGGCCGAGTCGCGTCGGCGCGGAACGGCGGACCTTTGAGCCTCCACGCGGTATCGCCGCCCAATGGACGAGGAGTTACGCGAGCGCGTCGAGCGCGCGGCCGAGACCGCGGCCCTGTTCAACGCGCTCAAGCACGGCAGCGACGCCCAGGTCGGCGCCATCATGGGCCCGCTCATGGGCGAGAACCCCGAGTTCCGCGAGCACGGCGACGAGATCGCCGGCGTGATCGCACCGGTCGTCGGGGAGGTCAACGGCCTCGACGACGACGCGAAGCGAGAGCGACTGGACGAACTCGATTCCGACCTCGTCGCCGAACTCGAGGCCGAGGACGAGGCGGACGAACACGACCTGCCGGACCTGCCGAACGCCGAGGAGTACGACACCGTCCGGATGCGCGCGGCGCCCAATCCCAACGGCCCGTGGCACCTCGGCCACGCGCGCATGCCCGCCGTCATCGGCACGTACAAGGACCGCTACGACGGCGAGTTCGTCGTCCGCTTCGACGACACCGACCCCGAGACCAAGCGGCCGGACCTGGACGCCTACGACGCGATCCTAGGCGCCATCGAGTACCTCGGATTCGAGCCCGACGAGGTCGTCCGCGCCAGCGACCGCCTGGAGACCTACTACGACCACGCGCGCGAACTGATCGAGTTGGGCGGCGCCTACACCTGCTCGTGCCCCCAGGGAGAGTTCTCCGACCTGAAGAACTCGGGGGAGGCCTGCCCGCACCGCGAGAAGGACGCCGAGACGACGCGCGCGGAGTTCGAGGCCATGATAGACGGCGAGTACGAATCGGGCGAGATGGTCCTGCGTGTCAGGACCGACATCGAGCACAAGAACCCGGCGCTCCGGGATTGGGTGGCCTTCCGGATCATCGACACGCCGCACCCGCGCGAGGAAGCCGCCGCGTACCGCTGTTGGCCGATGCTGGACTTCCAGAGCGGCGTCGACGACCACCTGACGGGGATCACCCACATCATCCGCGGGATCGACCTGCAGGACTCGGCCAAGCGCCAGCAGTTCGTCTACGACTACTTCGACTGGGAGTATCCCGAAGTGATCCACTGGGGCCACGTCCAGGTCGACGAGTACGACGTTCGCCTCTCGACGTCGACGATCAAGGAGCTGATCGAGTCGGGCGAGCTCGACGGTTGGGACGACCCGCGCGCGCCGACGATCGCCAGCCTCCGCCGGCGAGGGATTCGCGGCGAGGCCATCGTCGACGCGATGGTCGATCTGGGGACTTCGACCTCGAACGTCGACCTCGCGATGTCGTCCATCTACGCGAACAACCGGGACCTGATCGACGACGACACAGACCGGCGCTTTCTCGTCCGCGACGGCGAGCGCCTCCCCTTCTCGGGCGGACCGGACGCCGCTCACCCGCCGCTGCACCCCGACCACGAGGAACGCGGCGAGCGCGACATCCCCGTCGGCGACGCTGTCCTCCTCGAACCGGACGACCTCCCCGCGGAGGGCGAGCGCGTCTGGCTGAAGGGCTTCGGCCCGGTACGCCTGACGGACGATGGCCTGGAGTACACCGACGACGACATCGAGGTGGTCCGGGAGGGCGGCGTCGACGTCGTCCACTGGGTGCCGGCCGACGAGAGCGTCCCTACCGTACTCCGGACGATGGACGGCGACGTCGACGGGCGCGCCGAGCCCGGCATCACCGACTACGAGGCCGACGACATGGTGCAGTTCGAGCGCGTCGGGTTCGCGCGAATCGACAGCGTGCCCCGGCGGGGCACGTCGACGTCGAGCGGCGAGGGGACCGAGCCGCGAGACCGCCACGACGACGATCGCACCGTGGCGTACTACGCGCACCCCTGAGGGCAGGGTCGTCGGGTCCGCTCACGCGGAATGACCCGCGGACTCACCGCCGCCGCGGTCAGTGACGATCGGCCACCAGACGACCGCTGTCACCAGGCCGAGGAGCGCGACCACGGCCAGTGAGATGACGGTGTGGAGCGCGACGGACGCGAACGCCGGGTCGGGGACGCCGGTGAGGACGCCCAGCCACGCCTCGACGGGCAGCAAGGCGGTGGCGACGGTGAGGGCCGACCGAGACAGCTGGTAGCCCTCGAGGCGGCGCCACGCGACGCCGGTCGCGACCAGCATGAGAACGCCGGTGACGAACGCCGTTGCGCGGTGGAACCACTCGGCGATGATCTGGGCGGGCGAGTACGGGCCCGGGAGGGTGCTCGAGGAGTGCAGGACCGGCGCCCAGTAGCCGGCGCACTTCGGGAAGTCACCGCCGCAGGACATCCACCCCTGCAGCGCGACCGAGTACGTCGCTGCGCCCATCAGCACGAGCGTGCCGACGAACGAGAGCGTGATCAGCCACCGGAACGCGCGCGGCCAGCTGTCTGCGTGGGCTGTCGTCATGTCTCGAGCCACCGGGAACGCCCACATGTGCGTATCGCTCCCCGGACGGGATTCGGGAAGCGAACCACGCTCGTCAGGTGCTGGATTTTTCCGCGACCGGCCCGGAGTCCCGGCCATGCAAGCCGCAGTGTTCCACGGCGAGCGCGACGTCCGGGTCGAGGAAGTGCCCGACCCCGAGATCGAAGCCCCGACGGACGCGATCGTCCGGATCACACACACGGCGATCTGCGGGTCGGACCTGTGGTTCTACCGCGGCCAGCGAGAGTACGAGGACGGCTGGCGCACCGGCCACGAGCCGATGGGGATCGTCGAGGAAGTGGGCGACGACGTCACCCACGTCGAGCCCGGCGATCGCGTGCTGGCGCCGTTCTCTATCAGTTGCGGCGAGTGCGAGTTCTGCCGGAAGGGGCTGCAGACGTCCTGTCTCAACGGCGCGGGCTGGGCCGGCGAAGATTCGGGTGCCCAGGGCGAGTACGTCCGGGCACCGAGGGCCGACGGCACCCTCGTCAGGGTTCCCGACCGCTACGCCGACGACGAGGACGTTCTCGAGTCGCTGCTGCCGCTGACCGACGTCATGTGCACCGGCCACCACGCCGCCGTCAGCGCGGGCGTCGAGGCCGGCGACACGGCCGTGGTCGTCGGCGACGGCGCCGTTGGCCTGTGCGGCGTGCTAGCGGCCACCCGGCTGGGCGCCGAGCGCGTGATCGCGCTGGGCCACCACGAGGACCGCCTGGAACTCGCCCGCGAGTTCGGCGCGACCGAGGTCGTCAGCGCCCGCGGCGAGGAGGCGATCGAGGCGGCCACCGACCTCACGTACGGCGGCGCCGATCACGTTCTGGAGTGCGTCGGCGCTGCCTCGTCGTGGGAGACGGCGGTCGGCGTCGCGCGCCCCGGCGGGAGAGTCGGGTACGTCGGCGTCCCGCTGGGCGTCGAGGACACGGGCTTCCTGGAGACGGCCTTCCAGCAGAACGTGGGGCTCGAGGGCGGCGTCGCGCCGGTTCGGGCCTACGTCGACGACCTGATGGCCGACGTCCTGCAGGGGACGCTCGACCCCTCGCCGGTGTTCACGGAGACCGTCGACCTCCAGAGCGTGCCCGAGGGCTACCGCGCGATGGACGAGCGTGAAGCGATCAAGGTGCTGGTCGAGGTCTGAGCCGGGTCGGGGCGTTCGAGTCTGATTGTTGACTGGTTCGGGCGGCGAACGCCGGGTCGAGTCCGTCTCGCTCAAGTACGTCGGGCGAATACGTCCCGTATGTTCGCTGGGCGACCGATTCGCGGGACCGACGCGACCGCCGACCGCGCGGGCGGCCCGCCGGGGCGCGGCCGGGTCCGCCGGGGCGGGAGGTGACCGCGGTGGCGTCCTGTACCCTCTGTGAGCTGCCGACCGGGAGCGACCCCGTGACGGCCGCCGACGTCGACGGCGAGTTCTGCTGTCGGGGCTGTCTCGAGGTCTCGCGGACCTTCGGCGACGAGGCGCCGCTGCCGGGCGCGGACGAGACCGCGGCGACGGCGCCGGCCGAGCCCGCGGTCCCCGACGATGCCGAGACGACCTACCTCTCGATGGACGGCATGCACTGTGCGACCTGCGAGACGTTCGTCGAGACGACGGCCGAGCGCGAGGACGGCGTCTACGACGCGACGGCCAGCTACGCCACCGAGATGCTGAAGGTCCGCTACGACGGCGACGCCGTCGAGTCGTCGGCGCTGCCAGACCTGGTCAGCCGGGCGGGCTACCGGGCGGCGTTCCCCGAGGACGGCACCGAGGACTCGGCCATCGAGCGCTTCGGGCGCGACCGCCTGCGCGCGCTCCTGGGGCTGCTCGTCGGCATGTCGGTCATGGCCTTCTACGTGCTGTTTCTCTACCCCGCGTACCTGGGGATCTACCCGATGTCGTTCCTCCGCGAGCCCGCGACGTCGATCATGGTGTTCGGGCCGATACCGATCCTCTCGTCGATCGTGCTGTTCGTCGTCGGCTTCCCCATCCTGCGAGGGGCGTACGTCAGTTTCCGCGCGGGCCAGCCCAACATGGACGTGCTGGTGGCGTTCGGCGCCACCGCGGCGTACGTCTACTCGCTGGCCGTGCTGGCGACCGGGGGGCGCGTGGTCTACTTCGACGCGACGGTCGCCATCATCGCCGTCGTCACCGCCGGGGACTACCTGGAATCGCGCCGGCGCCGCTCGGCGCTGGAGACGCTCTCGGGCCTGGGCGCCGACCGGGTGACGGTCGCGACCGTCAGGGACGAGAACGGCGAGACGCGCGAGGTCGAGGTCGACGATCTCGAACCGGACCAGGAGATGGTGGTCGAGGCGGGCGAACGCCTGCCCGCCGACGGGCGCGTCCGCGAGGGCCGGGCGGCCGTCGACGAGGCGCTGGTCACCGGCGAGTCCGACCCCGTCGACGTGGCGCCGGGCGCGGACGTGCTCGGCGGGGCCGAGGTGCTGGACGGCGACCTCGTCGTCGCCGTCAGCGAGGACGCCACC
Source organism: Haloarculaceae archaeon (assembly GCA_042217345.1). Taxonomy (GTDB): domain Archaea; phylum Halobacteriota; class Halobacteria; order Halobacteriales; family Haloarculaceae; genus Halorientalis. The sequence continues at coordinate 6,451 of JBDGSW010000170.1, forward strand.
AGCACGCTCGACCGGATCGTCACGCAGATGTGGGACATCGAGAGCGACACCGGCCGCGTCCAGCGGATGGCCGATCGGCTGGCGGCCGTGTTCGTCCCGTTCATCCTCGTCGTCGCCGTGGCCGTCGCGGGGATCGACCTGGCGCTGGGCGAGCCGCTGACGACGGCCGTCCTGACGGGCGTGTCGATCCTGGTCGTCTCCTGTCCGTGCGCGCTCGGGCTGGCGACGCCGCTGGCGGTCGCGACGGGCGTCAGCCGCGCGGCCAGCGAGGACGGCGTCGTCGTCACGAACAACGCCGTCCTCGAGGACGTCGCCGACGTCGACGTGGTCGTCCTCGACAAGACCGGGACGCTCACCACCGACGAAATGACCGTCTCCGCGGTCCACGCCGCCGACCGCGAGCGCCTGCTCGCACGCGCCGCCGCCGTCGAGGCCGGCTCGAACCACCCAGTCGGCAGCGCCATCGTCGACTCCGCGCCGGATACCGAACCAGTCGAGGACGTCGAGTCGTTCCCCCGCGGGGTCGCCGGGACCGTCGACGGCGAGCGCGTCGTCGCCGCCCACCCCGACGCGTTCCGCGGCGACGACTGGGAGATCCCCGACGCAGTGGCCGACGGCCTCGAGGCGGCCGCCGACGCCGGCGACATCGCGACCGTCGTCGGCTGGGGCGGCCGGGCGCGGGGCGTCGTCGCGGTCCACGACGAACCTCGCGCGGACTGGGCGGAGACGGTCTCGACGCTGGCTGGCGACGACCGCGAGATCGTCGTCCTGACCGGCGACGACCAGTCGTCGGTGGCGCGCTTCGCCGAGCACCCCGACGTCGACGACGTGCTGACGGGCGTGTTGCCCGACGCGAAGGCCGCCGCCATCCGGCGCCTCCAGGACGGGCGCGAGGTCGCGATGGTCGGCGACGGCATCAACGACGCGCCGGCGCTGGCCGCGGCCGACCTGGGCGTCTCCATCGCCGAGGGGAGCGAACTCGCCGCCGAGGCGGCCGACGCGACCGTGGTGAACGGCAGCCTGGAGGCCATCCCCGCACTCTTCGAGCGCGGGCGCCGGACGAAACGCCGGGTCCGCCAGAACCTCGGGTGGGCGCTGGGATACAACGCCGTCGCCATCCCGCTGGCGGCGCTCGGCCTGATCGACCCGCTGCTGGCCGCGATCGCGATGGGCGCGAGCAGCCTCCTGGTGGTGTTCAACTCGACACGATGACGGGTTCGTCCCTCCCACTCCTGGCGCTGGTCGGCGGTGCCGGGAGCCAGTCCGTCGAACTCGGCGTGTTCTTCGTGATCGGGCTGCTCGGCGGCGCGCACTGTCTCGGGATGTGCGGCCCCCTGGTGTCGATGTACGCCGAGCAGCTCGGGTCTGATCCCGAGAGCGGCGGCACGCTCTCCTGGCGCCACGTCCGCCAGCACGCGTTGTTCAACACGGGTCGGACGCTGAGTTACGGGCTCATCGGCGCGGTCTTCGGCCTGGTGGGCCTGGTCGTCTTCCGGACCGCCACGGTCACCCACGTGGGCAACACCGTTCGCGGCATCGCCGGCGTCGCCATCGGTACCTTCATCGTCGTCGTCGGGATCTACCGGCTGCTGGGCGACCAGGGCGGGCCGCTGACGATCGGTGCCATTCCGGGACTGGGTGGCGCGGGGCGGCTGTTCGCGGTCGTGACCGGGCGGATCCGCGGCCGGGTCGGCGCCTGGGTCGGCGGCCCGGGCATCGTGCTGCTCGGGGCGATGCACGGCCTGCTGCCCTGTCCGCTGACCTACCCGGCGTTCCTGTACGCGTTCAGCCAGGGGACGCCGGTCTGGGGATTCGTCGATCTGGTCGCGCTCGGCCTTGGTACGTTCCCCACGCTGTTCCTCTACGGGACGGTCCTGGGGTCGGTGCCCGTCGAGTACCGGGTGGCGCTGCACCGCGTGCTGGGCGCGGCGTTTCTGGTGCTCGGGTACATTCCGCTGGCGATGGGCCTGAACCTGCTCGGGGTGCCCGTGCCGATGCTCAAGCCGCCGTTCTACCAGCCGCTCGTGTGACCGGTCGGCGCCGCCTGCGGCGGTTCGGTCAAAAGCTTAAGTAGCTCCCTCGGAGATGGTCAACAGGTACCAATGGCTATCAATCCAGAGTTCGAGCAGAACCGCGAGGTAGCGGGGGAGCACAACGGACACAACGTGTGGGGACCGGTCGACGAGCCCGAAAAGCAGGGAATTCACGGCACTCACGTCGCCGTCGACTTCGACGTCTGCATCGCCGACGGTGCCTGCCTGGAGGACTGTCCGGTCGACGTCTTCGAGTGGACCGACACCCCCGACCACCCCGAGAGCGAGATCAAGGCCGACCCGGCCAACGAAGAGCAGTGCATCGATTGCATGCTCTGTGTCGACGTCTGCCCGGTCGACGCCATCGACGTCGACCCCGGCCGCGCCGGCCGCATCTGACCCGCCCGCCAACCGCGTACTCGTTTTCGCGTCCATCCCGTCGCCGGTAGCTGCCCGATAGCGGCGATGTCTGCCGATATTGCCCAGGCCTAATAGCAAAACGTTATCAAGCCAGTGGCCGAGATTGTCACACACGAAGGGTTCGATAGCAATGCACACAGTAGTCCTGACGAAAGGCGTGCCCGACTTCAGGGAGGGGCAGGTGTCCTTCGACGAGGAGGGCCACCTCGAGCGGGGGAAGACCCCGACGGTGATGAATCCGAACGACCGGGTGGCGCTGACGGCCGCCCTGCAGACAAAAGTGCGACACGGCGGGACGGTGACGGTCATGAGCATGGGACCGCCCGGCTACAAGGAGGTCCTGCAGGAGGCGATGGCCGACGTCTACGCCGACGAGCTGTACCTGTTGTCCGACCGGGAGATGGGCGCCGCCGACACGTGGGCGACGTCGATCACACTGGCGACCGGCCTGAAGAAGCTCGAGGAAGAGCCCGACGTGATCTTCGCGGGCTTCAAGACGGCCGACGGGGAGACCGGCCACACCGGCCCCCAGACCGACTGGTGTCTCGACCGGCCGATGATCACGCACACGCTGGCGCTGGACATCGACCCCGACGCCGGCGAGTTGCGCGGCAAGCGCCTCGTTAAGGGCGACGTCGAAGAGATCGAGACCGTCGAGGCGCCCCTGCCGGCGTTCGTCGTCACCGATCCCGAGTTCGAGCCGACCTACCGGAAGGCCGAGCACCGCCTGCGGTACAAGGACCTCCGCGAGGAGACTCAGCGCCGCGCGGAGAACTTCGAGGACCACGTGACGGTCTGGGACCACGAGGACCTCAACCTCGATCCGGACTACATCGGGCTCGACGGCTCGCCGACGATCGTCGCCGGCGTCGACCCGATCCCGAAGGCTCCCTCCGAGCGGGAGGCCACCGTAGTCGATCCGGGCGACGCCGACGGCATGGAATCGGTGTTCGAAGAGTTGCAGCCGTTCGCGGAGGCCGACTGAGATGCCCGAGATCGACCCCAACGACTTCGAGATCGCCGAGCTGGGTCCGAAGATCAAAGACGTCGACGACGCCGACGAGCTGCGGGAGATGCTCGAGGCCGAGGAGATGGGCGAGGACCGCGCCGGCGTCAAGACGCTCATCGAGGACCGCATCGAGAAGCTCACCGCCGAGCCCGACGAGGTCGACCCCAGCGAGGTCGACCTGTCAGAACTGACGGTCGCCGACGTCGCCAACCTGGTCCGAGACATCGACGACGTGGAGGTGCTGGAGGACCTGCTCGAGCGCGAGCGCGAGGGCGAGGACCGCTCGACGGCGATCGACCAGATCGAGAGCCGCATCGAGTCCGTCCAGGGCAGCGACGACGAGGAGGGCGAGGGCGAGGAGATCGACCTGCGCCCGCCCGAGGAGAAATATCCCGAGCTCGACCACCCGACCGAGGACAAGCAGTACGTCCACGCCATCGAGGACGGCGTCTACGAGGACATGTGGGTCTACTGCGAGACCCAGCAGGGCGAGCTCATCGACGTCTCCAAGGAGATGCTCGGGAAGGCGCGCGAGCTGATGGACGGGTACAACGACGACTACGACGCCGACGAGCAGGTCGTCGCCGTACTGATCGGCGACGGCGTGGCCGACCTCGCCGAAGAGTGCGTCGCCTACGGCGCCGACGTGGTCGTCTACGCCGAGGACGAGCGCCTCGATCGGTTCCGGCACAAGCCCTACACCGAGATCTTCTGTGACATGGCCCGGGGCGCCGGCCACGAGTTCGGCCGCGAGGACCGCCCCGACGACGACTACCACGACTACGACGAGCCCCGCTACACCGTCTTCCCGGCGACGAACAACGGCCGGGACCTCTCGGCGCTGGTCCAGGGCGAACTGGATTCGGGGCTGGCCAGCGACTGTTCGGACCTGTTCATCGAGAGTGAGATGATCTCGAACCCGGCCAAGACCGGCAAACCCGGCGATAGCGTCGAGTTCGAGCGCATCCTGCACATGAAGCGCCCGGACTTCTCCGGGTTCGAGTACTCGACCATCCTCTGCATCGACAAGCCCGACCGGGACTTCCACCCGCAGGGCGCGTCCGTCATCCCGGGGAGCTTCGACGTGCCCGAACCGGACAGCTCTCGCGAGGGCGAGGTCGTCGAACACGACGTCCCGCTCGACGACGATTGGTTCCAGGTCGAGGTGACCGACCACGACCAGCTGGAGGGCGGCGTCGACCTCACGGGCCGCGACGTGATCGTCGCGCTCGGCCGGGGCATCGGCGACGACCCCACGCAGGGGATCGAACTCGGCCTGGACCTGGTCGAGGCGTTCGACGACGCGGACCTGGGGCTGTCGCGGGGGGTCATCACGGCCTCCTACCAGTTCGCGGGTCACGTCGAGCAGTACGTGACCGAGGAGCGCCAGATCGGTGAGTCCGGCCAGGTGGTCGAACCGCAGCTGTACATCGCGGCCGGCATCTCCGGGGCCGTCCAGCACAAGGTCGGCATGGACGAGTCCGACACGATCGTCGCGATCAACACGGACGCCGACGCCGACATCAAGGACTTCTCGGACTACTACGTCCAGGGCGACCTCTTCGAGGTCCTGCCGGAGCTGACCGAGGCGCTGGAGACGGGTGAACTGGACGTGAAAGCACTGGCAGACGGGAGCGGATCAGATGACTGACGACTACGAACACTACGAGGCCGTCGTCGTGGGCGCGGGCCCCGGCGGCGCGGCGGCAGCGGCAGCGCTCGCGAACAACGGCGTCGAGACCCTCGTCCTGGAACGGGGCGTCGAGGCCGGCTCGAAGAACGTCTCGGGCGGGCTGATCTACGCCGAGGAGTCGGCGCCGTACACCATCGACGGGCTGTTCCCCGGCTTCCGCGAGGAGGCCACCGAGCGGCCCGCCGACGAGTACTACCTGCACAACGTCGCCGGCGAGAAGGTGAAGACGGTAGACATGACCGACCTCCACCAGCACGACACCGAGTGGTGCGACGCCGTCCTGCGCCGGCACATGGACGGCTGGCTGGAGGACCGCGTCCACGAGCTGACCCGCGAGACCGGCGGCGGCCTGCTGACGGACGTCCGGGTCAACGGCCTGCTGCGCGAGGGCGGCGAGATCGTCGGCGTCACGATGGACGAACTCGACCCGATCAAAGCCGACGCGATCATCGCCGCCGACGGCGTCAACTCCGAGCTGGCCCGGGACGCCGGCCTGATGGACTGGGAGGAGCCAGACGAGTGGTTCCAGGGCGTCAAGGCCGTCGTCGACATGCCCGAGGGCGCCGTCGAGGAGCGCTTCGGGATCGACGAGGACGAGGGCGTCGCCCACCTGTTCTCGGGCGACCTCTTCGAGGGCGTCCGCGGCGGCGGGTTCCTCTACACCAACGAGGACTCGCTGTCGATCGGGACCGTCTTCCACCTCGACTCGATCGTCGAGGAGGAGGCCGAGCCCCACGAGCTGCTCGACGCGCTCCTGACGCATCCGTTGCTGGCCGACTGGCTCGGCGACGAGTACGTCGAACTCGAGTACGCGGCGAAGCTCACGCCCGACTCGAAGAAGAACGCCCATCCGTCGCCCCACGAGGACCGGCTGCTGCTCGTCGGCGACGCCGCCGGGCAGATGCAGGCCCAGGGGCCGATCATCAAGGGCATGA
>JBDGSW010000166.1:0-12510 GCA_042217345.1 Haloarculaceae archaeon
GTCCACGACATCACGCCCGAACAGCGAGTTTGCGAGTACTGTTATCGAATATTCGAATTACTACCCTGTGACGTTCGGGACCGAGCGGGACGATTCTGTAGCCAGAGCTGCTTCCAGGCGTGGCTCGCCGACAACCGTCTCGAACCCGTCACGGCCTACAAAGGCGATTGGTTTCAGGTACGCCGACAGGCGCTCGATCGTGACCATCACCGCTGCCAGCACTGCGGTCTGCACGCGGGCGATCTCGGACGAGAACCTGACGTCCATCACATCGTCCCGATTCGGGAATTCGACGCCCCTCAAGACGCCCATACTCTCTCGAACGTGGTGGCGCTCTGTCGAAGCTGCCATCTCCAGGTCGTACACGGCACCCTCAGCCTGTCAGAAATCCGATCCGGTAGCTAATCCCGGAATCCATATTACACCGGAGCCAGAATCTTTTGTTGCAGCCCTGTGGTGTAGCGGCCAATCATAGCGGCCTTTGGAGCGGCTCAGTCAGCTGTCGAATACGTCTGGGTCGCGAGGCGAGCCGCTGACAGCGGTTCGAATCCGCTCAGGGCTACTGTCAGATATTTTACATTACTCGAACGCGGTCGATGCGCGATCGCGGCTCGGTACGATCGAAATTCGACGGCAATCCCCGCTGGATCTCGCTTCCCTATAGCCGTCGGGCTACTGGCTCCCGACAGGCATGCAGGAGACGATGCGGGCGATCGAAGTCGCGGAACCGGGCGCGTCGCTGGAACTGGTCGAGCGCGCGGTCCCCGAGCCGGGGCCGTCGGAGGTACTGGTCGAAGTCGACGCCTGCGGGATCTGTCACGGCGACGTGAACGTCCTGGAGGGCGAGTACCCGGGACTGTCGTACCCGCGAGTGCCGGGCCACGAGATCGTCGGACGGATCGCCGCAGTCGGCGACCGCGTTTCCGACTGGACCGCGGGCGACCGCGTCGGCGCCGGGTGGCACGGCGGTCACTGCTTCTCCTGTCCGGCGTGTCGCCGGGGGAACTTCAAGCAGTGCGAGTCAGCGGCCGTCCACGGCATCACCCGCGACGGCGGCTACGCCGAGTACGTGACGGTCAGCGAGGAGGCGCTGGCGGCCGTCCCCGAGGCGTTCGACGCCGTCGACGCCGCGCCGCTGCTCTGCGCCGGGCTCACGACGTTCAACGCGATCCGCAACGCCGACGTCCGCCCCGGTGATCTGGTGGCGGTCCTCGGAATCGGCGGGCTGGGCCACCTGGGCGTCCAGTACGCCCGACAGGGCGGCTTCGAGACCGTCGCGCTCTCGCGGGGGACCGACAAGGCCGAACGCGCCCGCGAGCTCGGTGCCGATTACGTCGTCGACACCGCGGCGGCGGACCCCGCGGCACGCCTGCGCGAGCTCGGCGGGGCCGACCTGGTCCTGTCGACGGCGCCCAGCGCCGACGCCGTCGAGGCCGTCGTCGGCGGACTGGCGACGAACGGCCAGGTGGTGTCCGTCGGCGTGCCCGGCGAGCCGATCGGCGTCCACGCCGGCGAACTCGTCCGGACGCAGGGCGCCCTCGAGGGCTGGGCGGCCGGCCACGCCAGGGACGCCGAGGAGACGCTCTCGTTCAGCGCCCTGCGCGGGATCGCGCCCGACGTCGAGCGGTTCCCGCTGGAAGAGGCCGCCGCGGCCTTCGAGCGGATGGAGGACGGGGACGTGCGGTTCCGCGCGGTGCTGGAACCCTGAGGCGGGCGTGCCGGCGGGCTCCCGTCCGCCTGTTGGCAGTACGCTTATGTCCGGGCGGCGACAGTCCCGGGCATGAGACTCGGGAAGGTACTGCGGGACAGCTTCGTCGCCGGGGCGGCGCTGGTCGCGCCGCTCGTGGTGACGGTTATCGCCCTGCGATTTCTGGTCGGGTGGCTGACGACGTTTATCGACCCCATCGTGGCCGAGACGCGGCTGGCGGCGTACACGGCCAACATCCAGGTCGTCGCGCAGGGGCTCGCACTGGTGTTGATCCTGCTGGTGATCGTCGTCCTGGGGTACTTCGCCCAGCGGAGCTTCGGCCGGCGCCTGTTCGACTGGGTCGACCGCGGGATCGGCCTGGTGCCGCTGGTGCGGATCGTCTACTCCAGCGTCCGGCAGGTCTCGAACGCCCTGCTGGAGCGCTCGAACCGCTACGAGAGCGTCGTCCTCGTGGAGTACCCACGCGATGGGATCTACTCGGTGGGGTTCATCACTGGCGACAGCCCGGCCCCGGTCGAGGCCGTCGCCGACGCGGAGCTGGTCAACGTCTTCCTGCCCAACAGCCCGAACCCGACCGGCGGGCGCATGGCGATGGTCCCGGTCGAGCAGGTCCACGAGGTCGACATGAGCGTGCGCCGCGGGGTGCGCCTGCTCGTCACGACCGGCATCGCCGAGGACGACCGCGACGTGAAAGCGTTCCAGGCGGAAGCCGACGTCGAGCCGGCGGCGACGGCGCCCGACGTCGTCCGACCCGACGGCGACTGAGCGGGCGCTCGCGGCGGCGGGTCAAAACGACGCGTCCTCGAGGACGAACTCGACGAGAACCAGGAGGGCGACGGCGCAGGCGAGCAGGGCGCTCTCGGTCGGGTTGTTGTCCAGCGGGTAGACGCTCAGTGCAAACTCGGTCGCGCCAGCGACGAGGGCGGCGCCGGCGAGCCCGAGCAGGTGCGTCCGCCGCGAGGAGTCGTCAGTCGATGCCATCGGCGTCGGTCCGGGCGGTCACATGTAGGCGGCGTCCCAGCGGGTGGGTTTGACCGTGTTGCCGCACTGGTTGCACTCGATGCGCCCCATCGTGTCCATGGCGGTGTCGAGGGTGTCACAGCGCCCGCAGTGGTAGCCGTAGCGCTCCTCGCGGTCGCCGTCGGCGAAGACGACGTGGAACACGCCCAGCGAGCCGCGCTCGACCTCGTCGTGATCGACGAAGACGGTCGTGCCGTTCGGCGTCGCCAGCGGAGTGAGCCCGCTGGGTTCGGACTCGACGTACAGCGCCTCCGTGTAGCGGGAGCCGTCGATCTCGACGGTGTCCTCGTCGACCTTCTCGAAGCCCGCGTTCCGGTAGAAGGTGTTGCCGGCCTCGTTCATCACCAGCACGCGCCCGCGCATCCGGGCGGCTCCGCGATCCTTCAGGCGGGCCCGGGTCTCCTCGAACAGCGTCGAGCCGACGCCCTCCCCGCGGTAGTCGGGGTGGACGTGCAGCCACAGCAGGTCGGCCAGCCCCTCCTCGTCCAGCAGCACGCTCTCGGTGAATCCGATCACGTCGTCGCCGTCGACGGCGACGAGCACGAGCGTGTCCGACCGGTCGAGGTTCTCGGTGTACTCCTCGGGGGCGTACCACTGCCGGACCGCACTCTCGATCGCCTGGGGGCTGAGCGAGTACGACGCCTCCAGCGACCGTTCGGCGATCTCGCGGATCGCCGGCTGATCGTCGGGGGTTGCCTCTCGTACGTCCATACTTTCAGTATGGCAGTCCCTGTCATAAAAGTACGTCCGGAACCGCCGTGGCGTTTACAGGGGTTGACGGGCCCGTGAATCGGTGCGTGGGGGCGGCGCCGGACTGCTATCGGACTGCCGTCCCGTCGATCGTTCGTGTTGTCGTAACGCTAAAGACCCGCACACGCCTTTTTACCCCTAAGATGACCAACGAACGCTATTGCTGGGGGTGGTCCCGTGGGCGTTGAAATCAGGGAGGCGCCCGTCACGGACGCGGAGTTCAGGGAGATGCAGACGTTCGTCCACGACTACCTCGAGGCCAGCGTCGAGAGCGAGGACGAGGGCGGGCGGATGCGCTGGTATCCCTGGCACTCGGCGGCCTACCGGTTCAACCACATCATGAACGTGGTCGAGCTGGCCACCGACATCGCCGAGCGCGAGGGGGCGAACGTCGACGTGACGCGCGTGGCCGCCCTGTTTCACGACATCGCGAAGCTCGAGGCCGACCAGGACATCCACGCCGAGGAGGGCGCCCGCGTCGCCCGCGAGTACCTCACGACCCACTGCGAGTACCCGCAGTCGTTCGTCGACGAGGTCTGTGCGGCCGTGCGCGACCACTCCTACCAGGGCGACTTGACGGATCTCCCGCTGGAGACCCAGTGTCTCATCGAGGCCGACCTCCTCGACAAGGTCGGCGCCAACGGCACGGCGCTGATGTTGCTGCGGATGGGCTACGAATCCCGGACGCACATGGACGCCTCCGAGATGGTCGGGCGCGTCCTCGAACGCGGCCGCGACGCCGCCGACCGCGTCGAGAGCGACGCTGCGGAGGGGATCGTCCACCAGCGGCTCAAGCGCGTCAAGTGGTTCCAGGAGTGGCTCGAGGGCGAGGTCGCCCAGATGGGCCCGGCCGACGCAGAGCGCTCGCCGGACGTGCCCACGGAACGCGACGCCGAGACCGACGACTAGGCCAGCGCCGTCAGGCCGTCGACCAGGAAGTACACGCCGAACCCGCCGAGGACGACGGCGCTCGCCACCGCGACCAGCGGCGCCAGCGTCTCCACGCGCCGGCCGGCCGCGACCAGCCCCGCCGGGAACCCGACGACCCACAGCGCGATCCCGCCGAACAGCCCCGCCACCAGCGCCGGACTACCCGTCGAGACGACGAGTAGCCCCGACAGCGACGACCCCACGTACGGGGTGTACGCCAGCACGTCGACGCGCCCTGGCGCCAGCAGCCCGACGCCGACGGTCAGCCAGAAGGCGATCTGGTAGGGGTTCGCGACCGCCAGCAGGAACGCCCGCCGGAAGCCGCGGACCGGCGAGACGGCCGCGGCGCGATCGTCGCTATCGCCGGTGGCGTCGTCTGCGGTCGCGCCGCCGGCAGTGAACTGCTCGCGGGCGTCGCCGACGGCGTCTGCGGCGAAATACAGCATGAGTACGCCGCCGAGGAGGACCATCGCCGCGCGCAGCGTCGGCCGCTCGCGGACGACGGCGACGACGCCGACCAGCGACAGGACGAAGAAACAGGCGTCGGCCGCCATCGCGCCGAGGCCGGTCGTGACGCCGGCGACCCACCCGCGCAGGAGGCTCTCCTCGGCGATGACGGCGTTCATCGGGCCCGGCGGCGCCGCCAGCGCGATCCCGAAGATCGCGCCGGCGACGAGCGTTGGGACGACGCCACCCTGAGGCATTCGTCGGCGTCAGATCCCCTTGCTCATCAGGTGGCTGCGAAGCACGTCCGCGCCCTTGTGGGCAGACGCGGTGTTGACCAGTACGACGGTGTCCCCGGCGCCGAGGTCGCCGCGGTCGACGAGCTCGCGGGCGCCGGCGACGGCGGCCCCGCTGGCCGGGTTCAGCTCCACGCCGTCGGCGGCCGCCATCGACGTCGCGGCCTCCAGGATCTCGGTGTCCTCGGCGGTGACGGCGCCGCCACCGGATTCCCGCAGCGCGTCGAGCACCAGGGGGCTGCCCGCGGGATCGGCCACCTCGATGCTGCCGCAGATGGTGTCCGGGCGTTCGACGGGCTCGTGGCGGTCGCGCCCGGCCGCGAACGCCGCGGCGATGGGCGCGCAGCCGGCGGCCTGGGCGGCGTACAGCGGTGGGGTCTCCTCGAGCAGCCCCATCGTCTGAAGGTCGGCTGCCCCGCGGGCGAGCCCGACGAGACCGAGGCCCTGGCCCGTTGGGGAGACCACGGCGTCGGGCAGCTCCCCGTCGAGCTGGTCGGCGAGCTCGTAGGCCAGCGTCTTCTGGCCCTCCTGGCGGTAGGGCGTCTCGAACGCCGCGAGCGAGTACCAGGGTTCGTCGGCGACGGCATCGGCGAACGCCGCCTGCGCGTCGGCCAGCCGCCCCTCGACGACGGACATGTCGCCGCCGTGGACGTTGATCATCGCCTTGGCGTCGAAGGTCGCCCGCGAGGGGACGAACGAGTGCGAGTCCAGGCCGGCGCGGGCCGCGTAGGCGGCCGCCGAGTGGCCACCCGCTCCGGTGGTCGGGAGGCCGACGTCGGCGGCGCCGCGTTCGAGCGCGGCCGTCACCGCGACGGCCATCCCGCGGTCGCGGACGCTCCCCGTGGGGTTGCGCGCTTCGTCTTTGACGTAGACGGTCCCGACGCCGAGGTCGTCGGCGAGGGCGGGACACGCCACCAGGGGCGTCCCGCCCTCGGTCATCGTCACCAGCCGCTCGGCGGGGAACGGCAGCAGGTCGGCGTACCGCGCGACGCCCTCGAAGCGGTGGTCGCCCAGGTCGGTGGGGTCACCGACCTGTCCGTCGCGGTCGTACTCGGCGGTGAGGAGCCCGCCGCAGTCGGGGCAGCGGTGCGTGACGTCGGCCGGGTCGAACGCGGCGTCGCAGTCGATACACGAGAGCCCGCGGAAGGCCGTCGTCGTGTGCATGTCCGGCGCTCGGCGGGCCACGCTCAAATCTCTGCGGATTCGCCGGCGACGGAGGGGGTCAGTCGTCGTCGCCGGCGACCTCGCCGTCGCCGCCGTCGGCGACCGCGGGGAGGCGCTCGCGGTCGAACCAGTCGAACTCGTTGCCGTAGAGCCCGGTCTCGTACTCCTTGAGGTGCCAGGGGTCTTCGCCGACCTCTGGCCCCTCCTGCCAGGACTGGACGATGTTCCAGACGAAGATCAGCTGGCCGAACAGCAGGATGAACGCGCCGATGCTGGTGATGACGTGGAGGATCTGGAAGAGGTTCGTCGGCCCGACGGTGAGCTCGTAGCTGGCGTACCGGCGGGGCATGCCCAGGTAGCCGAGCACGAGCATGGTGAAGAAGGCGACGTTGGTGCCGATCATCGACAGCCAGAAGTGCCACTTCGCGAGCGTGCGCTGGTACATCCGACCGGTGAAGATCGGGAACCAGTAGTAGATGGCCGCGAAGGCCGCGAAGCCGATCGCCCCCATGACGATGTAGTGGAAGTGACCGACGATGTAGTAGGTGTCGTGCACGACGAAGTCGACGGGCACGGCGGCGAGGAAGACGCCGGTGACCCCCCCGATTATGAAGTTCGCCACAAAGCCGATGCAGAACAACATCGGCGCGGTCAACCGGATGTTGCCGTTCCACATCGTCGTGATCCAATTGAACGTCTTGACCGCGCTGGGCACCGCGATCGCCAACGACACCGCCATGAAGCTCGCCGCAAGGCGCGGATCCAGCCCGGTCGCGAACATGTGGTGGGCCCACACGCCGAAGCTGAGGATGCCGATCGCCAGCGTCGAGTACACGACGAAGCGAAAGCCGAACAGTTTGCGGCCAGCGAACCGTGGCAGGATGTAACTGACCAGCCCCATCGGGGGTAAGACGAGGATGTAGACCTCGGGGTGGCCGAAGAACCAGAACAGGTGCTGCCAGAGCATCGGGCCGCCGCCCTGGGTCGCGAAGAAGGTGGCGCCGAAATTGCGCTCGACCAGCAGCATGATCAGCGCACTGCCCAGCAGCGGGAAGGCGAAGATGATGATGCCCGACTGGGTGAGCATCGTCCACGAGAAGATGTCCAGGTCGGCCCAGGAGACGTCCTCACTGCGCTCGCCGACGATGGTCGTGATGAAGTTGATCGCGCCCATCACCGTCGCGATCCCCGAGAGGTGCAGGCCGAGCAGCATCATGTCCACGCTCGGCGAGGACTGGGCCTGACAGCTCGCGCCGGCCGCGGCCTGGGCGGCACCACACGACGACAGCGGCGTGTACATCGTCCAGGAGGTCTGGGACGGCACGAGGCCGGGCAGGAAAAAGCCCGCCCAGATCAGCAGGGCCGCCGGGGGCAACAGCCAGAAGGCGATGGCGTTCAGCCGCGGGAACGCCATGTCGTCGGCACCGATCAACAGCGGGATCATGTAGTTGCCGAACCCGGCCAGGATCGGCGAGCCGAACAGGAACAGCATGGTGATCCCGTGGCTGGTCAGCAAGGCGTTGTAGAAGTTGGCGCCGAGGACGTCGGTCGCCGGGGTCAACAGTTCGGTCCGCATGAGGATCACGGCGAGTCCGCCCCACGCGAACGTGATGACTCCGTACGTGATGTAGAGCAGGCCGATGTCCTTGTGGTCGACCGTCGTCAGCCACCTGACGAGCCCGCCCGGCTTCTCGGCGTGTCCGTCGCTTTCCCCGTACCCGCTCCCGTCGGCGGACCCGATCGACAGGGACGTGTACGAGCGCCAGTCCTCGACGCGATCCACCCACAGGGCGATCAGCAGCAGCGCGAGCCCCATCACTACTGCCGCAGCGAACGTCGGTGAGACGGCCATGTCGGGGGCTGGTCCCCGCCGGGGATTGTTATGTGGCGCCAATCGCGCGGGCGCGCGTCGTACCTCGAGGTTACTCCGCGTAAGTCGACGTTACGCGGAGTCCGGCGATTCACGCGGTCGGCCGTGGGGTTTAGTGTCCGCGGCCCGAACCGCCGCCATGCCCCGCGTCGCCGTCGCCGGTGGCGGTCTCGCCGGCCTTGTCGCCGCCCGGCGCCTCGCCGAGGCCGGCGTCGACGTCACCCTCCTGGAGGCGCGGTCGGAACTCGGCGGCCGCGTGCGCTCGGCCCGCGTCGGCGGGTTCGTCATCGACCGCGGCTTCCAGGTGCTGTTCACCGCCTACCCGGCCGCCCGCCGCGAACTCGATCTGGACGCCCTCGACCTGCGCCGGTTCGACAGCGGCGCCACCATCGCCCGCCCCGGCAGTCGCTCGGTGCTGGCCGATCCGCGTCGCCACCCCGGACTGACGATCGACGCGCTGACCAGCCCGGAGGCGACGCTCGGGGACGTCCTCCGGCTGGCCGCGCTCTGGCGAGAACTCCGTGACGTCGACCCGGACGCGCTGTTCGACCGCGGTGTCGAGCGTTCGACCGCCGCCGAACTCGACGCTCGGGGATTCTCCCGGCGGTTCGTCGACGCGGTGGTCGCGCCGTTCGTCGGCGGGATCACGCTCGACCGGTCGCTGTCGACCGACGCCGGCGTCTTCCGCTACGTGTTCCGGATGCTCGCGGACGGGCGCGCGGCCGTCCCCGCCGACGGGATGGGCGCGATCCCGGCCCAGCTGGCCGCGCGCGCTCGCGACGCTGGCCTCGACGTCCGCCTGGACGCGCGGGTCGAGCGCGTCGAGCCCGGCACCGCGGGCGTCACCGTCACGGCGGCCGGCGAGGCTACCGAGTTCGACGCGGCGGTCGTCGCCACCGACCCGCCGACGGCCGCCGAACTCACCGGCGTCGACGCGATTCCGACCGCCGGCCGCGGCTGCGTCACGCAGTACTACGGCCTCCCGGGACACGTCGAACTGGACACGGGCCGTCGCCTGATCCTCAACGCCGGCGAGGCGGGTCCCGATCACGTCGCGCCGCTGTCGGCGGTGGCCCCCGAGTACGCGCCCGCCGATCGGACGCTGCTGTCGGCCACCTGGATCGGCGAGCCGGACGCGGACGACGAGACGCTGGCCGCCCAGGCAGCCGACGCGCTGGGTGCGTGGTTCCCCGAGCGCCGATTCGCGGACCTCGAGCACCTCGAGACGGTCCGGGTGCCGTTCGCCCAGTTCGATCAGTCGCCGGGCATTCGCGACCAACTGCCCGATCCCGACGCGCCGGAGGGTCCGGTCGTGCTCGCCGGCGACTACACCCAGTGGTCGTCGATCCAGGGTGCGCTGGCCAGCGGTCGCGTCGCCGCCGAGCGCGTCGGCCCGTACCTATAGCAGGCGTCGGAACTCCGAGAGGGGCGGGAACGATCGCGTCTCGTCGCTGCCCTCGTCCCACACGATCGGGCGGAACTGCCCGAGGTCGGAGATCAGCGGCGAGTCGAGCGCGCTCGTCCCGAACCGGCGGTTGATCGAGACGCCTTCGACGAGGTGGCTGAACGCCGGCAACACGAGCACGTCCGCGCCCCGGTAGGCCGACTCCCCGTAGAGGTAGCAGTGCCACTTGCGGCCCTCGATGGTGATCGTGGGGTGGTCGTGACCGATGACGTAACAGTCGGCGTCGGCCGCCGGCTCGACGTGACCGTGGCAGGCGACCACCGAGCGCTCGGCGCCGTCGGCCCACGGCCACGCGAGTGGCCCGATCTCGTACTCCGCGCGGACGTCGCCGGGCCACAGCGTGTCCAGCATCGTGTCGTGGTTGCCGCCCAGCACAACGAGGTCGCTGCCGGCCTCGCTGATCGTCTGCCGGAGCGCCGAGAGCGTCTCCCGGGCCGCCGCGGGGAGCCGGTCGAACGAGTGCAGGACGTCGCCGGCGAAGACGACCTCGGCCGGCTCGAACCGCTCGAGCAGGTCCCGCGTGCGACCGAGGAGGTTCTCGCGCTCGCCCAGCGGGAGCTCGACGTTGGCCGTCCGGTCCTTGCCGGCGTGGAGGTCCGCGCAGACGAGCGTCTCCCCGAGGAGCGCCGCCCGGTCGCGGAAACGCACACTCATCGCCCGGTGGTCGGCGGCGCCGCCGTAAACCACTGTCGTCGTCGGGTCCGTCGGGCCGCCCGCCGTCACCCCGCGGCGTTCATCGCCGTCGCGTAGGCCTCGCGGACGCGCCTGAACGCGGCCTCGTCGCCGCCCAGGTCCGGGTGGACCTCCTTGACCTTCCGGCGGTAGGCGCGCCTGACCTCCTCGGTCGACGCGCCGGCGGGCAGGTCGAGCACCGCGAAGGCGGCCGCCGTGGGGTCGATCGCCGACGGGTTATCCTCGGCGGCGACGGACGGCGTCTCGAAGGGCAGGCGCGCGCCCAGCGCCACCCCCGGCAGTTCGTGCTCGACGAGCACCGCGGTCACCTCGGCGCCCTCGAGTCGATAGTACGTCCGGGCGTCGAAGGTGAGCGCGACCGCCCGGGCCGGGAGGAAGAATTCCACCGACTGGCCGGCGACGATGTGGTCTTCGACGTAGGACTCGCCGATGGCATCCAGATAGGCGCGGATCTCGCTGCGGCGACGGGACTCGCCGTCGGTCGTCGGGCCGTCTGTGCCGCCATCGCCCGGGTAGCGTCGGACGAGGACGACGAAGAGGACGGCGACGAGCGC
This sequence comes from Haloarculaceae archaeon, assembly GCA_042217345.1. Lineage (GTDB taxonomy): Archaea > Halobacteriota > Halobacteria > Halobacteriales > Haloarculaceae > Halorientalis. The sequence goes on from JBDGSW010000166.1 coordinate 10,895, forward strand.
GCTGGCGGCGACGCCGAGCGCGGCTCCGGCGACCAGCCAGCGCGGCAGTACGGCGAACGCCTCCGCGAGCACGGGCGGTGGGTATTGCCCCGGGAGCAAAGAGTGTCTCGGCCCACGCTCACCCGATGTAGCGCAGGTCCTCGTCGGGCGCGGCCGGCCCGCCGCTCTCGAGTTCGCGGATCTTCCGAACGACCTCCTCCATCTCCTCGGCGCGGTCTTCCAGCGACCCGAAGTCAACCTCGAAACCGATCAGTTCCTGTAGCACCGTCAGCACCGCCTGGGCGCTCTTGGGGTCGACGAGGTAGCCGCTGGTCTCGCCCATCAGGCAGGCCACGTCGAGGTCGCGGCGCTGGCCCAGCCCGAGCAGCAGGCCGCTGACGCCGACGATACCGCCGGCGGGTTCGTCCTCGCGGAACTCGACGCCCGCGTCCTCGAGGTCGTCGGCGACCGCCTGGGAACTGGCGGCCCCGAGGACGTCGTACTCCTCGATCAGCTCGCCGGTCGGGACGCCGCCCAGCGCGAACGCGCGCTCGACGTCGAACTCGGCGGCGACGTCGAGGAAGACGTCGGCCAGCTTGTAGTGGCCGCGGTTCTCCTGGGCCTGGTGGTCGCCGGTCAGCACCAGCAGGTCCCGGCCCTGCTCGGTGTGCACGGCGTGGAACGACGCGCTGGCGAGTTCGGCCAGCCCGTCGTCGATCGTCACCTGGGGCGGGAAGTGCTGTGAGTACACCCGCCGGACGGGCTCGCCGTCGAGCTCTTCGAGCAGGTGCTCGGCGGCGAGCTTGCCGACGTGACCGACGCCCGGCAGCCCCTCGATCAACACGGGGTCCTCGAGGTCGGCCTCGCCGAGGACATCGATCTCGAACTCGTCCATACCGCCTACTCGCGCCCGGCCCGCTTAATAGCCCGTCGATACTTCCCGTACGGATCGGCCGGGTCGAACGGCGCCGGCGCGCTGTTGACCGCCGGCGCGCCGCAGTCGGGACACGTCTCGCCCAGCGTGTACACCGGCCGGTCGTGCTCGCGTTCCCAGGCGCTGCAGACGCGGATGTCGGACTTCATGAAAAGCGAGGCCGCTATTCCTCGTCGGTGCTGCGGTCGCGGTGGAAGTCGGCGCTGCCGCCGTGGTCGCCGATGACCGCGCGGGCGCGGTCGGCGCTCTCCTCGAGCTGGGACTCGGCGGTCTTGTAGTCGGGCGCCTGCACCTTGATGCGGTACTCGGGCGAGCCGACGTACGTGACCTCCAGTTCGACCTCATCGGGGATCTCCCCGTTCCCCTCGGCGGCCTGCAGGGCCTCCTTGATGACGTCGACGCCCGACCCGTCGGGACAGCGCAGGTCGACGTAGCCGCTGACGGTGACGTACGGCACCGAGACGTTCTCGCGGGCGGTCTCGACGATCGCGTCGATCTCGTCCTCGGCGAGGTCGGTCTCCTCGAGGGCCTCGCGGCCGTGGATGGCCGCGGCCTCGAAGCCGTCGTACATCGAGCCGAACTCCGCGAGGAACTCGTTGGCGACGGCGGCGTACTGCTCGTCGTCCAGGTCCTCGCCGAAGGCCAGCGTCATCCAGTTGTCGGCCTTCTGTTCGTTTTTCCACTCCTGGATCTTGTCCTTGCG
>JBDGSW010000034.1:0-12444 GCA_042217345.1 Haloarculaceae archaeon
CTCCGACTCGTACTGGGCGCCGACGCCCGAGAGGGCGTTCTTCTCGGCCTCGGGGATGCCCAGCTTGTCGAAGGTGTCCTGGATCTCCTCGGGGAGGTCCTCCCAGCTCTCGGCGCCGCCGCGGGTCTCGATGTCCGGGCGGATGTAGGGCACGATCTCCTCGACGTCGACCTCGCTCAGGTCGGGCTGGCCCGGCCAGTCGGTCGGCATCGGCATCTGCTGGAACTGCTCGAGCGCGCGCAGCCGGCGCTGGAGCATCCACTCGGGCTCGTCTTTGTCCTCGCTGATGAGCCTGATCGTCTCCTCGGTCAGGCCCTTGTCGGTTTTGAACGCCGAGGACTCCTCTTTCTTGAAGGCGAAGCGCTCCTCGGTGTCGGTCTCCTTGAGATGGTCTTGATCCGAACTCATTGTTATCGTAGGGTAGTTTCTCTAGCCTCTTGAGGCTGTGCTAGCCACGTCACGTTACGCGGCCTCGGCGACTTCCTCGCGGATCCAGTCGTAGCCCTTGTCCTCGAGCTCCTCGGCCAGCGACGCGTCGCCGCTTTTGACGATCCGGCCGTCGAGCATGATGTGGACGTGGTCGGGCTCGACGTAGTCGAGGATCCGCTGGTAGTGGGTGATCTGCAGCACGCCGGTGCCCTGCTCGTCGCGCAGCGCGTTGATCCCCTTCGAGACGTCCTGGAGCCGGTCGATGTCCAGCCCGGAGTCGATCTCGTCGAGCACCGCGATCGACGGCTCCAGGATGGCCGCCTGCAGCACCTCGTTCTGTTTCTTCTCGCCGCCGGAGAACCCGGCGTTGAGGTACCGCTGGGCGAACTTCTCGTCCATGTCCAGCTGCGCCATCTTCTCCTGGAGGATCTGCTGGAACTCCGCGACGCCGACCTCGCCCTCGTCCGCGGGCCCCTCCATCGGAGAGGTCTCGTAGCCCGCCTCCTCCTCGTCGTCGTCGGCCTCGGCCTCCTCGTCGTCCTCGAAGAGCTCCGCGCGCTCCTCGAGCTTGGCGTTCAGCGCCGTCCGCAGGAAGTTCACCATCGTCACGCCCTCGATCTCCGCCGGGTACTGGAATCCCAGGAAGATACCGAGCGCCGCGCGCTCGTTGGGCTCCAGATCCAGCAGGTTCCAGGTGCGTTTGTCCTCGGGGATCTCCTCGTCGAGGTCGCCGAACTCGTCGTCCTCGAGGTGGAGCAGTACCTCGCCGTCAGTCACCTCGTAGGCCGAGTGGCCGGCGATGATCTTCGCCGTCGTCGACTTGCCGCTGCCGTTGGGGCCCATCAGCGCGTGGATCTCCCCGGATTCGACCTCCAGGTCCACCCCGCGCAGGATGGTCTCGCCGCCCTCCTCGGCAACCTCCGCGTGCAGGTTCGAGATTTCGAGTGTTGCCATAGTTTAGGGACACCTAAGTCACATCAACGTCGGGACGTGGCGCTCATAATGCTTTCGCATTCTCCCGTATTGGATTTGGCCATCGGAAAATTCATTTTCGATTGTGGAAACGGCTTTGGCGGACGGAACGGGCCGCGAGGCGGCGGCTCCTCGGGCCAGCGCCGGATCGCTCGCCGGAATCGACCGTCGAAGCCGTCCGTACATACTTGGGTCCGAGTTTGAAATCCGGTCAACAGATGGTCCGGTTCAACTGGGTAGTGCTCCCGCTGGTGTTCCCGGTGGTCGTCGCGGTGCCAAGCCTCCTGGTCTTGCGCCGCCACTGGGACCACCCCCGGCTCTCGCCGGTCGCGCCGACGCTGTTGATCGCGTCAGCGACGCTGTGGAGTCTCTCGGAGGCCGCACGGCTCACCGTCACCGCCCGCGGGCTGAAGCTGTGGCTGTACTGGGGCTACTACCTCAACGGGACCGTCGTCGTGCTGACGCTCTTTGTCTTCGCCGCCGACTACACCGAGCGGACGGCCTGGCTCCGTCCGCGCCGGTTCGCGCTGGTCGCCGCGCCGCTCGTGGCGACCACCCTGCTCGAGTTGACCAACCCCGCCGGCCTCGCCATCAGGGCGGCCAACCTCGCCCAGCGGGGCGGCCTCACGTCCCTGCGGGTCGACTGGGGGCCGGTGTTCTACCTCCACCACGCCATCGCGTACGCCATCCTCGGGTACGCGGCGTACACGTTCCTGACGTTCGAGCGGACCAACCGCCACTACCGCGGCCAGATCTTCTCGATCCTCGGGGCGATGGTCGTTCCCTGGGCGCTGAACGTCGCCTACCTGACCGGCGTCACCTGGGTCAACTACACCGCCGTCGGGTTCGCCGTCGCGATCCCCGTCGGCGTGCTGATGATCTTCCGCTATCGCGTCCTCGACATCGTCCCCGTCGCCCGCTCGGCCGTCGTCGACGAGATGGCCACGGGCTACCTCGTGCTCGACAGCGCCGACGTGGTCGTCGACGTCAACGACCCCGCGCGCTCGCTGCTGGACGCCGACGGCGACCTGCTGGGCGTGCGCCGTCGCGACCTCTACGAACGGTTCCCCCAGATCGAGCGCGCGTTCGAGGCCGCCGAACCGTTCCCCACGATCACCACCGGGACGGGCGCCGACGCGCGCCACTACCTCATCGAGACCTCCCCTCTCGAGGGCGCCGACGGCCTCGCCGGGTCCGTGGTCCTGTTCCAGGACGTCACCGAGATGGTCCGCGCCCGCCGGCGCCTCCGGGCCCAGCGCGACCAGCTCGAGCGCCAGAACGATCGCCTCGAGGAGTTCGCCGGCTTCCTGAGCCACGACCTGCGCAACCCGCTGTCGGTCGCCGCCGGGCGACTGGAACTCGCCCGCGCGGACGGCGACGACGAGAACCTCGCCCGCGTCGCGGAGGCGCTCGACCGGATCGACGAACTCGTCGAGACCGCGCTCGCGCTGGCCAAACAGGGACGCACCGTCATCGACCCCGACGCCGTCGACCTGGCGACCGCCAGCCGTCGCGCCTGGGCGGACGTCGAGACCGCGGATGCCACGCTCGAGGTGACCGTCGACCGCGACGTCCCAGCCGACGAAGCCCAGCTCGTCCAGCTGCTGGAGAACCTCTTTCGCAACGCGATCGAGCACGGTTCCACGAGCCCTCGCTCGCAAGCGCACGAGGACGCCGGCGACGTCCTCACCGTCACCGTCGGCGCGCTCCCCGACGCCGACGGCTTCTACGTCGCCGACGACGGCCCGGGCATCCCCGCCGACGAGCGCGAGAGCGTCTTCGAGAAGGGGTACACCACCAACGCCGACGGCACCGGCTTCGGACTGGCCATCGTGGCAGCGATCGCCGACGCCCACGGCTGGGACGTGGCCGTCACCGAGAGCAGTGCCGGGGGCGCACGCTTCGAGTTCACCGACGTCTCCCGGCCGGAGTTCGACGGCGACGACGATCCCCTCGAGGCGAACTGACCGCCGCGGTCACGTCCCCGGTCACATGAAGCTGCCCAGTCCGGTCTGCTCCTGGCCGCTTTTGACCTCGTCCCAGGAGACGTCCAGGGCCTCGAGGATGCGCGCGATCGGGCCCTTCAGCGTCTTCTCGAGCATCTTCTCCCAGTCGACTTCGAATTCGTCGGGGACCTGGTCCTCGTACTCGAAGCAGATGACGTCCGGGTCGCGCCGGAACTCGCCGTACAGTGGGTCCTCCGCGGGGTCGAGGCCGAGTTCGTCCTCGATGCGCTGGTAGAAGTCGTCGTGGACGCGCCGCAGGTACAGCCGCTTTGGCTTCGAGCCGCGCTGGAAGTCCGTCCCCAGCAGGAGGTTGGCGTACTTCGCGCCGCGGACGTGAGCCGTGTCGGTGTCGTAGTTGTCCAGGCGCTTGCCGATGCCGCCCGGGATGGCGATCTCGTCGAGGCTGACCTGCCCCTCCTGGAAGTCCTCGATGACCTCGTGGACGTATGTCTTGACGTCCTCGATGTCCTCGCCGTGGACGATCCGGTCGATGACCTCCTTTTGGACCTCCTTGGTGATCGGCGCGATGTCCGAGCGCTGGTACTCGAAGCCCGTGATGTCGACGTCGTCGACGTCTTTGCCCTCCTTCCAGACGATGTGGCCCGCGTAGCGTTTCTTCTTGCCCGCCTGGAAGAACCGTCGGTAGAGCTTCTCGAACTCGATCTGGAAGCGGTGGTCGTCGGCGTTGAGTTCCTCGCGCGCGAACTCGTCGTAGGACTCGTTGATCGAGGCCTCGAGCTCGAACGACTGGTCGATCGCCTCGTCGGTCGTGACGTCGCCGCCGAGTTCGATCATGACGCTGTCCGTGTCGCCGTAGACGACGGACTTGTCCATCCGGTTGGTCACCGTCTCGGTGAACGAGATGACCTCCCGACCCGTCGCCGTCACGGCGGCGCCCATCTCCTTGTCGTACAGGCGGAATCGATCCCATCCCAGTACGCCGTACAGAGAATTCATAATTACTTTGACAGCTGATTGCTGTCGGTCGAACCGTTCGTATTCGGCCGTATCCGGGTCGAAATCGTTCCGCTTCGATTTCTTCACCTCACGTTCTGTCAGAAGTTCGTCGACCATCTCCCGGATGACCCCGTCGGGCTCCGTCCGGAAGTGCTGGCCGTTGGGCGCCCGGAAGGTCTCGCCGTCGTAGGCGTCGGGGTCGACCTTCGTCTCGGGGCTGGCGTTGATCGTCACCATGCACATCGGGTACAGGCTCTTCAGGTCCAGCACCGTGACGTTCTCGCGCACGCCCGTGATGGGGTCGAAGACGGCGCCGCCCTCGTAGTCCTCGGCGTCGTGTTGGCCCTTCGAGGGGAGCGCGAAGTTGCCGTGCAGTTTGTGCAAGACGTACATGTCGACGGCGTCGCCGGGCGTCGTCGCGTCCTCGAGCTTGCAGCCGACGAAGGAGGCGACCTCCTGCCAGAAGGGGATGATGTCCTGCTGGGCGTTGAGCTCGACGCAGAGCTCGACGTCGCGCAGGTTGTACTCCAGCAGGCGCTCGGGGTCGTCCTCCCAGAGGTCGCCGATGTCGCCGGGATAGCGCTCCTTGCCGACGCCCAGTTCCGTCTCGCCGACTGCGTCCAGCCGGTAGGAGTCCAGCTCGGTGAACTTGGTGCGCTGGTACGCATAGAGGAGGTCGAAGACGACCCGGCCCTTGACGTTCGGGCCCTGCCAGTTGTTGCGCCAGACCTCGTCGACCCGGGAGAGGCGCCCGATCGAGAGGTCGTAGTCGTGGTGGGGACCCTGGAGTTCCTCCAGGCGGTCCAGGAAGTACGGGGCGTCGAAGTCGTCGAAGTTCCAGCCCGTCAGAATGTCTGGATCGGTCTCCTCCAGGTAGGCGACGAACGCGTCGAGCATCGCTTCCTCCTCCTCGAAGACCCGGACGTCGGCGTCGAAGTCGGTCTCGATGGGGTCGTACCCGGCCAGCGCTGCCGGCGGTTCGACGCCTTTGCCCGCGTCGTACAGCCAGACGACGTACTCGTCGTCGTACGAGTCGTGGGAGGTCAGACAGATGATGGGCTCCTCGCCCTCCTCGGGGAACCCGTGGCGGTCGTCCACCTCGATGTCGAAGGTGTTCACCCGGGGCTCGGCGTCGGCGTCGACGGCCCGGACCTCCTGGTGGGGCACCCGGATGGGCCCGCCCTCGTCCTCGCGGCGGGTGGGCACGCGGATGCCGCTGGTGACGTCCTTGTCGATGAGCAGGCGGTTCGGGAACAGGATGTCGGCCTCGTAGTGGTCGAACTCCTCGCGGATTTGCCCGACGTCGCGGGGCGTCCGGCCGAAGATCTTCGTCAGGCGCTCGCCCCGGATCGACTCGTAGGGATCGCCGTCGTCGTCTTCCTCCGCCCAGCCGGTGATGACGTCCCGGTTGAGGTCGGCCTCCGTCAGCGAGTCGGTGGGAGCGTAAAAATACGGCTTGAACTCGTAGACCTCGACGTGGACGAGCTCTTGCTCGTCGGGCGTGCGACCGAAGACGTGGATCACGGGGAACTCGGTGCCGTTCGCGTCGCGCTCGACGGTGTAGTCGACCTGGAACACCGACAGCGTCGTCTCCCCGTCTGCTTCGGGGTAGCGGATCTCCTCCAAGTCGACGATCTCGAAGGAACCGCCGCCCCGCCCTGCGACCGCCCGCGCCTCCGCGGCGACGTCGCGCTCGTCGTCGCCGGCGGCCTCGGCCGCACCGTCGTCACTCGCAGCGAAATCGGCCAGCCCACTCTGGGATGGCTCGGACCCGGACCCGTCCATGATGTGGCCCCGTTCGCGACCCCCGATTAAAACCCCGGCGGTCGCCGCCGTTTCGAGGACCGACCCCTCCACAAGGTATTTGGCATGCAACCGCATACCACGGCATGTAAGCGATATGACGGACCGCGCCAACGGACGTCGGTCGGAGCTGGACAGCGAGACGGACGCACGGGCCGAGCCGGCAGTGCCCGACGCAGTCGAGACGGTCGAGGTGTACGAGACCGACGAGGGGATGGTCCTCTACGACGCGGAGAATCCCCTCGCCTGGGTACAGTCGAGCGGTGCCATCTCCCTCGAGGACGCGGCCTGATCGTTCGCGGAAGGTTTTTTCGCGGGCTCCCCCAACCGGCAGTCGTGACGCCGGCCGCCCAGCCCGACGGTGACGACGACGGCGAGCCCGAGGACGGCTCCGAGGGCTTTTCAGTCCGCGGACTCGTCATGCCGAGCCCGCCGGAGCACGGCCCGCGGGCGCCCGACCCATCGACCAACGACGTCCCCCGCGATCTCGCCCGCTCGTTCTGGAAGCTCGTCGCCATCTTCAACGTCGCGCTGTTCGCCGCCAGCCTCGGCCCCATGCTCATCGTCTTCCGCGGCGAGTGGGGCCGCGGCGGCGCCGTCTTCGCGCTCGGCGTGGCGACGTTCGTCTACGGCTACTGGCGCTACCGGCGCACCCGCGAGCGCCTGGCCCGCGAGCGCACGGGCGACGACGCCGACCAGAACGGCTAACCCCCGCGCGGCGCTAGGGACCGCCATGCGTACCGTCCGCGACGAGTCGGGCACTCTGTACCTCCTGCTCGCCGAATCCGACGAGTCCAGTCGCGTCCGCGACCCCGAGACGGGCACGGAGCGGTACCTCCCCAACGACCGCCTGGAACCCGTCGAGGGCGAGTCGCCGCTGGCGACCGCCGCCCGGGCCGTTCCCGAATCCGTCCGGACCGTCGCGAGCGCCGTCAACGACGACCGGAGCCTGGGACTCCTGGTACACCTCGACGCGAACGGACCGATCGCCGTCCGGACGCTCCTCTCGTCGACGGACCTCTGCGAGTCGGACCTGCTCGGCCTGCTGACGGAGTTCCGCGCCGCCGGGCTGGTCGCGGAGACGACCGTCGCCGGCGAGGGCGGCTACGAAACCACCGACCTGGCGAGCGAGGGGCTCGCGCGCCTGCGCGGCTAGTCGGCGGTCGACAGCAGCGCGTCCGGAACGCCCTCCTCGCGCTCGACGGTCGAGCGGTTGGTGGTCGCGTCCTTCCGAACCGTTACCAGGTCGTCGGCCGCACCGACGAGCTCCTCGTCGTGGCTCACGACGACGATCTGTTCGACGCCGAGCTCGCGCATCGTGTCGACGAGTTCGACCAGCTTGGAGACGTGCCCCGAGTCCAGAAACACCGTCGGCTCGTCGAGGATCAGCGGCGGCATCGGCGCCGACCCCTCGATCCCCTCCGCGAGCAGTCGATAGATCGCACAGCGCAGCGAGAGGTTAAAGAGCGCGCGCTCACCGCCCGAGAGCTGCTCTGGATCGAGCGCGTCGCCGTCTTTCTGGTAGACTGTCAGCTCGTACTCGCCGTCGAGCTCGATTCGCGAGTACGAGTCGTTCTGGTAGACCAGCTCGAACGTCTCGTTGAGCATGCGCTCGAGGCTCTCGACGTTGCGCTGGCGAAGCTCCGCACGCAGGGTCCCGTACATGTCCTGGAGTTGCTCGGCCTCCTCGTACAGCGACTCCAGGTTGGCGACGGTCTCAGCGAGGTCGTCGCGGCGCTCGCGGATCCCCTCCAGCGCCTCGATCTCCTGTTTCACCCCGCCGATCCGCCCGGTCAGGTCGTCGCGCTCGGCTCTGAGCTCCTCGAGTTTGGGCTCGACTTTCTCCAGGTAGGCCTCGGCCCGGCGTTTCTCCTCGCGGGCCTGCTCGACGGCCGACTCGTCGAACTCCTCCTCGAGGTCGGCGCGCCGGTCACGCTTGTCGGCGAGACGTTCGCGGCGTTCGTCGTTGAGTTCGGCCTTGTTCGAGCGCGTCTCGCGCAGGCGCTCGATCTCGTCGACCAGGTCCGACTCGCGCTCGAACGTGTCCTCGACGGCGGTCAGCTGTTCGATCGCCCCCCTGATCTCGCTCAGTTGTTCGTTACACTCGGCGATATCCTGGCGGACGTCGGCGGCGACCGCCTCTGCCTCGGCGGCCGCCTCGCGCTTCTGTTCGGCCTCGGTCTCGTACTCGGCGGCGTCCTCGCGAAGCGACTCGATCTCGGCCTCGCGCTCGTCCAGCCCCGACGACTGTTCCTCGAGGAGCTGTTCGACGTTCTCGCGGTTGGTCCGTAACTGCTCGATCTCGTCGGCCAGTTCGACCAGCTCCTCGGCCCGATCGAGCTCCTCCTCCAAGTCCTGGCGCCGCTCGCGGACGCTCACCAATTCGTTCTCCAGTTCGGCGACGCGCTCGCGGTCGTCCTCGATCGAGTCGACGTGCGGCGAGTCTTCGACGGGTTGACCGCACTCGGGACACTTCCCGGCCTCCAGTAGCTCCTCGGCCTCCCGGAGCGCGGCACGCTCGTTCTCCAGGGTCGTCTCCAGTTCCGTCTCGCGCTCGCGCTGGTCGTTGAGGTCGTCGGCGACGCCGTCCCAGTGCTCGTCGGCCTCGTCGGCGTCGATCGGTGCGTCCGCGAACGCCGCCCGTCGCTCGGCGAGACGCTCGTCGATCGACTCGATCTTCTCGCGGCGCTGTGCGATGGTCTCGCGGGCCTCCGCGAGCGACTCAGACAGATCGTCGGCCCGCTCGCGCGCCTCCGCGGCGCGGTCGTCCAGATCGTCGGCCGCCTCGCGCGCCGACTCGGCCTCGCTCGTGTGCTCCTGGGCCTGCAGGCGGTGTTGCTCGATGGCGCTGCGCAGCTCGTCGTCCTCCGCGCGGAGGGCCTCGATCCGCTCGGCGACGGCCTCGCGGTCGACGTCGTCATCGAGGTCCGTCTCTGCGAGTAGCTCCGTCCGCTCCGCGACGACCGCGTCCCGCTCGTCTCTCAGCTCGCGGATCCGTTCCTGCAGCTCCGATCGCTCGCGTTCGGTCGCCTCGATCGTCTCCGAGAGGTCCTCGATCTCCTCGCGGAGGGTCGCGAGGCGTTCGCGCTTCTCGTCGTACTCTTCGATGATCGACGCGGCCTCGTCGCGGGTCGCGACCGCGTTCTCGCGCTGGGCCTCGTAGTTCTCGAGCTGCTCGTCGAGGTCGGCCAGTCGCGTCTGGAGCTCGTTCAACTGGGCGTGGAGGTCGCGGTCCTCCTTGCGCCCGACCTGGGTCTCGAGTTCCTCGAGGAGTTCGGCCTTGCCGTCGCGGACGTGTTTGACGCCCAGGCGGGCCTGACTGGCGCGCTCGCGGTAGTCCTCGAGCTTGCCGAGCTGGAGCAGGTCGTCGATCATGTCCTGGCGCTCGCCGGGCGTGGCGTTGATCAGCTTGTTGACCTCGCCCTGGCGGACGTACGCGCAGTTGACGAACGCCTCGGCGTCCATCCGCAGGAGCTCGGTGACGTGTTCGCGCACCGCCCGCGCGCCCTCGTAGACCCCGTCGGGCGTCTCCAGAACGCACTTGGCCGTCGTCGCGCGCTCTTCGGTGACGCGCAGCCGGCGCTCGACGTGGTACGACCCGCCGCCGTGAGCGAACCAGAGCTCGATCGTCGCGTCCTCGGCGCCGATGGTCACCACGTCCTCCAGCGTCTTCTCCAGCGAGCGGGACCCGTACAGCGCGAAGAAACAGGCCTCCAACAGCGAGGACTTCCCGCTGCCGTTGAGCCCGTGGATGACCGTCACTCCCTGGTCCAGGCGCAGGTCCGCGTCCGCGTAGCACTTGAAGTTCTCCAGGCGGATGCGCTCGAACCTCATTCGAACTCACCCAGGGTCGGCTGGTCGTCGTCGCCGTCGGCTGCCCCCTCGGCGGCTGGCGCCTCCTGGTCGTCGGCTTCGGTCGGGGGATCGCCGTCCGGTTGGGCCGAGCCGCCGCCGTCAGCCTCGACCGCGTCCTCGTCGGTCGCGTCGGGCTCGTCGGACGCTCCGGCGGTCTCGTCCACGGACCCGTCCGACTCGGCCGGCGCGAAGACGTTCGCGTCGCCCGCCTCCAGCAGTTCGCGGACGTGCGCCTCGACCTCGTCGGCGACCTTCGAGTCGGCCACCTTGCTGGCGCGGACGGTCTCGTCGACGTCGCGGGCGGCCTGGCTCAGGCCGAGGTCGCGGATGCGCTCGCGGACCGCGTCGTCGGGGTCCGCGAAGCTCACGTCGACCTCGCCGGTGTCGGCGACCTCCCGGTGGTCGGTCACCCGGGCGATCAGGGCGCCCTCCTCGGCGGCGAACTCCTCGATGCGCGCCGGCGAGACCGGCTCACCGTCGCCGTCGACGTGAACGACGACGACCGCGTCCGCCAGGTCGTGCTGCCCGACGCGCTCGCGGACGCGCTCGACGCCCTCGCCCTCGCCGAGTTCGACGTCGACGAAGACGAACTCCCGGGTCGAGAGCCCGCGACGGCGGATCGACACCCGGCCGTCGAACTCGACGATGTTGTAGCCGCGGTCCTCGCGCTCGCTGGCGCTCGCGCGCTCGGTCGACCCGCAGTAGGTGACCCAGGCGTCGCCGACTTCGGCTTTGCCGGCCGTGTGCTCGTCGCCGAGCAACATCGCGTCGAAGTCGACGTTCGCCCGGTCGAGCACCTCGGCGGAGTCCCAGGAGCCCTTGCCGTAGTCGGGGACGAGCGGCTCGAACAGGCCGTGGGCGACGAGCGCGGCGTGGGCGGCGTCGTGGTCGGCGAACTCGTAGTCCAGTTCGTCCCGGCGCGACCGGGGGACGAAGTCCAGGCCGTAAAAGGCGGTGTCGCCGACGGTCACCGGCTCGTCGCCGAGGCGGGTCGCCAGCCCGAGGGACTCGAACAGATCGAGCCACTGGGCGTCGCGCTTGGTCTCGTGGTTGCCGACGATCGCCAGGAAGGGGACGTCGGCGTCGGCGAGCGTGCGGAGGACGTCCAGGGCGCCCAGGATGTCGGGGAGGTCGGGGCGGCGGTCGTGAAAGAGGTCGCCGGCGTGGACGACCGCGTCGACGTCGTCGGCGACGGCGTCCTCGGCGACCGTTCGGAAGGCGTCCAGGAAGTCCGCCCGGCGTTCCGGCCGATGATACTGCCGGTAACCCAGGTGCGTGTCGCCGGTGTGTATCACCCGCGTCATTTGCCCCTTCGTTCGGAACTCCCCCATAAAGGCATTCCGCGACCGGAGCGGAAGTGGTCGTCGGTCGCCTCGGCGGCGGACTCGCAGCCGAACGAGCCGTCCCCGGGCGACTCGAGAGCCGAGCGCGCGTCGTCGAACGCCGCCAGCGCGCGCCGACCGCGACGTGCGGCGGCGTGGTCGGCCTGCGCCGCTGCCCGCTCGACGGCGGCCGCCAGCCGGTCGACCCCGACCTCGTCGGCGAACGCTGCGGCCGCCGCCAGGGAATCGGTGGCTGCCGTCCCGGCGTCGACGACCGTCCGGTAGTCGTCGCGGTCGGACCCAAGGGGCGTCGACGGGGCGGCGGGCGCGCGGTCGGCGAGCCGTGCGAGCGTGCGTTTGACAGTGGCGGGATCGGACACGACTGCAGGTGGACCCGTCACCACACTTCAACGTTCGGTCGACCGGCGGTGTCGGAGCGACGCCCGCTCAGGACCGGTCGTCGATCGTCAGCGTGTAGATACGCTTGCGCGCGTCTGAGAAGGAAAAGCGCGATTCGACGACGTCGACCTCTTCGAGACGGTTCAGCGCGTACCGCACCGTTCGGGGGGGCAACAGTGTCTCGTCGGCGAGCTGACTCTGGGTCAGCGTGTCGTTGTACTCGAGGGTCTTCGCGACCAGCTTCGCGCTCGGGGGGAGCTCCCGGACGGCGTCCCATCCCCCGGCGTCTGCGTCGGCCCGTGCGGACTCTGAAGCGCTCATCGTACCCGCGACTTCCGGATACAGGCTAATAATATTTCTCATTCACTATCATGCGTTGTAGTAATTTCTCCGACCGGCAAACCGCGGGGCGAGACGGCCGATTCGGGGGGTTGTGTCTACCCGAAGCCTCTTATTACTACATCACTTACCCGGCTGCAATGACCGACACTGTGGACGACGTCGAGCTGCCCTACGACGAAGACGCGTCACAGCAGGAGAAGATCAACGCCCTCCAGGAACGCCTCGAAGTCCTCGAGAGCCAGAACGAGGACATGCGCGACAAGCTGTTGGACGCCAACGCCGAGAACAACAAGTACCAGCAGAAACTCGAGCGGCTGACCCACGAGAACAAGAAGCTCAAGCAGTCGCCGCTGTTCGTC
>JBDGSW010000184.1:0-12421 GCA_042217345.1 Haloarculaceae archaeon
GCCACGCAAGCCCCGCCCTCTAACCGCCTACGGCGGTTAGGGCGGGGTAGTTGACATAATAGCGGTAGCACTGAATATCTCACACGGGCTTTCAAATTCCGATTAGTTGAGGACGGATACGACGTTAGCACAGTCACAGACAATGAAGAGGTGGGTCTCAAATACTCCACGAACGGCGGGAAAAGAGAGATTTACCAAGAAATGCTCACCATTTCCAGTGTCTACTACAAGGAGCTTATCTCACAAAATGCCGACACCAATCACCTTCAGGTGAACGTCTCGAATAGATTCTCATACAGGATTGATTCTTCCTGGGTCAAAGGGTGGGCCGCTGGTAACATAACAAAGGCCGGGCTCCTGGCTCGAATTGATGAAACTCGATCCTGACCATGCTGGTGCCAGCACATTGAGATATGGAACTAAGAAGTGAGGTAGAACCTCAACAAGATACAAACCACAGTGAACAGCGTGGTATAATTCCTATGATTACTTCTTGGTTCCAATCCTAATTCGCCCAGATGAAACCTCCACAGCTAAGATAATTCCTTTGATGAACGGAGAGGTTCTACCCAACAACATTTTCACAATGAAATACGACCTCTGTAATATGAGCAACCAAGAGCCGTTTTTTATGAACGACATTAACAAGTTGTTTGGTGATTGGGGCAAATGGAACAACCAAAGGTTAGGAATTGCGAGCATGGCATTAGGGGCATTAGTGGGGATGATACTCGTCGTTCCAAATCTTCCGGCGGTGGCTTCTCTCGGGGATGTATTCTATCAAGTTCTTCTAATCGTTATTTTAACTATTGTGGTCGGATTTGTCGGTGCTGTGATTGACGAATTACTGTGAAATATAGAGATCACTCCTCCTGTGTTGGCGAACACTTACACTAGCTTCTCTGTTAGGTGTCTATAACAGGGCTATTGCCGTCGCCTGGGCGCTGGGCATCGGCCGGCCGGACCTGCTGGAGAAACTGGTCGTCATGAACGCGCCGCACCCCGCCGCGTTCGCGCGCGAGTTCGACCGCGAGCAGCTGCGCCGGTCGTGGTACATGCTCGCCTTCCAGCTCCCCTGGCTCCCCGAGCGGCTGCTGACCGCCGACGGCTGTCGGGCGATCGGCGAGCTGTTCCGCGAGCAGCCGACCAACCCGGACGCCTGCAGCGAGGCCGACGTCGCGCGCTACCGGGAGGCGTTCTGTCAACCGGGCGCAGCGCGGGCCGCCATCGACTACTACCGGGCGTTCGGGCGCGCGATGGCGTGGCCGCTGGTCCGCGAGCGCCTCCCGTTCGTGGGCTGGGGCGGGGACCTGCCCGGCGACACCGAGATCCCGGTGCCGACGCTGGTCTGCTGGGGCGAACAGGACGCGGCGCTGTCGCTGGATCTCGTCACGAGTCTCGACGAGTGGGTGCCGGAGCTCCGGGTCGAGCGCTACCCCGAGGCGAGCCACTGGGTGCAACTCGACGTGCCCAACAAGGTGAACGCGGCGCTGTCAGAGTTCCTCGGGGCGAAGTAGCTCCTCCTCGCGGCCGATCAGCACGCAGTCGCGGATCTCCAGGGCGCTCTCGAAGGCCTCCAGGCGATCCGCACGGCGGCCCTGGCGATTGAGCTGGGCGTGGTGGGCGCGACGGACGGCGTCGAGCTCGCGCTCCTCGAAGTCGAGGCGGTCGCCGATCTCGGCCCAGTGGCCGTCCTCGACGAAGAACGCCGCGTGGTCCTCGCGGTCGTAGGCGGTCTCGTAGGCACGGTCGTACTCCTCGAGCCGCGGCGCCAGGTCCGCCTGGACCAGGTCGACCAGGTCGGGCACGCGCTGGGGGCCGACGCTGGCTTTCACGCCCGCCAGCAACAGCACCTCCCCCTCGATCGGTTCGCCGCTCATTCAGCCCCCCGCGCGCATCGCCTTCTGGCTGAACCGCTCGATCAACGGCTCCAGGACGTCGTCGTCGCCATCGAAGGCGACAGACACCTCGGTCAGCTCCAGCGAGCCGGCGACCCGGACCTTCTCGGCCGACAGCGTGGCGGTCCAGCCCTCGCCCGCGACGCGGGCCTCGTCGGGCCCCTCGGCCTCGCCGTCGACGAGCTCGCCGCCGAGGTTCTCGAGGTAGTGGACGGCGAGGCGCTTGGAGATCCCCCGAAAGTCCTTCTCGCGGCGCACGTCAGCGCCCTCCTGCATCGACCGTGTCCCCTGGTCCAGCGCGCTCGCACCCGCCAGCGACCGGCGGGAAGATCGACAGCGTGTCGCCGTCTTCGAGGCCCGTCGCGGCGCCGTCCATGTGGACGACGTCGCGGCCGTTCTTCAGGATCGACAGCTGCGGGCGGATCGCGCCGTCGTCGTCGAGCAGGCGGTCGTCCATGTCGGGGTACTCGCCCTGGAGGTCCGCGAGGACCTCGCCGACGGTCGTCCCGTCGGGAACCTCCCGCTCGGCGAACTTCTCGCCGACGACGGCGCGGAAGGTGGCGAAAAAGCGGAGTTCGAGGTGCATGTCCATCGGGAGGGGCCGACCGGGCATAAATCCCGGCCGGGAATCGACTCAGGCGTCGCGCAGGCGGATGCCGTCCTGGACGAGCCGCTGGTTGCGCTCGCGGTCCAGGCGCTCGGCCACGTCGTCGTGGTTCGACAGCTGGCCGATCAGGTCGGCCATGAGGTTGCGCCACGCGATGGCGTAGATGGGCGATTGCCCCCACGCGCGCAGCTCCGGGACGAAGTCGTCGTAGGTCTCGAGGCGCTCCTCGAGCAGCTCGATGGCGTCGAGGACGTAGCTCGCCGCCTCGGCGTCGTCGTCGGCGCCGCCGATGGCGCGGTTGACCCGCCGTTGCCAGCCTTCGACGGCCCGCTGCATGTCCTGGGCGGCCGGCTGGCCGTCCTCGGGGAGCGAGTCGAGGATCGGTTGCGGCACCGCGAGGTCGACCTCGTTCATGCACCCCTGGAGGGTCGCTCCGGACTAAAGTCTCCCGGCGACCTCGGCAGTCACAGCGCGCCCGCCCGCCACAGCAACCCCGCGAGCCCCAGCGCCGCGACGGTCGCGCCGGCGCCGATCCCCAGGACGACGCGATCGCGGACCCGTTCGGGGTAGCCGGCCGTCGCGACGATCGGCGCACTGTCGGCGCCGATGACCGGGTCGGGATCGCGGGCCGCCCGACCGTAGACGAACGCTGCGTCGCCGGGCGCCAGCCACGCCTCCTCGAACCGGAGCGGGACGTCACTGGGGACCGACTCGTCGGTCTCGGCCAGAAAGCGCCGGATCGGCTCGGGCGGCGTCTCGTCCGGATCGACCACGACCCGCGTCCGGTCGCCGAGGTGGAACGCGGCGGCCCCGGGGGCCGGGTCGACCGCGACCGGGCCGCTCCCGTCGTCGACCGCGAACCGCGTGGCGTCCTCGGCCATCGTCACGAGCGACCACGCGCCCGCGCCGTCGTCATCGTCGGCGCTCCGGGCGTCGTCCGCCCCCTCACGGCCATCGCCGTCGCCGTCGTCGCGGGGCCGTCGCTCCAGCACGCGGGTCGTGTAACAGACGGCCGGCTCGTCGCCGAAGGGCGTGCGCAGCGTCCCCTCGCGGTCGCGGACGCGGCCCTCGACGGCGACGCGCTCGTCGGTCACGTCGCCCGTCCGGGTTCGGCCCGCCAGGCGCAGGCGGACGTACCGCGGCAGGTTCGCCAGGCCCCAGACCACGCCGAGGAGGCCGACGGCGTACACCAGGCCGGTGATGAGGACGACCACCTTGCCGTTCTCGTAGTTCACGTGGCCGGCGGTGAAGGCGTAGCCCATCCCCGCCGCCAGCGCCAGGACGTACAGGACGGCGCCGCCCGCGCCGACGCCGGTGCGGCGCTGCAGGTCCGCGAAGACGGCCATGCCCGGCGGCTCGCACCCGCGGACGAAAAGGACGGGGGCCGTTTCAGGCCCCGAGCGCGCCTACCGCTCTTCGACGTGGCGGACCTCGCTCGCGATGCCCCTGGTCGAGTCGGCCATCTCCGGGCCGCTCATCTCGGCGCGACCGACCGCGAACGCCGACGGCCCCTCGACGACGACCTCGTCGCCCGGGCGGATGTCGTCGCTGGCGTCGACCACGCCCGGCGCGAGGACGCTGCCGTGCGGGACGAAGTCGTCGATCTCGACGCGCTTGACGGGGGCGTCGCTGTCGACCCACTGGCGTCCGCCGGCAAGCGTCAGCGATAGCACGCCGTACTGGGGGACCATCGCCGCCAGCTGTTCGCCGTCGGCGTCGTGGACGCGCAGTTTGGGGTAGCGCGAGCGGGTCTGGATGTCGCCGAAGAGCTCGTCGCCCGCGCCGTCGCCGAACTGGTAGTCCGCGATGGCGCGGACGGTGTTGTGCTCGCGCTCGCGCTTGGGGTACTGGAGCTCGCCCTCGAGTTCGGCCGCGAGGTTCGACAGTGACTCGCTGGTCGTCGGGTGATCGTCGACGGTGAGGACGGGATCGACGTCCAGGTCGGCCGTCGCGCGCTCGACGATCTCGCGGTAGCCTTCCGGGGGGACGTGCGCGATTACCTCGGGGTAGTCGTTGCGTTCGAGGTACGACCGGAGGACGTCGCTGACGAACTCGATCTCCGTGGCCGTCCACTCGCCGGTGACCACCGAGTCGTAGTGCTGGGCGGGGTAGGTGCACTCTAACTCCTGCGGGACGACGCCGATCGGCGAGGTCATCGAGACGACGTGGGCGCGCCACTGGATGACGTCGTGGTACTGCTCGTGGCTCTGGGACTCGCTGTAGGGTTTCGTCGCCGAACAGGGCACGAGCACCAGCGGATTCGAGAAACGGTTGCGGTATCGCTCGGTCACCCGCTGGGCGAAGCGCTGGATCTCGACGCGACGGATCGTGTCGTCGGTCGCCGCGGTGATCTCCGCCCGGCGGACGACGGGCGTGCGCTGTTCGAGGTAGCCGTACTGCTGGTCCAGCCGCCGGAACGTGGCGGTCTGCCACTGGTCGTGGCGCGCCTGGCCCTCGACGTAGTCCCGGAGGCGGCCGTCGCGGATCCGCCGGCGCACGCGGCGGAGTTCAGCCTCGAGCGCGTTGACGTTGTGCTCGGCGCACTCCGCCGGACCGAACTCCTCGCGCGGGACCTGACAGGCCGGACAGGCGCAGGGCAGTTCGTCCAGGTCCTCCAGGAAGTACTCGCCGTCGGTGGCCTGGTAGAAGCCCCGGGTGCCGCGGATCACGGCGCGGTCTTCGTCCACGAGGTCGACGCCGGCGTACGCGAGCGTGGCGACGTTGCCCGCGGTGGCGACCCCGGAGAGATAGAGGGCAGCATCGGCCGGGATCGCCGCCTTGGTCTCGAGCACCGCGTCGACGAACGCGGCGGCGTGGCCGACGTACCCGGACGCGTTCGAGAGGACGTACGCGTCGGCGCCGTAGTCGGCGGCCGTCTCGGGCGAGACGACGGCGGCGCTCGGGAAGTCGACGTCGGGGTAGTCGACGGCGAAGGCGTCCTGGACCTCCGCGGGCGTCCCCGGCGGCAGTCCCCGGTGGGGAAGCACCGTCAGGACGGACTCGTCGCCCTCGGGGACGGCGCGGTCTTCGGGCCAGCGGCTGCCCGCGTCCGCGAGCACGCCGTCGGCGAGCGCGGGCGTGGTGAGGGAGTCGGCGAGGCGGAGCTCGCCGATGCGAGCGGCCCCGTCCCGCTCGTGGACCTCGAAGTACTCGGTCATGGCTCCCCGTCGGGGCAGCGCGACCAACTGTCTTTCCTTCGGCGGGCTGGGCGGATCGGCGCTCAGAGGAGTTCGACCGCGAGCGTGAGCGCCGCGAACACGGCGGCAGCCGCGGCGACGTACGCCAGCCAGGACGCGGGCAGTTCGCCCGACTGCGCAGGTCGCCAGAGGCGGTACGCCCCGACGGCGAAGATCGCGACGCTCGCCAGGAGCGCGACGCCCGACGCGACCGTCAGATTCCCGAGTGCGCCCCCGAGTACGTACCCGATTGCACTCAGCAGGCCGTAGACCGCCAGCGAGCCGTAGAACAGTTTCTCGTGGTTCATCCGTCGGGCTCCTCCGTACCGCTCCCGCCGCCGTCGGCGTCGGGCGAGTCGTCCGCGAAGTCGATCGCGTCCTCGACGCCGAGTTCGTAGACGTCGACGCCGTCGGGCACCCGCTCCAGCGCGCTGGCCGGCCAGCCCCAGTGCGCCAGCGCGAAGGTGGCGTCGGGGTTCGCCGCGACCAGCCGGGCGACGCCCGCGGCGGCCTGCTCGTAAGCCTGGTCGTCCAGCCGCTCGGGCACTTCCGCGGTGAGCGGGTAGCCATCTGACAGTTCCCGGGGGAACGGGCCGAACGGCGGTTTGACCCGCCAGGTCTCGTCGTAGGCGTCGTTGGGGTCGCCCTCGCTCAGGAGGATTTCGCCGCTGGCGTCGAGCCGGGCGAGGCGCTCGTGGTGGCGCAGCACCTCCGGGCGGGCGGCGCTCTCGGCCGAGACGTGGAAGAAGGCGTCCTTCGAGACGGGGTCTGTTCGCTCGAGCTGGTCGGCGTGGTCGAGCAGCGCCCGGTAGCCGTCGAGCATCGCCGGGTGGCCGCGGGCGCGCGCCTCGACGAGCTCCAGGAGGTTCCCGCGGCGGATCGCCTGCTTGATCCGCCTGATCTCGCCGTAGGTGACGTGGAGGTTGTGCTCGGCGAGCAGGCGCTCGCGCTCTGCGGCGTCGCAGGACTCGACCTCGTCGGGCGTGTACGCGGCGCAGATCGGGCACTCACAGGGAAAGTAGTCCAGGTCCTCGAGGTGTTCCGTCCCGCGGACCGTCAGGTAGCGGTCGTCGCGGGCGTAGATGGCGTAGGCCGCCGAGTCGAAGAGATCACAGCCCATCGCGACCGCGAGCGCGAACATCATGGGGTGGCCGGCGCCGAACAGGTGGACGGGGGCGTCCTCGCGCAGGCCGCGCTTGGACGCGGCGACGACGTCGACCACGTCGTCGTAGCGGTAGTTGTTCAGGAGGGGGACGACGGCGCCGATCGGGAACACGTCGAGGGCGGTGCCGTAGGCGTGCTCGGCGGCCGACTCGCGGAGGTCGAGGTGCGTCGAGCCCTGGATCGGCGCGTTGACCAGCATGTCCCCGGTGTCGACGGTCTCGGCGAGTTCGAGGCGTTCCTGCGTCGTCGCGAGTTCCGACTCGGCCTGCTCGCGGCTGGCGTCGGGCGGCGTCGGGATGTCGACGGGCGTGCCGACGTCCGACCCGATCTCGTGCTGGAACCGGAGGATCTCCTCGGTGTCGACGTCGATCTCGCCGTACTCGGCGAGCTGGAACGAGCCCGAGTCGGTGACGATGGCGCCCGAAAAGTCATAGAGGTCGTGCAGGCCGACGTCGAGGGCGTCCTCGCGGTACTCGTCGCTGCCGTAGAGGACGTAGCCGTTCGTGATGAGGATCTCCGCGCCGAACTCCGATTCGAGGCGGGCGGGCTCGACGGTGCGGACGTGGGGGTTGACGACCGGCATGAGCGCCGGCGTCTCGACGGTGACGCCCGCCCGCGGGACGGTGAGTTCGCCGATCCGGCCCGCGGCGTCGTAGTCCCGGACCTCGAAGCACTCGCGCATTGGCTGCGGTTGCCCCGTGGCGAGCCTAAGGGTTCCGTTCCGGCCTCAGGCGAACGCTGCGTAGTAGAGCACGCCGAAGGCCGTCCGGCCGTCGCGGAGGTCGCCGTCGCGGACCGCCGCCCGGAGGGCCTCGAAGTCCGCGGTGTCGACGCGGATGCTCTCGTCGCCGTCGAGGTCCTGCTCGCCCGTGGGCTCGCAGTCGCTGGCCAGGAAGTAGTGAAAGACCGCGTCGGCGAAGCCGTTGGCCGGCTCGACGCTCGTCAGGTGCTCGACGGTGCCGGCCTCGTAGCCGGTCTCCTCCTCGAGTTCGCGGCGGGCGGTCGCTTCGAGGTCGTCCCGGTCGCCGGCCTCGATGCCCCCGGCGGGGAACGAGCGGCTGACGCGTTTCACCGCCTGGCGCCACTCCTCGATGACGACGACCTCGCCGTCAGAGGTGAACGGGACGATCACGACGCTCTCGCTCTCGGAGAGGTAGTCGAAGTCGGTCTCGCGGCCGTCGGGCAGGCGGACGCGCTCGCGCTGGATGTCGAATCCCGGACACATGTAGGCCGTCTCGCCGTACAGCGTCTCCCAGGCCAGCTCCTCGCCCGCGTCGGGCTCGACGGCGTCCGCAGCGTCGTCTCCGCTCATGGCTCTTCCTACGGCCCCCGGACCAAAAGCCCCCGCAAACTGGCGACAATCTGTCAACGGTTGGCACTCGCTGTCCAGCGGTCGCGCCGGCTCAGGGCGACTCCGCGTCGGGCTCGTAGGGCCGACCCACGTCGAACTTCGGGGCGCCCACGCCAAGGACGCGTGCGGGTTCGGCGGCGGACTCGGGGACGGCCGGGAGGATCGGGCTGTCGGGCTCGGCGACGAACGCCTCGTCGGCGCCGACGACGAACTCGCCGTCGGGCGTCTCGACGTGCAGCGTCCCCGCGAGGACGTAGAACAGCTCCTCGCGCTGCTCGTGGTAGTGGTAGGTGGTCGCGAGCTGCTCGCCGGGGTCGATCTCGTAGACCGCCGCCGCCAGCTGGGCGAGGTCGGCGGCTTCGGCGATCGACCGGCGGTCGCAGGGGTGGTCGGGCGTCGGTTCGACGTCAGCGGGATCGACGAGGTGATAGCCCATGGCGGCTCGTCGGCGGCCACCGCCTTGAATCGAGGGCCGGCCGGGGCTTTTCCGCGTCGGGACCGACCACAGGAACATGGACGAGCCCCGGACGCAGTCCGCGAGCGAGCGGCCGGTCGCCGCGGCCGGCCCGGACGACGCCTCGCTGTCGGTCGACGCCGGCGTGGTCGTCGCCCACTCGCCCCAGTCAGACCCGGAGCCGCTCGCGGCGTTCGCCGAGCGCCTCGCCGGCGACGTCGTCGACGAACTGGCGCGTTCGACTGACGCCCGGTGGCGGTTCGTCAGGGACGAGCCCGACCGATTGTCCGACGGGACGGCGCGCCAGCCGGCGGAGTTCCTGGACGTCGCCGCCGAGCGGATGGTCGACGGGCCCTACGACCTGGTGGTGGTCGTCACCGACGTCCCGCTGCTGGCACGCGACCAGACGCGCGTCCCGGGGCTGGCCTCGCCCGTCAGCCGCGTCGCCGTGATCTCGACCGATCGATTGCGCTCGGGACCGCGCGACCGCCCGGTGCGGGCGCTCGACGACCCGGCCGTCCGCTGGAACGGCGCCGCGCTCCTGGCACACCTGCTCGGACACGTCCTCGGCGCGACGCACGGCGACGGCGAGGCGATGCAGCCGTTCCGGTTCGACTCCGACCGGCGGTCGGTGCCGAGTTTCGACGCCTACGCCCAGCACTACCTCGAGAGCGTCGCGTCGTCGATCCCCGAATCGGAGACGGCCGAGCGGGGCCCCCTCGCCCGCCTGACCTTCCACCTGCGGAGCGCGCTGGCCAACCCGCGCCAGGTCGGGCGCGCGCTGGCCGACAGCCGCGGCCTCCTGTTGCCCCTGTCGCTGCCGAAGCTCTCGACGGCGGCGGTGACGCCGACGCTCATCCTCGTGTTCAGCGCCGAGACGTGGGACGTCGGCCTGAACCTGACCAACGGCACTGCCGCCGCGTTCGCGATCGCGGCCGTCCTCGCCGCGGCGACGCACGTCATGTTCGTCCAGAACCTCTTTTTCCCCCGCCGGCACAGCCAGGTGACCACCGAGCACATGGCCCTGGTCAACGTGACCGCCTACCTGATCCTCCTTTTGGGGACCGTCGGCCTGTTCCTGCTGGTCGGGGCGATCATGCTCGTCATCGAGTTCTACGTCTTCCCGCCGAACCTGATGACCAACTGGCCGAGTCTGACGAACCCCGAGATCGACCTCGTCGACCTGCTGCGTACCGGCGGGTTCATCGCCACCATCGGCGTGCTCTCGGGCGCGCTCGCCGGCGGGCTGGAGAACCGGACGCTGGTGCGCCACCTCGCGCTGTTCCGCGACGAGCCCTGACTCACTCACCGATCTTCTCGACGATCCGCTGGGCCAGCTGGACGGCCACCTGCGGGTCCACGGGCTTTGGAATCAGGACGCTCTCGGTCTGCCACTCGTCACTGCCGCGGAGTTTGCCCGTCCGGACCTCGGCGCCCGGCGCGACGTCCTGTGCCGCGTGGGCTGCCCAGTCCGGCGTCCAGATCAGCTCGAACAGGTCCGGATCGCGGAACTGGACGTGGACGTAGTCCTCGCTCTCGCCGACTGTCCTGACGCGGGGGCCCGCGCCGGGGTGCTGGGTCTGGGACCGCGGCGCGGGCTGGCTCGGCTGGACGCCCGCCGTCTGGCGCTGCGCCGCGGGCGGTTGCCGCACCGGCTGCGGGTTCGGCGCCTGCGGCCCGGTCGGCGTCACCGGCTGGGCGAGCGGGCGGGCCGCGGGCTGGTCCGTCCGGGCCTGTGTCGGCTGCAAGGGCTGGCGTTGGGGCGGCCGCACGACCGGCTGCGATCGGACGGCACCGGCCGACTGCTGCCCGCCCTGTCCGCCCTCTTCGGGCGGCGCCTGCTCGGCCGGTCCGGCCTCGGCGGCCGACACCGGCGTGGTGCCGGGCGCCCACGGCGTCGCCGTACCGGCCTGGTTCGGCTGGTTCGGCTGGTTCGGCTGGTTCGGCTGATACCCGGTGGGCGGCTGCTGGGGTTGCGCTGCCGGGTACGTCCCGACCTGCGCCTGCGGGACTGCTGGACTGGCGGGTGTGCTGAATCGGTCATCGTTGGCCCGGCGCTCGCGCGGTTCGATCGCGCGTCGCGGCGCGAAACGCCACGGGCAGTTCAACGGCGACGGCAAAGAAGCCCCGGGCGACTGCCGGCGCGTCCGGTCCGGAACGCCGACGTACCCGAGATCCACGGCGCGAACGCGCACCTAGCCCTCGCCGTCGACCACCGCTTTCGCATCCGCAGGGACGCCTGAGCGATCGGCGCCGTCCCCGCTCACTCGGTCGGTCGGGACGGTTCGGGCGGCGTCGACGCCGTCGGCGCGACGGACAGCTGGTGGGTGAGGACGACGACCGCCCCGCCGGCGATCACGAGCGCCGCCGCGAGCCCGAACGCCAGCGCGTAGGTGTGGCTGGCGACCCACCCGCCGAGGAGACCCCCGAGCGCGCCGGCGACGGCCGACAGCGCCGCGTACACGCCGAGAACGCCCCCGCGCGCGTCCGCCGGCGCGAACCGCGAGACGATGGCCGTCCCCGCGACGGCGACGACCGCCCACGTCACCCCCACCACGGCCAGCAGCGCGCCGACGACGAGCAACGGTACCGGCCCGCCCGCGGCGAACAGGCCCGCGCCCGCCACGCCGAGGGCGCCCACCGCCAGGAACGCGACCGCGCGCAGTCCGAGCGCGCCCCCCTGGACGAATCGGACGTCGCGGCTGCCGGCGAGCGCGCCCGCGCGGTCGTACAGCACCGTCGACGCGACGTTGTTGACGAGGTACAGCGCGAAGACCACCCCCGTCCCGAAGCCGGCGCGGTCGGTGAGAAACACCGGCAGCGGCGCCCAGAAGACCGAGAAGCCGGTGAAGAACAGGGCCGCGCCGGCGAAGTACAGCCACAGCGCCGTCGGCAGACGGGCGCGCAGGGCCGCCAGTCCCGCCGGCGACAGCGAGCGGGCGGCCCAGAACACCCGCGTCGTCCCGAAGCTGAAGGCGTCGTCGCGGACGTTGCGACTGGTGCGCGACAGCAGCGTCGCCACGCGCCCGGATCGGCGCGGCCCGAGCGCCAGCGGCGCGTGCCGCGGGAGCGACCGGTACGCCACGACCGCTGCCGCGACCCCGAACAGCGCGCCGAGGCCGAACAGCGTCTCCTGCGTGACGCCGACGGTCGCGACCGCCCCCACGCCCGCCAACCAGACCGTCCCGAGGACGAGTCCCCCGGTGCTCCCGTACCCCTGGAGCGTGTTGAGCCGGGCGATCCGCGCGTTCCAGGCCGCCTCCGGGCTGTCGCCGACGACGAGCATCGTCACGACAGGCCCGATCGCCGCCAGCGCGAACGCCAGCACCCCGTTCACGGCGATGACCGCCGGCACGGTGGCGATGAACGGCAGCGCGACGAGCGCCACGGCCGCGACCGACAGCGCCGCGAGGACCACACCGCGTCGGTTGCCCGTCCGGTCGGCGTACCGCCCCGCCAGGACGGCCGCCGGCGCGCCCACCAGCGAGGAGACCGCCGCGTTGACGCCGAGCTGGGCCGCGCCGCCGCCGAGCCGGACCAGGTACAGCGGCACGAGCAGGCCCGCGACGCTGGAGGCGACTGCCGAGACGGCCAGCGCCGTCAACCACCGATCGTCTGTCACGTCCGACGCGAGGACGACCCGGCGGTAAGAGCTATCGGAATCGCGACGGGTGTTCGCACCGACGGGTACCGTCGCTCGCCGGTCTGCGTTCCGAGAGAAGTGGGCCGGCGCGAATTTGAATCGCGGTTACGGCCACCCGAAGGCCGAAG
>JBDGSW010000058.1:0-12392 GCA_042217345.1 Haloarculaceae archaeon
GTGGGTGACGATGCCGGCCGACTCCTGGCCGCGGTGCTGGAGGGCGTACAGCGAATAGTAGAGGGGGCGGGCGGCGTCACGGTCCCGCAGGGAGATGCCGACGACGCCGCACTTCTCGTGCATTCCTTTACTCGCCGGCCTTCTCCTGCCAGGCGTAGTCGCGACGTTTGGCCGACTTGCCGAACCCGCAGGAGGCGCAGACCTTCTTCTTGGCGTGATAGGACTTCTCGCCGCACCGACGACACTTCACGTGCGTCGTGGTGTTTTTCTTCCCCTGACTCGGGGTTCCTGCTCCAGTCATGGACTGATCGAGACGACGTTGTCGCCGCGTATAATCGTTGTGTCTTCGCCTTCCTCGACCACGAGGTTCATGTGCTGGTCGTAGCCGGTCAGCTCGCCCTCGTAGACCTCGCCGCCTTTCAGTTGGACCGTCACGGTCTCGCCGAGCGCCTCCTCGAGTACGTCCAGCGGTCGTCCGCTCATAGGGCACAGGGGTACCGACGCACCCATAAACGTACCGCAACGGCGTGCGCCGGAAGGTATTTCCGTCCGGTGGCCCCCGGCGTCGTCCCTTCCCGGGCGGGGACGAGCCTACAGCCCCACCCGGTAGGGCTCGAACGACGCCGCCCGTTCAGCGAATCCGCTGGCCAGCGCGACCGCTCCCTCCAGGTCCACCGTGTCGATGACCTCGACAGGCGTGTGCATGTAGCGGGTCGGCACGCCGACGTTCACCGACGGGATGCCGC
Organism: Haloarculaceae archaeon; assembly: GCA_042217345.1. Lineage (GTDB taxonomy): Archaea > Halobacteriota > Halobacteria > Halobacteriales > Haloarculaceae > Halorientalis. The sequence continues at coordinate 747 of JBDGSW010000058.1, forward strand.
CGCGCTGGACGAAAATCGAGTTCGCGTCCGTCAGCGTGTCGTTGCTGGCGGCCTCGAGTTGCACCTCGATCTCGTCGTCGTCGGCGACGGTCCGCAGCGCCTCTACGAGAACCGGGTGGTCGGGCTGGCCGCGGCGGATCGTCGGCCCCCCGCCGAGGTCGACGTCGGCGTTTTTCTTCCCCGGGAGGTCGGGGGTATCGGTGGCGTGGGTCACGTCGACGACGATCGCCGCGTCCGGGTCCAGGTCGAACCCGACCATCCGGGCGCCGTTGCCGCTGACCTCCTCCTGGACTGTGCTGACGGCGTACACCGTCGCGTCGACGTCAGACTCGGCGGCCCGCCGGAGCGTCTCGGCGGCTGCCCACGTGCCGACGCGGTTGTCCATCGCCCGGCCGGTCAGGCGCGAGCCCAGCAGGTCGTGGACTCCCGACGCGACCGTGATCGGGTCGCCGACGCCGACGCGGGCCGCGGCTTGCTCGCGGTCGTCGGCGCCGACGTCGACGTACTGCTCCTCGATGTCGGCCACGGACTCCTCGGCGTCGCGCTCGCGCAGGTGGATGGCCGTCTGGCCGATGACGCCGTGGACGGGGCCATCGTCGGCGTGGACGGTGACGTGCTGACCGCGCGAGACCGTCTTGTCCGTGCCGCCGATCCGCGAGAGGTGCAGGAAGCCGTCGTCGTCGATCCGGCGGACGACGAAGTCGATCTCGTCGCCGTGGCCGGTGACCGCGATCGCGGGCCCGTCGCCCTCGTGGACCGCGACGGCGTTGCCGTAGGCGTCGGTGCGGACCTCGTCGGCGAAGGCCTCGACGTAGTCCAGCCAGACGCGCTGGGCGCCAGTCTCGAAGCCCGTCGGCGAGGGCGTCTCCAGCAGGTCGGTCAGGAGCTCCCGGGGGGCGTCGTCCATACGGTCTCTCGCCCCGGCGGGGCAATGAACCCAGCGACGGCCGCCTGCGACCCCGCGGGCCGTCGGCCCGTCGCGGCCGGACCTCTCGGGTCGTCGTGGGGTCACCGACCGGACACGATCGGGCCGCCGTCACGGGGTTCGCCCAAACGGATAAGAGTCGCCGCGTGGAACTATCGGGCGGGATCATGGTCAACGTAACTCTGTTCGAGATTCGACTCGACGACGCGTCGTTTAGCTCCAACATTCCCTTCCTCGGGAGTGCCGACGAGGAGTCGGGCCTCCTCGAAGCGGTGACCGACGAGGGCGGAACGCAGAGCAAGTCCGGCGAGGGGAAATCCAAAAAGCAGCAGCCCGAGGGGAGCGAGGAGTCCGGCGGAATGAGCATCATGATGATGGCGCTGGTCGCGATGGCGGTCGCCGGGGCGGCCTGGTGGGCGATGAACCGCGGCGGCAGCGACGAGGGCGGGAAAAGCGGGAAGTCCGGCGGCCGGTCCGGCGGGAAGTCCCAGGGCGACGAGGAGATCACGGTCTCGTCCTGACGGCGGGGGGAGGGGAAAGACCCTTCACCGGCGCCGTCCAGCATTCGGTATGAGTCTCTTTCGCAGCGTCCGCGCGGTGACCGGGGCGTCCGGCGACGGACCGGTCGACTGGCAGGCGGTCACCGAGGCCGCCAAGGCGTCGACCGACCCCGGCGCGCTCGACCTCTCGACGGCCGAGCGCGAGGCCTACGCCGCCGACGTCCGCGACGCCCGCGAGCGGGTCCGCGCGGTCGCCGGCGTCGACTTCGACGTCCCCGACACCGTCGAGATCCAGAACCGCCACCACTGGATCGACGCCAACGTCGACACCTTCCGCCGGGTGCTCGCACCCATCGAGAACCAGGTGGGCTTTCTGCCCGGCCTGGCCCGCATGGCCAACACCGCCTTGATGTCGGTGGCCCTCTCCTTTCTCGCGAACAACGTCCTCGGGCAGTACGACCCTCTCCTGCTGGCCGAGGGCGACCTCGACCACGCGCTGTACTTCGTCCACCCCAACATCGGCCGCGTCGCCGACACCCTGGACGTGTCCGAGCCCCGTTTCCGCCGCTGGATCGCCTTCCACGAGGTCGCCCACGCCGCCGAGTTCGGTGCCGCCCCGTGGCTCTCGCAGACCCTCGAGTCGGACCTGCAGGTCGCCATCGACGGCCTGACCGAGGGCCACATCGACCGCGAGGCCCTCTCTGAGCTCGACACCACCATGACCGCCGTCGAGGGCTACGCCGAGTTGATCATGGACCGTGCATTCGACGAGGAGTACGCCGACCTCCGCGAGAAACTCGAGCAGCGTCGCCGAGGCCGCGGGCCGCTGTCGATGCTCCTCCGCCGACTGCTGGGCCTCGGCATGAAGCGTCGCCAGTACGAGCGCGGCAAGGAGTTCTTCGAGACGATCGCCGACGCCCGCGGCCTCGAGGGCGCCGGCGCCGTCTGGGAGCGCGAGGAGAACCTCCCCACCGACGCCGAGCTCGACGACCCCGCCCAGTGGCTGCGCCGCGTCCGCTAATCCGTTTCACCGCTCGCGCCGCTCGAGCGATCGGGGCGACCCCGATCCCGGGAACACCAGCCACACGAGCACGGCGCCGACGACCAGCCCCGCGACTACGGCCCCGGCCATCACCAGCGGCGAGGGGTCGCCCTGCAGCGTGATCAGCCCGGCCGACAGCCCGACGAGGACGACGAACCCCAGCTTGATCTGGGTCGTCGCCCGCCGTCGCTCGTCACCGGAGATCGGCCCGACCATCACACCTCGCCCGCCGTGCTGACGTGCATGCCGACGAAACGCCACTCGCCGTCGGCCGCGGGGCGGCCCCCGTCGTCGCGGGCCTCTAGCGTCCCCGACCAGCGGGTGTCGAACTCGAAGCGGATGCGCCGGTCGGTGTCGGTCCACCCCAGCGCCACGTCGTCGCTGAACCAGGCGTAGCCGTCGCGTTCGGTGACGCGGAGGGCGCGACTGTCGACCGTCCAGTCGGTCGTCGTCTCGGTCTGCTCGCGCAGGCCCGCCTCGATCGCCTCGGGGCCGACCAGCCGCTCGGAGATGCCGAACTTCACGACCGACTGCTCGGCGTCGGCACCCGGATCGGCGAAAAAGGGCCCGAGCGCCGCGCCGCTCCGGAGCGCGTCGTAGTACTCGCGAATCGTCGCCGCGGCGTCCATGAACGAGCGAAGGACGGCCGCGGCCTTACGGCTACTGGCTCGACCGCCTCGTCGGGGGGTACAAAAACGCGTTCGCATGATGACGAACGTACCTAAGTGCAATCGACGTCAACTCCGCATGCAGTACGATATCATGGATCGACGATCGTATCTGCGGACGCTCGGGGGAGCGTCCGTACTGGGCGTGGGGAGTGGCGTCGCGAGCGCGGGGGGCCACGGGAAGGTGGGCGAACGCGTGGTGACCGAAAGCGGGCCCGTCGAGGGGGTGTACGACGACGGGGTATTCGCGTACAAGGGCATCCCGTACGCGAAACAGCCGGTGGGGGACCGGCGTTTTCGACCGCCGCAGACGCCGGCACCGTCGTGGGACGAACCGCTCGACGGCAGCGAGTGGGGTCCGCGGGCGCCCCAGCCGCTGCTGTTGAGCGAGTTCTCCGGGATCGGCGGGACGCGGTTCGTCGGACGGGAGGACGGCTGTCTGAACCTCAACGTCTGGACGCCGCGGGGGACCGACGAGGGGGAGAAGCCGGTGATGTTCTGGATCCACGGCGGCGCGTACAACTTCAGGAGCAACCGCTTCCCGGGGCAGGCGCTGGCGGACTTCGGGGACGTCGTCGTCGTGGCGACGAACTACCGGCTGAACGCGCTGGGTTTTTTCGCCCACCCCGAGCTCACCGTCGCCCAGCCGTCGGCGCCGACGAACTTCGGCTACCTCGATATCCGTGCCGCCCTGGAGTGGGTCCAGCGCAACGTCGCGGCCTTCGGCGGCGACCCGAACGACGTCACGATCTTCGGGGAGTCCGCCGGCGGGCACGCGGTGCTGACGCTGATGACCGACTCCGACGCGAGCGGGCTGTTCCACCGGGCGATCAGCGAGAGCGGCCTGATCAACGCGCCGCTGTTCCCGTTGGCACAGCTCGAACAGCGCGGGGCGAACGCTTCCGGGAAGCTGGACTGTTCGGGCGCGGACACGCTCTTGTGTCTGCGCGACGCCACGCCGCTGGAGCTGGCGAAGGCCTACGGGGCCACCTCGGGCCTCGCGGGCGGACAGCCACCGGACGGGCTGCCCGGCGTGGTCGCGCCGCAGCTGATCTTCGGCGTCGACGGCCAGGTCGTCGAGGAGCACCCGGCCGTGCGCTTCGCGAACGGACAGTTCCACGATGCGCCGCTGCTGCTGGGGAGCAACGCCGACGGCTACCAGTTCTTCGTCGCGCTGCCGGGCAGCGAGGCGCCCACGTCCGCGGCGGAGTACCGCGCGTTGATCGACCAGCGCTACGGTCAGTTCGCCGACCGGATCGGCCAGTACTACCCGCCAGAGCAGTACGACTCGATCGAGGCCGCTTTCGTCGACCTCATCACGCACGAGACGTTCCTGTGTTCGGACTACCGGGTCGGACGCAACGTCACCGAGCACGGCGGGACGGCCTATCGCTACGTCTTCGACGACACGCCGACGATCCCGACCACGGCGCTTTTCGTCTCGGACCCCGGCGCCTACCACACCGCCGAGCTCTCCTACGTGTGGGGCGATACCGTCACCCAGCAGGGGCTGCCGACGGGCATCCTCGGGCCGAGCGACTACAAACTGCGCTACTGGGTGCAGTCGTACTGGACGAACTTCGCCAAGCGCGGCGATCCCAACGGGCGCGGCTGGTTCGCCCCGCCGAAGTGGCCCGCAGTCGACGACCAGGAGACGCGCGTTCGACTGCAGGCCCACGACGTCCCAGTCGAGCGGGGCACCGAACCGGGCTGCGAGGCGTTCGTCGACGTCTACGAGTACGTCCACTCGCAGGGGTACTGATCGGCGGGGGGCCGCCCGGGTTACTGGAACCCGCGCGTGACGTCTTCGGAGACCACGTCCTCGAACTCCGCCTCGAGTAGCTCCTCGGCCTCCTCGAAGGTCGTCGAGAGGTCGTCGAGGCCCTCGGGGCGGTCCCGGAGTTCGAACTCGGCGGGGCCGAACGCGGGGCTGTCGAGCGTCTCCATGACGTCGTCGAACAGCGCGTCCGGCGTGGTCGGTGCGTCGGCGTGGGCCTTGAGCACCTCCTCGAGATCGCGGGCGGTGTCCTCGGCCTCGTCCTCGGGGACGGGTCGCTGGACGCCGAAGCGCCCCGATCCGTCGTCGGGGAACAGGGGGTCGAGGTCGTCGTCGATGCGTCGGGCGACGCGCGTCCCGACGCCCTCGACCGAGAAGGGGTTCTTCGCGTAGGTCTTCAACTGGTAGACGCCGACGCTCGGGTGGCCGAGGTAGAGGTCCTCGCCGATGCCGCCGGCGCGGTCGCCGCCGACCGCCCGCCAGCCGTCGGGATCGGCGTTGCTCTCGACGACGTCTTCGAGGATGTCCTGCCAGTCCCTGACGCGCATGCTACCCGCCCGTTGCGCCTCGCGTCCGAAGTACGTGTCGGTCACGGCGGTCGCCGGGCCGCCCGCGGGCGGGCAATGTCAGCCACCGCGCGTCGCGGTCCCGTTCCGGTCGCGCAGCCGGGCCCGAATCCCGTCAGAGTACTCCGCGAGCGTCATGTTTCCGTTCGTCAGCGCGACGGCCCACGTCGTCGGGATCGCAAACTGGACGAGCGTTCGCCCGTCGGCGTCGACGCCCGTGGCGACGATCGACTCGACGCCCGCCGAGGCGTTCGTCCCGGCCGTCTGGTTGACGGTGGTCGCGAACGCCATGCCGATCAGCAGCGCCTGCTGGCTGCGGTCGGAGCGATTGGCGGCCGCGCGGTAGGTAACCCGCGCCGACTCGTTGCCGACGGCGATCGACTGTACCGACAGCGACGGGCCGGCTTGCTCGAGGAAGGCCCGCCCGAAGGCCGTATCCGCGCTGGCCGGGTCGGCCGAGGGCGGCAGGTCGGGGCCGGGGACGGTCGTCTGCGGTGCGTCCGTGGTCGTCCGATCGGTCGGCGTTCCGGTTCCGGCCTGGCCCCCACACCCCGCCAGCACCAGCGCGGCGGCGACGGCGACGGCGGCCAGCGTCGACTGGGACGGTCGCATACCGGTCACTCGCAGCGCCGGGGGAAAAAGTTACGCGACGGCGACCGGTCAGCGATACAGCACGACGAGGAAGACCACGGCCGCACCGAGGAGCAAGAGCAGCGCCTCGAGCGGCAGGCCGACGACGCCGACGTCCCACACCAGCGTCGCGAGGCCGACGAACCCGGTCCCGACGGCCACCGTCGCCCCGACGTGGTAGGTCTCGACGGCGCGCGTCTCCGCGCGGCGCCCGAGCTGGCGGCCCAGCGTTGCGGCGTGGCGGCCGGCGTCCCAGGCGGCGATCGTCGCCGCGGTGCCGACCAGCAGCGCCGTCCGGTCGGCGCCGTGCGTGACGCCGCTCAGGAACACACCCAGCAGGACCAGCCCCGCGCCGGCGCTGGCCAGCGGTGTCTCCCAGCCCGACCGCACGGGCGCGAGCGCCAGCCCGAGCACGGCCAGTCCGACCACGCCCGGGACGAGTCCGGCGCGCTCGATGTCTCCCATGGGCGCGGTCACCGCCGTCGCGAGCGCCAGCGCGACCAGGGCGAGCCCGGCCGCCCAGAGAGCGAGCCGCGCCGGACGGTCGCCGAAGCGCTCGCGCTCGGCCGCCCCGGCCGCGAGGACGCCCCCGACCGCGAACGCGACCGCGCGGAACTGCGTGCTCGTCCCGGCGACCGAGAGGACGGCGACCGCGGCCAGGCCCACTGCGAGCCCGCTGGCCAGCGCCGTCGGACCCCGATCGATGCCCGTCGCGCCCGTCGCGTCGGTCGCCGCTGCCGGACCCGGAGCCTCCGTCCCGCCCGGGCCGCGGACGGCGCCGCTCACCGCGACCACCGCCGTTTCGCCCGGACGACCGCGCGGGCGAGTGAGGTGTCGGTCTCCCAGTCGACGACGCGGACGTCGCCGCGGCGTAGCCGGTGGAGGCGGTTGCGACGTTCGACGTCGGCCACCTGACTGCCGAGCGAATCGCCCGCGGTGACGTCGGGGCTGACCACGGTCACCGACCGGTCGGCCGCCGACAGCGACAGCGCCAGGTCGACGACGAACTCGTCGGTCAGCGGCGAGAGCAAGAACAGCTGCGTCCCCGGGTCCAGGCGGCGCCGGAGCTCGCGGCGCTGGGCGGCCAGCTCGTCGTCTGCGATCGGCTCGTCGGGCGGCTGCGGGGACAGCGCCGGGTGCGAGAGCAGCAGGCGGCGCGCGCTGGCCTCGTGGTCGCGCCCGCGGCCGGGGTCGAGCCAGCAGAACTCGCGGCCGACCGCGGCCAGGCCGGCGCGCTCGTCGACGTCCCAGACCGAGTCGAGCAGCTCCTGGGCGGCGGCGACGGCGTAGGAGACGGCGTGGGGGCCGCCGTCGGCCCCGCGGTAGGCGACCGTTCGCGCGTCGACGCAGGCCAGCACCGAGACCGTCCGCTCCTGGCGGTACTCGACGGTCGCGAGGTCGCCCGTTCGCGCGTAGCGCTTCCAGTCGATGCGGCCCGGGTCGTCGCCCGGCCGGTACTCGCGGATGCGCGAGAACTCGACGCCCGTGCCGCTCTCGTCTGTCAGCACGTTGCCCGGGAAGGAGTCGGTGTCGTCGGCGACCGGTGCCTCGGGCAGCGACCGGCGGACGGCGATCTCGTCGCCGCCGGCTTCGACGGTCGTCTCGACCTCCGTCGAGCCGCTGAGGTCGCGCGCGATGGCGGTCAGCCCGCGGAACTGGTGGGTGCCGGGCTCTGCGCGCACCCCGTAGGCGAACCGCGTCGTCTCGCCGGGGCGCAAGACCGCGCCGTGGCGCGCCGTCCCGTCGGCGACCGACAGCATCGGCGGCACGCCGTCGACCAGGCGCAGGTCGTACAGCGGGTCCGAGCCCTCGTTGGTCACCGCCACCGTCACGTCGACCGCGTCGCCGGCGTCGGGGTCGGCGTCGCTGAGGCGGCGCTCGACGGCCAGCGAGACGGTCGGCGCCCCCCGGAGGCGCGGGTACAGCGCGTAGCCGACGCCGACGCAGGCGGCCAGCAGGACGGCCGGCCGCTCCAGCAGGAGGCCGGTCGCGCCCGCCAGCAGCGCCACGGCGACGACGCCGCGCCAGTGGTTCGTGCGCCTGACAGTGGTCATCGGCGCTCCCCCCTCGCGTCGCGCTCGACGATCGCCTGTGCGGCCCGGTGCGTCCGCCGGCGGAATCGCGAGGTGCCCGGCAGCGCGTCGCCGACCCGCTCGACCAGCGCCGCGTCGACGCGCTCGGGCGCCAGGAACGCCGCCGCGACCTCGTCGTCCGTCCAGCGACCGGTCGCGACCCGCTCGCGTGCGGTCGCCCGCGGACAGCGCTCGGTGCGGGCGACGGTCGCAATCGCCGCCCGTCGCAGCCGCCCGCGGACGGCGCGGCGACGCCGGCCGAGCACGTGTTCGTGCGGGCGGAGGTCCGACTCGAGTACGTCGTCGATCTCGGCGCCCAGCGGCGGGCCCGACGGGACCGACTCGGCGTCCGGCGGCGTGGCCTGCTCGAAGCCGTCGAGCGTCCGCGCGCCGGCGACGGCGAGGCCCCCCACGAGCGCGACGGTGCCGACCGCGGCCACGAGGAAGTAGTCGTGGCCGACGGTTTCGACGAGCGGGCCGACCGACAGCAGGTCTGCGAGCCCGCCGTCGAGCCCGATCGCGATCCCGACCGCGAAGAGCGCGCCACCGGCGACCAGTGCGAGGCGGTCCCGGTTCACGGCAGCTCCCCGTTCGGTTCCAGGTCGAGGTCGCGACACGCCTCGCGGACCCGCCGCCGGCGCTCGTCGGTGAGCGCCGCGCCGCCGTAGCGGACCGCCTCGAAGGCGTCCCGGAGGGCGCCAACGGCTGCCTCGTCTCTTCCCGCACGCCGCGCGATCGCCGCGGTCTCGGCGGTCGTCCGGACGTCGGGGTCCTCGACGGCGACGTCGGCGATCAGCGCGCCCCAGGCGCGATAGGCCGCGTTCGCGTCGGCCGGGGGTTGCTCGTAGTTCCACTCGGCGCCGCCGTCGGCCGTCGGCGTGGGCGGCGGGTCGGACTCGAACAGGGCGGCGATGCGGTCGCGGTAGCGATACGCCAGGGCGAGCGCCGCCGCGAGCGCGAGGAGCCAGCCCCACCAGCCGGTGTGGACCAGCGACTGCCCCCCGCCACCGCCGCCGCTGTTGGCGGTGCTGCCGCCAGACGCGTGGCCGGATCCCGGGTCGGGGCGAGACTGGCGGGCCCGGTGGTCGGCGTCGTCGCCGCGCTGGTGGATCTGGGCCTGGAGGTCGGCGACGTCCCCGCCGTCGATCGGGAGGACGTCGTAGTTCGGGTCGACGGCCTCCGAGGGGCTCGAGGAGACGGTGTCGGCGAGCGTCGTCGCGGAGACCCCGACGGCGAGAAAGCAGGCGAGCGCCACGGCCACAGACGTGAGTTGCTGACGGTTCATGTCGGTCTCGACCGTGTGTCGTCGGAGTGACTCCCGGTACGGGCATTGTTATCCGCTCCATACGGTCGCGACGGCACTGCCTTCCGGCGGCTCGCCGGCAGCGTCGACCGACCGATCGGGAGGGGAGAGTTTTTGCCCGTCCGACGGGTGACTCACTCCGTGCAGCTTCGGGGCCCAGTCGTCGCGGTCGAGTCGCCGCGGACGGTCGAGACGAGCAACGGACAGACCGACCTCGCGGAGGTGTCGCTGCGGCCCGAGGGGGGCCGGGCCGACCCCGTGACGGTCACGCTCTGGGGGAAGTGGACCGAGACGGCCGACATCCTCGAGCCGGGGATGGAACTGCTGGTCACCGACGCCGAGGAAGACGAGTTCCGCGGCGAGGTCCAGTACGCAACCTCCCGCGAGTCGATGGTCGTCGTCGAACCGGACTTCCTGGTCGACGTGACCGACATCCGGTCGTGGGTGCAGTGTCCACGGATGTACTACCTCAACAAGCTCGCGGGCGTGCCCCTCGCCTACCCGGTCGTCAAGGGGACGATCGTCCACGAGGTGTTCGGCGACCTCCTGCGTGGCCGCGACCTCGAGGCGGCGATCGACGAGCAGGTCGCCGAAGCCGGCCTCGAACTCGGCGTCATCGGCGAGGACCCCGACGCCGTCGCCGACGAGGCGTACGACCACGCCAGCGCCATCGAGGGCTGGCTGAACCAGGGGACGCTCACGGAGCCAGACGAGTGGCGCAGCGAGCAGACGCTCGTCAGCGAGACCTACGGCATCAAGGGCCGGGCCGACGCCGTCCGCCGCGGCGCGCCCGTCGAGCTCAAGACCGGGAAGAACACCAAGCGCGAGCCGCGCTTCCAGGACAAGATCCAGGCCGCCGCCTACGCGCTCATCCTGGGCGAGCGCGGCGAGACGCCCGACACCGGGACGCTACTCTACACGAAAAACGCCGCGGTCGAGCGCACCGAGGAGAGCGGCGACCTCTCGCCGGCCAAGGACTTCTCGATCGGTCCCGGGCTGCTGGAGTACGTCGTGCGCACGCGCAACGAGATCGCGGCTATGGAGTTCGACGCGAGCGTGCCCACGGGCTACGAGGCCAACGCCAAGTGCGAGTACTGCTTCGAGCAGGACACCTGCATGGCCGTCTCCGGCCGGCTCGACCAGGACTCGAAGGCCGGCCAGGTCGGCAGCCCGATCCCCCAGGAAGAGCAGGTGTACTTCGAGCGCTTCTACCGGGCCATCGAGGCCGAACGCCGCGCGGTCCACCGCGAATACGTCAAGCTCTGGCGCCAGTCCACCCAGGAGCGCGCTGCCGACGACCGCGCGCTGATCGACCTCGAACCCCTCGGGCAGCGCGAACTCGCGGAGGGCCGCTGGGAACTGCGCGCGAAGGGGACCGGCGCGGTCTCGAAGATCCGCGAGGGCGACGTGGTGCTGGCCAGCGACGGCCACCCGATCCGCGGCGAGGCCGAGATGGCTCGGGTCACCGAGCTCGGCGACGAGATCGCCGTCGAGACCGACGAGCCCGTCGAGCTGCGCCGCCTCGACGTCTACCCCTCCGAGATCGGCGTCGACCGCGTGCTCACGGCGCTGCACGACGCCGTCCTGCGCCAGCCCCCCGAGCAGAAGGACGTCCTGTTCGGCCGCCGCGAGCCCACCTTCCGCGAGGACGAGACTGTCTACATCGACAACAACGCGGCCCAGAACGAGGCGGTCTCGCTCGCCGTCCGCGCCGCGGACTTCGCGCTGATCCACGGCCCACCCGGGACGGGCAAGACCTTCACGCTCGCGCGCACGGTGCGCGCGCTGGTCGAACGGGGCGACCGCGTCCTCCTGACGGCGTTCACCAACCGCGCCGTCGACAACGCCCTCGAGGCGCTGCGCGAGCAGGGATTCGAGGACTTCGTCCGCGTCGGCACCGAGACCGGCGTGCGCCACGACATGCAGGACGTCCGCCTGGCGGAGAAGGGCGACCCCGACGAGCTGTCGAGCGAGCTGCGCGACGCGTCGGTCGTCGCCGCGACCACCGCGTCCTGCGGATCGACGGTGATGCGCGAGCAGGACTTCGACGTCGCGCTGATCGACGAGGCCGGCCAGCTCACAGAGCCCGGCGCGCTCGCGGCGATCACCCGCGCCGACCGGTTCGTCCTCGTCGGCGACCACCAGCAGCTCCCGCCGGTCGTC
>JBDGSW010000158.1:0-12324 GCA_042217345.1 Haloarculaceae archaeon
CGAGTGGATGGACCGCGAACTCGGCGTCCCATTGGAACAACTGGAGCCTGTCGATGCCAGCGATGCGACCGAGCAGGCTATCGCAGACTGGCACTACTGGCTTGAACGCTGACGAGCAATACAATCGGTCTTCCCAACCGACGTAATTTGCAGATAAATCGCCGGAATGACCCGATAAAGTGTCTGTTTCCAAATGGGATTGGGCTCCGAAGTTCTTTTTAAATGCTTCCCGTGGTGGACAGTATGCCAGCCTCTACCGAGGTCTATTACCACCGATACGAAAATATCCGAGTGAGTGTCGAACCCCTTTCCGAACCGGAGAGTGTCTATTTTACCGACGAGAACCCGGAGTTTGAACTTGTTCTCTCGAATGAGACAGACCGCCACGTAACAAGTCATGAGGGTGAAGGCATCTACTGGGTGTTGGCCCTCGGAACAGGTATCCCAGACGCATACAAGTGGGGAGCCGAGGAAGTAGAAATAGAACCTCAGGGCGAACAGCGGATTAGAATTGGGGGTGAAATTCCTGCCCACGAAGGGAACGCGAGTATCGCTATCAACCGGAATTTGAGTCTCCGAGGTGGCAAAGACCATGACCCGATTATCCTCGATGCTGGTCTCTTTGACAAAGAAAATCTGCGTAACCTCTACACGTTCACGATATGGGACCGGTCGCATTACGAGGATGTCCATGAACAGCCGAAAAGACTACAGAAATGGGTCGTTCGACTCTCCGTTCTTGTCGTCCTCTTAGCGGCTATTCAAATTGTTATCGGCCTTTTCCAGATAGGCGTTCTTTGAGGTGCTGCTACGGCGACCAGTGCAGGTCCATCTGGGACGTAGGTGAGTACAGCGCGGTAGCGGAGGATTCGATAGCAAGCAATACGATTGATTTGAGTTTGGACTTTCTATTTGTACTGGTAAATTTTTATTATCCACGCCAAGTACGCCGTCGTCGACGACCGGGCGCTGGTGCTGACCGAGAACTGGAAGCCCGCGGGCACCGGCGGCCACGCCAGCCGCGGGTGGGCAGTCGTCGTCCGCCAGCCACGGATCGTCGCCGGCCTGCTCGAGACGTTCCGCGCCGACGCCGGGTGGCGCGACGCCCGGTCGTGGGAACGCGTCCGCGCCGGGAAGTCGTTCCCGCCACCGCGGGCCTCGCCGGCCGCCGACGACTATCCCGCCCGGTTCGAGCCACAGGCGTTCGCAGTCGGCGGGGTAGAACTCGTGCGCGCGCCCGACGACGCCGAGCGGCGGGTCGTGGCACTGCTGGACGACGCCACCGAGTCGATCCGCGTCGAGCAGATGGAAGCCGGCGGGCCCAACCAGCCGTTCGTCCGCGCGGCACTCCGTGCGGCCCGTCGCGGAGTCGACGTCCGAATCTTGCTGAGCAGCGCCTGGTACGTCCGCGAGGACAACCGCGCGGTCGTACAGTGGCTGAACCGGCGGGCCGACCGCGAGGACCTGCCGCTCTCGGCGCGACTCGCCGACCCGAACGGGCGCTTCGAGAAGATCCACGCCAAGGGCGTGATCGTCGACGGCGACCAGGTGCTGGTGGGCTCACTCAACTGGAACAACAACTCCGCGCGCCACGACCGCGAGGTCGCGCTGCTGCTCGACGGCGAAGGGGTCGCAGGCTACTACGCGCGGGTGTTCTGCGCCGACTGGCAGGGCGGAATCTGGCGACTCACCGTCGGCGTGGCGTTCGTCGCAGCAGTGACCGCGCTGGCCGCGGCGCTCGTCGGGCGGCGGATCAGCTTCGAGGACGAACGGGCGACGGGCGTCGGGCCGGGGCGACGGTGATCAGTCCTCGACCTGGAACGTGGCGGCCAGGTCCTCGTCGAGTTCGGCGTCAGCCATCTTCTCGACGAGGGCGTCCAGAACCTCCTCGCGCATGCCGGAGACGAACTTGATCGAGCCGACGACGAGGTGGCCTCCGCCCGAGACGCCGCCACCGTCGATTTCGGCGGTGAGCTCGGCGACCATCTCGGGGATGTCCAGGCGGACGCCGTCCGAGCGCAGGACGGCGAAGTCCGGGCCGTACCCGATGGTGATGACGGGGTCGCCGGTCTCCTCGACCTTGCGGTCGTGGATCTCGCCGGTGGTCTTGCCGGGCGCGGGATAGGTAAAGCGGTGGGCGAAGTTCTCGACGTCGATCCGATAGAGGTGCGCGCCGTTGGCCAGGTCCTCGTGCTCGACGTGGCTCATCGCGGCGTCGAGCTGGGTGTCGACGTCGCGCTCGGCGCGGGAGGCCAGGAAGTCGACGAGTTCCTCGTGGCGCCCCCGGTCGTCGCAGGCGACGTTCAGGGCGTCGTTGATGAGCTGGCGGCCGTCGTTGTACTTCAGCCAGAAGGTGGCGTAATCGAGCGCCTCGCCGATGTCCCGGAGATCGGCCTCGCTGTAGCCCCGCTCCTCGGCGAGGGCGACGTAGTCGCCCATTGCGTCGGCCTGCGAGCGGTCGGAGAGGCCGGCGACGGCGGGGACGTGCTGGAGCTCGTCGGTGAGCGCCGGATCGATCATCCGGGCGATCTCGACGCACATCATGCCGGTGGTGATCCGGTAGTCCTCGTCGTGGAGGTAGGGGTTGACGTGCTCGGAGATCAGCGGGCCGACGGCCTCCGGGTCGGGGTGGTGGTGGTCGACGACGGTGATCGGCACGTCGTAGTGGGCCAGGTTGCGGTAGGCGGGCGTGTCCTCCTCGGTCGAGCCGTTGTCGAGCATCAACAACAGGGGGAGGCGCTGGCCGTGGCGCTGGCGGTTCTCGAGCGCGAAGTTCAGGTCGCGCGTGACGTCCTCCATCTCGTAGAACGGCGCCTTGCTCGGCAGGCGCTTGAGGAGGTGCCGGGGCGCGTCGGGATCGTGGTGGGTTTCGGCGATGAACCGCTCGAGGGCGAGCTCCAGGGGCACGGCCGCACAGATCCCGTCGCCGTCGGCGTGGTGGCGCATCCGGATGGGGCGGCCGTCCAGCACCGCGGCGCGGAGCTGCTCGGCGACGCGCTCGAGATCGGGGCGCAGCTTCTCGAAGGCGTCCCACTCGACCAGCGGCTCGACCTCGTTGACCTCGGCGCGGGTCGCCAGCGCCTCGTCGAGGCGTTCGCGGACCTCGGCGCCGGCCTCGCCTTCGATCTCGGCGATGTCGTCGGCCTCGATCTGGACCGACTCCTCGCGCATCTCGACGCGGCCGGTCAGGCGGACGACGTCGTCGACGGCGATCTCGGGGTAGGCGCGGACGCCCGCTTCCTCGAAGGCGGCACAGGGGACGACGCCCGTCTCGTCGCGGACGTGGAAGATCGTCGGGCCGCCAGTCTGTTTGATCTGGACGACGATCCCCTCGACGGTGAGCGTCTCGCCGACGGCGTCCTCGAGGTCCGCGACGTCGACGTCGCGGCCGGCGTCGACGTGCTCGGTCTCGTAGTCGGGCAGGTCGACTTCGGCGAAGCTGACGTCGCCGTTCTCGCGGATCTCCGCGAGCTCGACGAGCAGTTCGTCGCCGACCTCGTGGTCGCCGCGGAGGTTCGACTCGTGGACCAGCCCGGACAGCGACGCCGAGAGGTCGACGAACACGCCGTAGGGTACCACGCCGTTGACGGTGGCGTGGTAGTAGGCGCCCTCCTCGACGTCCTCGAGGGTGCAGTTGTCTGCGAGGTCGTACACGGTGGGCTCCCCGTCGGCGGATACGTCCGCCCCGTCGTCGGGAGTCGGCGATGGAGACATTTGGCGTGGGTTCGGCGCTCGCCGGTTTTAACCTTTGGAAACCCGGTTTCCCCGCCTGGCACGGGTTCCGGAAGCCTTAGAAGGCGACCGGACCGACACGAAACCATGCGGCTGTTCCGGTCGGGCGAGGTGCTCGGGATCGCCGAGGGCGCCCTGGAGTTCGCGCTCGAGGCTTCCGAGGACGCTCACCCCGACGAGTACATGGGGCTGCTCCGCGGCGAGTCCGCGCGTAAGCTCGGACTGGACCGCGACGGCACCGTCATCACCGACGTCCTCGTCATCCCCGGCACGACCTCCAATCCCGTCAGCGCCACCGTCAAGTCCAACATGATCCCCAACGACGTTCGGGCCGCCGGATCGATCCACTCCCACCCCAACGGCGTGCTCCGCCCGAGCGACACGGACCTCGGCACCTTCGGGAAGGGGAAGGTCCACATCATCGTCGGCGCGCCCTACGGACGGTCGGACTGGCAGGCCTTCGACCGGAACGGCGATCCCCGAGAGCTGGACGTCCTCGACGTCGAGCTACCGGAGGGCGAGGAGTTTTTCGACTTCAGCCAGGAAGACATCGACCGGGAGCTGCGAGAATGACCACCGTCGTCGCCCAGGGAACCTTCGACGTCCTCCACCCTGGCCACGTCCACTATCTGCGCGAGGCCGCCGGGATGGGGACCGAACTGCACGTCATCATCGCCCGCCGCGAGAACGTCACCCACAAGGCGCCGCCGGTGCTGCCCGACGAGCAGCGCCGGGAGATGGTCGCCGCCCTGGAGATGGTCGACCACGCGCGCGTCGGCCACCCCGAAGACATCTTCGTCCCGATCCGCGAGATCGACCCCGATCTGATCGTCCTGGGCTACGACCAGCACCACGACGTCGACGGCATCCAGGCCGCCCTCGACGAGCGCGACATCGACTGCGAGGTTTGCCGGGCCTCCGGCCTGGAGACCGACCCCGACGACGACCGGCTGCTCTCGACCGGGCGGATCGTCGACCGGATCTGCGAGCAGCGCTGCGACCCGGACGCGGAGTGACTCGCCGCCCCCGCGTCCACCCCGCCATTCTCGTGGCTGGCTACCCAACGATCGGCCGATGGGAGACCGCTGCCGCTTCGTCCCCGACGTCACCGCCGACACCGACCGGGGCCGGCTGTGCTGCTGGCGCGAGACCTTCGAGGACGCGGATCGCTGCGTCTGGCACCTCGACCGCGGCGACAGGGCGCTGACGGACTTCTCCGCGCCGCAGCCAGGCGAGCGACTCGACGGCGCGATCATGCGCGGCCTCTCGCTCAACGGCGTCGACTGGCTGGCCGAATGCGTCCTCGTGGGCGCGGACTTCTCGGACGCGAACGTCAGCCGCGCGAGCTTCGTGGGCGCCGACCTCCGGGAGGCGACGTTCCACGCCGCCGACGCGCGCGGGACGTCCTTCGAGCGTGCCAACCTCGAGAGCGCCACGATGACCGACGTCGACCTCCGCGACGCGGACTTCTCGAAGGCGCAGTTCGACGTCGCCGACTTCTCGTCGTCGCGGATCAACGAGCACACGGTCTTTTCCGATCGGTGCGTCTACGAGCGCGACATCGTCGACCCGGCGGCCGACGTCCCGGCCACGGACGCCCTCGACGCCGCCGTCCGTACTTACCGCTGCCTGGAGGACCTCTCCCAGGAGAACACCCTCTACGCGCAGGCGAGCCGGTACTACCGCATGAGCAAGGACGTCCGCCGGCGCTACAACTGGGCCGCGGGCAACTACGTCCACGCCCTCGTCGGCGAGGCCTCCCGGTGGTTCACCGGCTACGGCAACCGACCCTGGCGCGTCCTCCAGACGTCAACGGCGATCGCCGCGCTGTCGGCGCTCGCCTACCCGCTGGTCGGCGGCGTCAGCCCCGCCGGCGACCCCGGCGGACCGGTGTACTCGGCGGCGACGGCCGGCGGTGCCCACGGCTGGCTCGCCGTCGCCGGCAAGAGCCTCTACTTCAGCGTCGTCACGTTCACCACCCTCGGGTACGGCAACCTCGCGCCCGTCAGCGCCGTCGGCCGGACGATCGCCGCCGCGGAGGCGATCCTCGGGTCGGTGTTCCTCGCGCTGCTCGTGGCCGTCCTGACCAGGAGTACGTGGCTGCGGTGAGCAATCGACCGCCAGGGAGTACGGGGGCGCCCCCGTCGCCCGATCCGTGAAGGGCGTAGCGCGAGTGGGGCTTACAGGTAGCCCTCGTCGACGAGCCGCTGGACGCCCTCGCGCAGGCGCTCCTTGCTGGCGGCGTAGGAGATGCGGGCGTAGCCGGGCGTGCCGAAGGCGCTGCCGGGGACGGTGGCGACGTGGGCGTCCTCGATGGCGCCCTCACACCAGGCCTGATCGTCGTCGTCGACGGGCAGCATCATGTAGAACGCGCCGTCGCCGACCGGGACGTCGACGCCGTGCTCGGCGAACAGGTCGACGAGCATGTCCCGCCGTTCCTCGAAGGCGTCACGCATCTCGACGACCGCCTCGTCGGTGTTCTCCAGAGCCTCGACGCCGGCGTGCTGGACGAAGTTGACGGCACAGGACACCGAGTGGCTGTGGAGCTTCCCGGCCTGGGAGACCAGTTCCTCGGGGCCGGCGAAGTAGCCCAGGCGCCAGCCGGTCATCGCGTAGGCCTTCGAGAAGCCGTTGACCGTGATCGTCCGATCGGCCATCCCGTCGAGGGTGCCGAGGCTGGTGTGGTCGACCCCGTAGGTGATCTCCTTGTAGATCTCGTCGGAGATCACCGTGATGTCGTGCTCGACGGCCAGATCGCGCACGCCCTCCAGGGCGGCGTCCGAGTAGACGGCGCCGGTCGGGTTCGACGGCGAGTTGACGACCAGCAGCTCGGTGTCGTCCGAGACGGCGTCGGCGAGGTCCTCAAGGGCGGGTTCGAGCTGGAAGTCGTACGGCGCCAGGTCGACCCGCGACAGCGAGCCGTTCGAGAGCTTGACCATCGCCTCGTAGGAGACCCAGGCGGGGTCGAGCAGGCAGACCTCGTCGCCAGAGCGGGACGAAGTCCCGCTGGCGGACGGGCCTTGCCCGTCAACGCCGTCGATTAGCGACTGGAAGATCTCGAACAGGGCCTGCTTGCCGCCGGGGGTGACGATGACGTTCTCGGCTTCGTACTCGAGCCCGTCGGCCTGCAGTTTGGTCGCGATCGCCTCGCGGAGCTCGGGGATGCCATTCGAGGACGTGTAGCCGGTCGCACCGGCGTCCATGGCGTCTTTGGCGGCCTGTTTGACGTTCTCGGGCGTGTCGAAGTCGGGCTCGCCGACCGAGAGGTCGACGACGTCGACGCCGTCGGCCTCGAGTTCGCTGGCGAGGTTACTAATCGCGAGGGTCGCGGACGGTTCGACTCGCTGTACGCGTGCTGAAAAGTCCAGAGTCATGATATGTTCTCCACCAAGTCGACGGCTCCTTCGAGGGCGCTGGCGCCGTAGCCGATCCGGGCGTGGGCTTCGTCCATGCTCATCCCGGGGCCGGTGACGCCGAGCGTGACCGGCGTGTCGCGGTCGAGGCTGACGTCGGTCAGCCCCTGGGCCATGGCGGTGCCGATGACCCGGTCGTGGTCGGTGTCGCCCGACTTGATGGCGCCGACGACCGTGACGGCGTCGACGTCGTCGCGGCGGGCCAGGCGGTCGGCCGCCAGCGGCGCGTCGTAGGCGCCGGGGACGTAGGTCGTGTCGACGACCTCCGCCCCCAGCTCGTCGGCCCTCTCGACGGCCTGGCGCTCCATCTCCTCGGTGACCTCGCGGTTGAACTCCGCGACCACCAGTCCGAGCCGTACCATGTCTCGGCGATAGCGAGCGGGGCCTAAAGAAATACCGTTCGGCGACGGCCGCCCGCGGGGAAACGAGCCGGCGACCACAACAGAAGGATTGATTACCCGGGGAACGCGCCAGACGACAATGGCAACGGTCGAGGACGACGACGCCCCCGCAGACGCCGCCCGCCCGTCCGAGACCGCCACGCTCCGCGGGTTCGATCGCGTGACGCTCGCCGTCGCCGGCGTTACCCTGCTCGCTCTGGTCCTCCGGTTCGTGGCGCTCGGTGAACGCATCGCCCACTGGGACGAAGCCCGCGTCGGCTGGTGGATCCCCGAGTTCATGCAGACCGGCGAGTTCGCCTACCAGCCGATCATCCACGGCCCGTTCTACCAGATCGTCAACCGGCCGGTGTTCGCCGCGCTCGGCGCCACTGACTTCACCATGCGGCTCGTGGTCGCGCTGATCGGTGCGCTGGCACCGCTGACCGCGCTGGGGCTGCGCCACCGCCTGCGCGACGTCGAGACGGTCGTCTTCGCGCTGTTTCTGGCCGCCAACCCGCTGATCCTCTACTACACGCGGTTCATGCGCGGCGACCCGCTGGTCGCGATCTTCATGCTGGCGGCGTTCGTCCTGTTCGTCCGCCTGTGGGACTTCGGCGAGAAGCGTTACCTGTTCGGCGGCGTCGCGTTCGTCGCCCTGGCGCTGACCGCCAAGGAGAACGCCATCCTCTACCCGGTGACCTGGCTCGGCGCGCTGGTGCTGGTCGCTGACAAGCGCCTGCTGCTCGCGATCGAGCGCGACGAGGACTGGACGAGCGTCCTCGGTGCGTGGCTCTTCCGGACGCTGCGGGCACTGTGGGCGTGGCTGCCCTGGCTGGCGCTGTCGGCCGTCGAGTTCCTGGCGATCGTCGTGTTCTTCTACGCGCCGCGCGCGAACGACCCCGGCGAACTCGGGCTGTACAACGCCCTCGGCGACCCGTCGATGCTATGGCCGGTGATCCAGGAGGCCACGATGGGGTCGGTCGACAAGTTCCTCGAGACCTGGATCCACGGCGGCCACCAGGAACACGCCTACCTGCCCTTCCTCGGGCACTTCCTGAAGTCGATGGGCTACGGGGCGATCGTGCTCGTCGTATTCGCCGTCGCCGGCTTTCTCGTCGCCCGATACGCGCGCTCGAGCGACCGGCCGCTCGTGGAGTTCGCGTTCTTCTGGGGACTGCTGTCGGTGCTCGGCTACCCGATCGTCACCGACATCCAGGCGGGCTGGACGCCCATCCACGCGGTCGTCCCGCTGGCGATCCCCGCGGCGGTCGGGGTCGCGATCGTCGTCGGCTGGGCGCGGGCGGCCTACCGCCGCGAGGACCTGCTCGAACTCGGCATGACCGTCGCCTTGCTGTTCGTCGTCGCCGGCCTCGTCGCGAGCATGGGGCTGTGGACGGTCTACCTGGCGCCCCAGTCCGACGCCAACCACATCGTCCAGTACGCCCAGCCGGGCGACGACCTCCGGCCCGCGCTGGTGGCGATGCAGCGCGCGTCACGCGATCACGAGGGGATCGACGTCCTGCTGTACGGGAAGTTCTTCGTCGACGACCAGGACCCCAATGGGGGCAACCCATTCGTCGACGGCGAGTTGCGCCGGGGGTTCATCCGTTCGCCCGCGTGCGCGAACTGGTTCAACGCCCTGCCCCTGCCGTGGTACTTCCGGACCGCCGACGCGGACGTCTCGTGCTCGCCGGGGGTCGGCGACCTCCAGCAGCGGGCCCGCTCGGGGTCGCCGCCGCCGGTCGTCATCGCCAGCAACGAGTCGGCGCCCGACGTCCGGCGAGCGTTCCCCGACTACTGGAGCGCCACCTACGAGCTGCGGACCTACGGGACGGAGACGGTGTTTTTCGTCAGCCCGGAGTACGCCAACGGCACCGCCGGGTGAGGGAGCCGGCGGGACCGGCGGTGGGTCCGGATACGAATCCTTAAGCGCGTCGCTCGGAAAGCCGCCGGTAATGACGCTCACCTCGCCAGGCCCGACGCTCGGCGTCGTCGGTGGCGGGCAGCTGGGTCGAATGCTGGCGGAGGCGGCCGCGCCGCTGGGCGTGGAGCTGGTGGTCTCCAATCCGACGCCCGACGCCCCGGCCGCGCCGTTCGTCCGCGAACAGGTCGTCGGCGACTTCGACGACCCCGCGGCCCTCCGGACGCTCGCCGAGCGCGCCGATTACCTCACCTTCGAGATCGAGCTCGCCGATCCCGACCTCCTCGAGCGGGTCAGCGAGGAGACGGGCACGCCCGTCCACCCGGCACCCGATACCCTCCGGCTGATCGAGGACAAGCTCGTCCAGAAGCGCGAGCTGCAGGCCGCCGGCGTTCCCGTCCCCGAGTTCCGCGCCGTCGACTCCGTCGACGAGCTGCGGGCGGCGCTTTCCGAGCTCGGCTACCCGGCGATGCTGAAAGCGCGGAAGGGCGGCTACGACGGCCGCGGCAACGTCCTCGTCGAGTCCGAAGCGGACGTCGAGGCCGCCTTCGAGGACATTGCGGGACCGGCGATGGTCGAGGCGTTCGTCGACTTCGAGCGGGAACTCGCGGTGATGGGCTGCGTCGGTGCGGGCGAGCGCGACACCTTCCCGGTGACCGAGACGATCCACGAGGAGGAGATCCTCCGGTCGATGGTCTCGCCCGCCCGCGCGGACGAGTCCCGGCGGACCGCCGCCCGCGAGGTCGCCCGCGACGTCCTCGACGTGATGGAGGGCCGCGGCGTCTACGGCATCGAACTGTTCGACACCGGCGAGCAGACCCTGCTGAACGAGATCGCCCCGCGGCCGCACAACTCCGGCCACTGGACGATCGAGGGGTGTCACACCTCCCAGTTCGAACAGCACGTCCGCGCGGTGACCGGCCTGCCGCTGGGGACGACCGAGCGGCGCGCGCCCACCGCGACCGCGAACCTGCTGGGCGACGTCGAGCAGCGCCAGTCCGCGACGCTGTCGGGCGAGGAGGCGATCCTCGAGGCCGATCGGGCCCACCTCCACTGGTACGGCAAGGACGAGGTGTACCGCCTGCGGAAGATGGGCCACGTGACGCTCGTCGGCGCCTCGCCGTCGGCGCCGACCGACGTGCTCGAATCGGTGCGGGAACTGCGCGACGGCTGTACCTTCCAGACATGACGAACTCCGAGACGCTCCAGGCGCTGATCGACGACATCGAGGCCGAGGCACTGCGGGACCGACCGACCGAGGACACCCCCGAGATCGGGATCGTGATGGGCTCGGACTCGGACCTCGACGTGATGGCCGGGTCCGAGGAGGGCCGGCCCGGCGCCTACGACGCGCTGACCGACCTCGGGTTCGCCGAGGTGACCGACTACGACGACCCGCCGGCCGAGCGGTTCACCTTCGAGACGTACGTGCTGTCGGCTCACCGCACGCCCGAGTTGATGTACGCCTACGCCGAGACGGCGGCGGACCGCGGGCTCGACGTGATCATCGCGGGCGCGGGCGGGAAGTCGGCGGACCTGCCGAACATGACCGCCTCGCTGGCGTACCCGCTGCCGGTGATCGGCGTGCCGGTCCAGGAGAAGTCGGTACCGTCGGTGATCGGCATGCCCCAGGGCTCGCCCATCACTGCGGTCGACGCCGGCAAGTCGTTCAACGCGGCGCTGTCGGCCGTCCAGATCCTCGCGCGCGAGCACGACGAACTCCGCGAGCGACTCCAGGACTATCACGACGACCTCCAGGACGGCGTGGCCGACGTCTCCCGCCGGCTCCACGAGGGCGGCACGCCCGGCTTCCAGGACTGGCGGGAGTGACGACCCCGGTTGCGGGCGTGGCGGCCACCACTTCTATGTCGACCGTCGTGGAAGACGTCAGCAATGTTCGACAGTCCGGGCGCTCGGCACGTCGCCGTCGCGCTCGTCGCCGTCACGATGGTCCTGGCGGGATGTAACGCGTTCTCCGGCGGCGCGCAGAACGCGGCACCGGGCGGGAACCAGACCGGCTCGGGCCCCTTCCAGTCGGGCGAGTCCTACACCTACCAGGTGACGCTGGGCGGCTACCCCGCGGCGGCGGTCACGTGGCAGGTGACGGACGCGAGCAGCGACGCCGTCACGGTGAACGTGACGTTCGCCCCGACCAACGGGACGGCGCGGACGCGGACCGTCACCGCGCCGCCGGACCAGATCATGGACCAGCTGCAGCGCGCCAACGACACCGGCTTCTCCGCGGCCGTGCTGCGCTACCCGGCCCGGGCGGTCGCGGGACAGGACCTCTCGCGGGGGGCGTCGT
Source organism: Haloarculaceae archaeon (assembly GCA_042217345.1). GTDB lineage: Archaea > Halobacteriota > Halobacteria > Halobacteriales > Haloarculaceae > Halorientalis. The sequence continues at coordinate 11,752 of JBDGSW010000158.1, forward strand.
GGACGTTCTCCCCGGACGAGGTGGGCCTCGACGGCTCGCAGGTGGTCTGGTCGCGCGCTCGGGCGAACGTGACCGGGACCGAGACCGTCGCGGGCGTGCAGTGCCGGGACGTCCACGTCACCTTCCAGAGCAACCAGACGGTCTACCCGGCGACGTACTGCGTGAAACAGGACTGGCCGCTGGTGCTGTCGGCCACCTCGGGCAACGGCACCGGTCGGCTCGACATTCGGTTGTCGAGCTACGACCGGCCCTGACCGACGCGGGGCGCGGGAACGCGTGTCACGAGCGGATCACGAACGCGGCGTCGGGCCCTGGAAGACTGAATCCTTATGTGCCCCGGTTCCTAACGCGCAACACGATAACACGGATGAGCAATCCATGGATAGCCATCGGGGCGTTCGCGCTGGTCGGCGTTCTCATCCCCTTGGGGATGATGGCGGTGTCGTGGCTCCTCCGGCCGAGCGTGCCCGAACAGGGAAAACGGGCCACCTACGAGAGCGGTGAGATCCCAACCGGCGACACGCGCATCCGGTTCAACATCCAGTACTACATGGTCGCGCTGCTGTTCGTCGT
>JBDGSW010000020.1:0-12239 GCA_042217345.1 Haloarculaceae archaeon
GCCAGCGGTCTCCCGCTCCGGGTTTGCACCCGGTCACCTGCCCGGACGGTGGGGGGACTTTCCTCATACCCTGACGGGTACGGGGACCGGGCTCCCTCTGCCGGCCGGTGGTAGCCGACCCAGTGAAGTAAGCCGTTCGGTCGCCGCGGCCGGCGCTCGCGGGCGGTCGCCCCGCTCGAACGAAATGAACATCTTCAAGCGCGCGGTGGCCGACGTGTCGGTAATGTCACAGTCAGCGGGGGACCTCTCGCCGACGGACGGGACGCGAGCAGTCCAGCTGGCGCGGGACGCCGTCGAGTCGTACGTCGAGAACGGCGCGCGCGAACAACTCGGGAGCATGCGCGACGCCTTCTACGCACGCACCGGCGCGTTCGTCCGCCTCGAGAGCACGCACGGCCGCGGGCGCCTCCGGGGTTGTGCGGGCACCTACGACTGGAACGACCACCTCGGGCAGGCGCTTGTCGACGCCGCCATCGACGCCGCGTCGGCCGATTCCTGCGGCTCGGGCGTCGACGCCGCCGAGCTGCCGAACATCCGCGTCTCGGTCTGCGTCGTCGGCGACGTCGTCCTGACCGACGACCCGCTGGCCGACCTCGAGATCGGGCGCCACGGCGTCGCCGTCGAGCGCGGGCGCGACCAGGGGTGGCTCTACCCCAGCGTCCCCGTCGAGCACGACTGGAGCCCCGGCGAGTACCTGGATCGTGCCGCGCGGAAGGCCGGCCTGTCCCCGACCGCGTGGGAAGACGACGACACCGCCGTCACGCTGTTCGAGGGACGAGTCTTCCGCGAGCGCGAACCCAACGGCTCGATCCAGGAGCTGCGACCATAGGCCCGGCGGCCATTCTCGGTCTCAGGACTCCTCGACGCCGAAGCCGACGGTCTCGGCGTCGACCTGCGCGCGCTCGCTGGCCGCGTCGATGTCGAACTCGCGGACAAGTTCGCCGTCGTCAATGAGAGGTTCGAGCAGCGCCTCGCCGTCCGCTGGGCCGGGGCGGTCCGCGAGGCCGACGTGGTGGGCGCCGTCGGGCGTGCGGTAGACCTGCTTGGCTCCCGAGAGCTTCCCGCGTTTGGCGGCCAGTTCGCCGTCGACCTCGACGATGTCGAGCGCGAAGTCCAGCGGGTCGGCGTTGCTGACGTACCCGCCGACGCCGAACCCCTCGACGACGTCGCGCAGGTGCCGCAGCTCCGCGGGACCGAGCCCGCCGCTGACGAAGATGCCGACGTCCTCGAAGCCGCGGGCGTCCAGTTCCCAGCGCACCTCGCGGACGATGTGGCGGAGGTCGCCCCGCCGCGAGCGCGTGGTGTCGATGCGGACGCTGTCCAGCGCGTCGACGGCCTCGGCGGCCCGGATCGCCTCGTCTTTCTCGTCGCTGTAGGTGTCGACCAGCGCCACCCGGGGGACGTCTGGGCCGACCGCATCGTCGAAGGCCGTCCAGGCCGCCTCCTGATTCCCGTTGCCGAAGCAGATGATCAGCGCGTGGGGCATCGTGCCGCTGGCCTCGCGGTTGAGGACGTCCCCGGCTGCGACGTGCGAGATCCCGTCGAAGCCGCCGACGAGCGCGCCGCGTTCGACGAGCGTCGCGATCGCCGGGTGGACGTGGCGGGCGCCGAAGGAGAGCACCTGCGAGTCGGGGGCCGCGCGGCGCGCGCGCAAGGCGTTGGTCGCGATGCCCGACGCGTGCGAGAGAAAGCCCAGCAGCGCGGTCTCGTAGACGCCAAAGTCACGGTAGCGGCCCTCGATGCGCATGACCGGCCCGCCGTCGAACAGCCGCCCCTCCCGGAGGGCGTAGACGTCGACGTCCAGCCCTTCCAGCAGGTGAGCGGCGTCTTTCACGCCCGCGAAGACGTCGAACTCGCCGGTCGGGAACTGGTCGGCGGTCACCTCGACGGTGACCGTCGGGTCGACCCCCGCGTGCTCCATGGCCTCGACCGTCCGGTCGAAGTAGGCGTCGGTCGCGCGCCCGGCCGCGATGGCCTCGGGGGGCACGATGTCGAACTCCGTCATTGGAGGCGCTACCGGAGCGGCGACGAAAAAGCTACCCGACTGGACCTCAGCCGCTCGGGAACGCCGAGAGGTCCGAGACCGTCGGCGCGTTGGTGATCGTCACGGTGTCGCCCGAACGGGTGACCCGGAAGGCGTCGGCGAAGCCGCCGGTGCCCTCGGGGATGCGGTAGGCGTTCGGGTGGCCGTCGACGGACTGGGCGCCCCAGAACCGCAGCAGTTCCCGGTAGGTGTCGGCGAACTCGCGGGCGTCGGCCGGCGATTGCCAGGCCAGCCGCCAGACGTAGGCCGACTCGTTGGCGCCGGCCGCGGGGTTGCGGTAGACCGCCAGTCGGTCGCCCTCCCACCCCTTCGTGCTCGGGAAGTCGTAGTTGTACGGGTGGAACTGGTCGCCGGTGAACAGCTGGTTAGCCGAGACGATCGACGGGCGGTAGCCCTGGACGAACGCCGTGTACGCGAACATCGCGCTCAGGCCCGACTGGCCCAGCGTGGCGTAGGCCGGGCGGTGCTGGCCGGGTTCGGGGGCGTCGGGGCGGACCCGCTCCCAGCCGCCGCCGGGTGCCGCCGGTAGCGAGACGGTCGTCGGCGAGTCGCGATTGACGTACTTCTCGGGGTAGATCACCTGCTCGGCGCTTTCCGGCGGGTCGTCGAACGCCCGGTCGACGGCGGCCCACCCGCCGTGGTCGTGGAGGTACTGCACGAACTGCGGGCCCGAGGCGTACGGGAAGAAGTTCAGCAGGTACACGCCCACGTTGAGGTCGGCCATCGACCCCGCGCCGGAGCCGCCACCCGAGACGCACTGCCAGTCGTGCCCGCAGTGGCGCTTGTACTCGAGGTCGACGAGGTGCGCCTCCCCCTCGATGAGCCCGTTCAGGCCGTTGTGTCCGTCGCGCGTGGGGGCCTGCAGCGCCGAGAGGTTGTGGTACTGGTCCTGGAGGGCGTGGGTGAGCTCGTGGGCCAGCGTCGACTCGCTGTCGATCCGGGGCTGGCCCCCGCTGGAGATGAGGGTGATGGTGTCGTTGTGCGTGTCGTAGTACGCCAGCACGTTCGAGCCGCGGTTCTGGTGCTGGACGGCCAGCGAGTCCCGATCCTCGCCGATCATGAACAGCGCCTCGAACTTCGCGTTGTCGAACGTCCGGAAGGCCGCCGAGTAGCTCGTCCGGCTGCGATTGCGGTACTCCTGGCGCGAGACGATCGTGATGGGGACCGAGCGCTTGAACTCCTCGTGGCGTACGCGCTCGACGCGCGCCTCGGTTCGCGCGACGACGAGTTCGCGCTCGCTGGCGTTGAGCCCGTCGTCGTTGGTCACGGGGATGGACTCGTTGTACCAGACGCCGTCCTCCCAGCCGATTCGGTCGCCGGGCGGATCGGGCGGCGCGCCCGGCGCCCCCGCGGCGCCGCCGGTCCCGGCCTGCGGCGTCGACCCCGGGGGCTGGTCCGCGAACCCGGGCATCGAGCTACAGCCGGCGAGCACGACCAGCACGACGACGGCCAGTCCGGACAGCTTGCGCATGCCTCTGGCCTGGACGCCCGCGGGCAAAAGTCGTGCGGGAGGGCGGCGGCAAACGATTAGTTCCCGGCGGGCGCAAGCGTCGGGCATGGAGTTCGACAGCGACGCCACCGCGGTGGTGGTCGTGGACCTGCAGAACGGGTTCTGTCACTCCGACGGGAGCCTCTACGCACCGGAGAGCGAAGCCGTCGTCGAGCCCGCCGCCGAGCTGGTCGACCGCGCCCACGACGCCGGCGCCCGCGTCGTCTACACGCGCGACGTCCACCCGCCCGAGCAGTTCGACGACGCCCACTACTACGACGAGTTCGAGCGCTGGGGCGAACACGTCGTCGAGGGCTCCTGGGAGGCCGAACTCGTCGACGACCTGCCCGTCGAAGACGCCGACCACGTCGTCGAGAAGCACACCTACGACGCGTTCTACCAGACCGAACTCGACGGGTGGCTGTCGGCGCGCGGGATCGACGACCTGGTGATCTGCGGGACGCTCGCGAACGTCTGCGTGTTGCACACCGCCGGGAGCGCCGGGCTGCGGGACTACCGGCCCGTGCTCGTCGAGGACGCCATCGGCTACATCGAGGAGGGTCACCGCGAGTACGCGCTGGAACACGCCGACTGGCTGTTCGGCGAGGTCACGGAACTGGCGGACGTGGAGTTCGCCTGAGAACGGCCGGGGCCGCGACCGGAGGGAGGGGCGCCGTGGCGGTCAGTCGCCGATTCGGTAGACGCTCTGGCCGGAGGCGACGGGGCACAGATCGCCGTTGGCGTCGCGGCTCTCGACGGTGACGGCGGCGACCGCCGAGCCGTCGCCGGCGTCGACCACCTCGCCGACGGCCGTGAGGTCGTCGACGGCCGCGGCGTGGTAGTTGACGTCGAGGTTCAGGACCGCCACGCGGTCGTTGACGGGGTCGGGCATGGTCGTCCGGATGGCGAGCTCGCCGGTCTGGGCGGCCAGCGTCGCCGTGATCCCCTCGTGGACGGCCGGCGGGTCGGCGTCCTTGTCGGCGAAGCGCTCGTCGAACGGGATCGACAGCTCGGCGGCGCCGTACTCGATGTCCTCCAGCTGGACGCCGAGCCACGACAGGTAGCCGTTGTCGCGCTCGACGGACATCCGGAGCATCACTGGCGCACCCTCCGGAAGGTCGTTGGCCATGGGTACGACACGGTTTGCCAGCCGGTCTCTTTTACCCATTGGTTCTTTCAGATCGCAAACTCTCGGCGCGCGCCCGGCTGCCGCGGCGGGCGGGCGGTAGCCGGCGGCTACTGCCCATCGGCGCGGACTGCCGGCCGCGCGACGCCCTCGGCGGAGGAACGCGGAACCGACTCGCAAGAAAGGGCAGGGGCGTCGGCGGCGAAGGGAGGAGGTACATGCAGCGCCAGGTCCGACCCGCGATCCGCGACAAGTACCGGGAGGCGCAGTTCTATCTCCGGCGGATGGAGCGGGCCGACGACGGCCACGCCTGGAGCGACCGCGAGCGCCTCGACGCCGACGAGTTCCGCTATCACTGCAGCGCCTTCTGCAGCGCCGTCGCCGAGCTCCACGACCACGCCGCGGCCGCCGCGGCCGCGCCCGCGTTCGGCGAGTGGGCCGACGACGACCGCGCCGCCGCGCTCCGCGCCGTCTTCGACGACCTGAGCGACGACCGCATCCGCGTCGAGCAAACCTGGAGCGCAGACGCGGCCGCCGAGCCGACCGACGGCGAGACGGTCGTCTGGATCGGCGCCGACGGCCGGCAGTACGCCGTCGCGCGCGACGCGCTCGGCGACGCCACCGAGATCGGGACGGCGCTGTCCGACGTGGGCGACGCGGACGCCGCCGACGGCACCGTCGGGATCACGGCCCTCGCGCGGGCGTACCTCTCGGAACTCGACGCCTGGCTGTGGGCCGTCGAGGGCGCGACCGACGAGGCGGCGCCCGACCCGGACGCCGACGGCGAGTGAACAGACGGCGAGCGAGCGTGCGCTGAGCGGCTACGACCGCTCGACCGTCACGGTCACGTCGTCGCCGACAGCGAACCCGTGGTCGGGACAGACGAGTTTGAGCCCCCACTGCTCGCGCGCCAGGAACAGCGACAGCCCGGTGAGCGGGCGGCCGTTCGCGCGGACGGTGACGTCGGCCCACTCGACGGTCCGCCCCCGGGCGGTGCCGACGCGCTCGCCCAGTAGTGATATCGGGCGTTCGCCGCCGCCGTCGTCGATCGCCCCGCCGAGGATCCCGCCGCCGTCGTAGTGCGGGAGGCCGCCGTCGAGGAGGCCCCCGCCGGCGGCGATGCCGGCGAACGCCCCGCCGGGGTCGGGGTGGACGGGCGCATCCAGGCGCGCCCACGTCTCGCCGGTCGCGACGACCGTTCCGAGGCCGTCCCAGCGGAGGGGTTCGAGGTCGACGGCCAGGCGCAGCGGGAGGGACCCGGACGCCCGGACGTGGTTCGCGCCGGGTTCGCGAACGCCCACGTGGAGGTGGCCGTCGACCCAGGGGGCGAAAAAGCCCGAGCGGAGCAGCCGGCCGAGCGAGTCACCGCGCGCGACCGCGTCGCCGGGCTCGACGGCCGGGTCGACGTGGAGGACGCGCACGACGTACTCGTCGGTCTCGATCAGGACGAGGTGGTCCCGGGGCTCGGCGTACGGTTTCGCCGGGGCGTCGACCGAGCGGACGTCGCGGACGCGGCCGGCGACCGGCGAGGGCGCCGCCCCGCCGGCGTCGGGGTACAGGTCGACGGCGCAGCCGCGGTCGTGGGCCGGGTACGGGGAGTTGAACAGCGAGACGCGGGCGTAGGGGGCGAGCGCGTCGGGCCCGAGCGTGACCGCCATCGCCGGAGGTTGGCACCCGGTGGGCATGAACCCCGCGGGCGGCGGTGTGTGGGGCGACCCGGGGAGCGTCGGGCGGTCACCGTATCGGCAAACCCTTATCCGGTGGGTGACGTGACATGCAGACATGCACGTGTTCCGGGGGCGCGCGGGGGACGTGGCCGCCGACCGGTCGGTCACCCGGCGGCTCGTCGAGCGCGCCGTCGGCGGTGAACCGGGCGTGCGCGTCTGGCGTCCCCACCGACAGCTCGCCTTCGGCCCGCGCGACCGCCGGTGCGACGGGTACGAGCGAGCCCGGGAGATCGCCGCCGACCGGGGCTTCGAGCCGACCGAGCGCGCGGTCGGCGGCCGCGCGGTCGCCTTCACCGGCCGGACCGTCGCGTTCGCCCGCGTCGAGCCCATCGAGGAGGGCCGCCGGAGCCTCGACGAGCGCTACGCCGAGGCCCGGGTCGACCTCCGGGAGGCGCTCGCGCGGCTGGGCGTCGACGCCGAACGCGGCGAGCCCGACCACTCGTTCTGTCCGGGCACCCAGTCGCTACAGGTCGACGGCCGGAAGGTGGCCGGGCTCGCCCAGCGCGTCGAGCGCCACACCGCCACCGTCGCCGGGATCGTGGTCGTCGCCGAACACGAGGCGATCGCCGACGTCCTCGAGCCAGTTTACGACGCGCTCGACCTCGACTTCGATCCCGAGACCGTCGGCAGCGTCGAGCGCGCCGGCGGCACGGCCGACCCCGTCTCGGTGATCCAGGCCATCGAGGACGCGCTGGTCGGCGACCACCTCGGCACCGTCGAGTGGGTCGGCGAGTGAGTCCAACCGAAAAGCAGTAAACCGCGTCGGGAACTAGTGGGCACGCGGACGCGAGGGGGTAGCCAAGCGGTCAACGGCGCGGGTCTTAAGAACCCGTCTCGTAGGAGTTCCGGGGTTCGAACCCCCGTCCCCTCATGCCGGTCGCGGCGACGGGCCCACCGCGAGCGCCCCGCGCCCCGACGCAACGCGCTTTTGCCGGTCGACCGGGTACCGGCGAGTGATGACCGAGGACGAGGAGTTCCCCGAGCGCGCCGCTGACGCCTTCGCCGACCACGAGGCCTTCGAACCCGCCGATGCGGGCGGGTTCGCGGTGACCACCACCCGATTCGGCGGCCGGGTGGCCGCCGCCGACACCGACGACTGGGCGATCGAGTACGCGCTGACCGTCCGGGCGCCCACGCTCGAGTCCGCCACGACCGACGAGGTGGGCGATGCGGTCGCCGCCGGCTGGTTCGAGACCTTCGAGCGCCGCCTCGAGGACGCCCCGCAGTCGACCCGGGCGGACGTCGATCTGGCGGAGCTCGACGTCGCCGAGGACGGGCCGGAGGTCGTCGCGACGCTGACCGTCGCGTACGGCAACGCCGACCGCGCCCCCGAAGTGCTGAAGGCGATGGCCGAATACGTCGAGGGGACGTACGTCGAGGGGATCGTCCCCGGCTACGAGTACACCGGCGCGGTCGCGGACCTGCTGGACGACGCCCGCAGCGGCGGCGGCGACGGCGGCGCGTCGGGGTCGATGCCGCTGTGAGCGACTGCGCCGCTCAGGCCAGCGCGTCGACGACCCAGGCGAACCCGCCGAGGAAGATGAGGGCGATGCCCAGTACCGACGTCGCGGGCTCGGGGAACAGGAACAGCGCGACGCCCACCAGCAGCGTGAGCGAGATGAGTCCCTCGTCCCACCAGCCGTCGTCGTCCGCGGCCGCGGCGGGGCGCTCGCCCGCATATTCGTCGTCCTCGCGGCGGTAGATCGGGGGCCACTCCATGCCCCAGCCCCACCCGGACGCCGACGGGACCGCGTCGTCGGTGGTGTCGACGTCCTCGCGCAGCCGCTCGTTCTCGTCGATCTCGTCCTCGTCGAGGAACCGCCGCTCGTCGTCGGTCTCCATGTCCGGAGAGAGGGCCCTGACGCCGATAGGGGTTCGGCGTGCAACTGCAGGCCGGAAGCGGAAACGGCCGGTGATGGCCCGATCGATCCAAATCGGAAGCAGTAGCATCCGGCGGCGGAGGCGCCGGTTCACGCGAGCGGCTCCGCCGCTCGCGCTTTTTTGGTGCAGATTTTTTGCGCCACCGAGGGAGCTTCGCCCCCTCGAGCCGTGCGAACGGGCGGCTTCGCCGCCCGTGAGCAGAGAGCGGTGCGTGATGCGCACCCAAGCGGAAAAATGGTGCAGGTGCTAGTCCATCGCGATGTACGTCTGGGTCTCCTCGACGCCGTCGATGCTCTGGATGCCGGCGGCGGCGACGTCCTTGACGGCGGCGGGGGAGTCGACCTCGACCTTGGCGATGAAGTCGACGTCGCCGGCGACGATGGAGGCGTCGACGACGCCTTCGACGGCGGCGATGTCGGCGCGGATGCGGTCGGCGTCGCCGGCGTGGGCCTTCACGAGGACGTAGGCGACGACCATCTCAGGCGCCTCCCGTCGCGGCGGCGCGGCCGGTCGCGGCGCCGACGACGATCCGGCGGACGTCGTCGAGGACCGAGAAGTCCGCCAGGACGACGAGGCGGTCGCCGGTCTCCAGCGAAGCGTCGGCGTCGGGCAGGCCGTACACCTCGCCCTGCTTGCCGAACGCCAGCACCTCCGAATCGGCCGGCAGTTCCAGTTCCGAGAGGGTGTACCCGCGCATGGGGGAGTCCTCGGCGACGGTGAACTCGACGAGCTGGAGGTCGCGGGCGACGTCGGCGATGGCGCGGCTGGAGCCGCCGAGCAGGGCGTTCTTCGCGGCGATGGCGCCCAGGCGCTCGGGGTAGATCACCTCGTCGACCTCGGCGGCGTACTTCCGGTAGACGTCCTCGCGGTAGTCCTCGTCGATGCGGAGGACGGTCCGACAGCCGTGGTGCTTGGCGATCATGCAGGCGATGAAGTTGTCGTTGAGGTCGCCGGTCAGCGCGCCGAGGGCGTCGGCGGCGGCCAGGTCGGCCTGCGCGAGCGCGCCCTCCGTCGAGCCGTCGCCCGAGACGACGTCGAACCCCTCGGCCCGGGCGCGCTCGACGGCCTGCGGATCGACCTCGACGAGGACCACCTCGTGGTCGCTGTCGCGCAGCACCCGCGCCGTTCGCAACCCCACGCGACCGGCACCCACGATAACGAATCGCATACTACACGTACGGCCACGACCGGCCATAAAGCTATCCCGGTCGCGGGTCCCAGGGCGGCCGGAGTCTGCGGGATCCGCGCGGCAGCGGGGCCGGGGATAGGCTTTTGAGGTGTGACGGAGTATCACGGTTCAGCAATGGTGCGGGCCTACATCATGGTCAAGAACGCGGCGGGCAACTCCGAGGAGCTGCTCGCGACGCTGCGGGACCTGCGGGGGGTATCGGAGGCGCACATCGTCGCCGGTGCGTACGACGTCATCGTGGAGGCCGCCGGCGAGGAGGTCTACGACGTGATGCACTCGGTCGCCAGCGACATCCGCAACCTCGACGGCGTCGCCGACACGCGCACCTACATCTGCCTGGAGTGAGCCGCCGCGCGGGACCGTCGGGTTCGCCCGACCCGACACGGCAAAGGGGCCCGGGCACCAACGGTGGGCCATGATCGGGGTGGCCGACGTCGTCGGACTGCTCGTCATCGTCGGCCTGAACGCGGCGATCGCGGCGCTCGCCACCCGCTTTTTCCGCGTTCGGCTGGCGACGACCTGGGGGAGCGCCCTGTACGCGCTCGTGCTCACGCCGATCCCGCTGGTCGCGACCACGCTCGTGTTGAGCGGCGTCCTCGGCCTCGGGCCGAACCTGGGCAACGGCGCCACGGTCGTCGGACTGACGCTCGTGCTCCCGATGGCCATCGGGATCGCCTTCGATTACTTCTGGATGCCCGCGCCCGACGAGGTCGAGGTCCCGGACACGGTCTAGGGGGCTCGCTCTTCCAGGCGCTCGTCGATGGCCGCGCGGGCGGCCGCCAGCACCGCGTCGGGGTCGCGGGTCGCGTCGATGCGGACGAACCGCTCGGGGTCGGCCGCGATCAGGCGCTCGTAGTTGTCGCTGACGGCCTCGAGGTAGGCAGCCTGCTCGAACTTGTTGGTCGCGCCGGCGCGCTCGGCGCCCACGGCGGGCGGGACGTCGAGGTAGAGGGTGAGATCCGGCGGGCGAGTGAACGGTTCGTGGATCGAGCGGACGTACGCCAGCGGATCGTCGACGACGCCCTCGAGGCTGGCGCCCTGGTAGGCGTACCGCGAGTCCGAGTACCGATCGGAGACGACGACGTCGCCGGCGGCCAGCGCGGGGCGGATCACGCGCGCGAGGTGGTCGGCGTGGTCGGCGGTGTAGAGGAACAGCTCCGCGAGCGGGTCGGCGTCGGGGTCCCGAATCGAGCGCGCGACGGCATCGCCGTACCACGAGTCGGTGGGCTCGCGCGTGAACGTCGCGTCGACGGCCCCGCGCAGGCGCTCCCAGAGGGTGGTCTTGCCGCTGCCGTCGAGGCCCTCCAGCGTGATGAGCATGCGCCCTCTCGGGACGGCGAGCACGTAAACGAACGGGGTCGAGCGCCGGCGGAAACGGGCGTTCGCCGGTACTCGTCCGTCGCGATACGGGGCCGCTGTGGCCCGAGGCCTACCGGTCTGTCGTCCGCCAGCGCGGTAGTTTTAACCGCCGCTGACACGACGTGACGGGCATGAACGTCCTGGTCGTCGGCGGCAGCGGATTCATCGGCACGCACCTGAGCCGCGAGTTGCTCGACCGCGGGCACGACGTGACCGTCCTCTCGCGGACGCCCGAGGACGAGGACCTCCCCGCGGGCGTCGAGACCGTTCGCGGGGACGTGACGGCCTACGACTCCATGGAGGGCGCCTTCGAGGGGCGGGACGCCGTGGTCTACCTGGTGGCGCTGTCGCCGCTGTTCAAGCCCAGCGGCGGCGACCGCCAGCACTTCGCGGTCCACACCGAGGGCGCGCGCAACGTGATCCGCGCCGCCGAGGCCCACGACGTGGGGCGGCTCGTCCACCTGAGCGCGCTCGGCGCCGATCCGGAGGGCCCGACGGCGTACATCCGCGCGAAGGGCGAGGCCGAGGAGCTGGTCCGCGCGTCGGACCTGGAGTGGGCGATCGTCCGGCCGTCGGTCGTCTTCGGCGAGGGCGGGGAGTTCGTCTCGTTCACGCGGACGCTGGTGCCCCCGGGCGTGGCGCCGCTTCCGGGCGGCGGCGAGCGGACGCGCTTCCAGCCGATCTGGGTCGGGGACTTCGTCCCGCTGCTGGCCGACGCGGTCGAGGACGAGGAACACGCCGGCGAGACCTACGAGATCGGCGGCCCCGAGGTGCTGACGCTGAAGCAAATCGCCACGCTGGTCCGCCCGGGCGTCCGGGTCGTCCCCGTCCCCATGGGGCTGGCCGGCCTCGGGCTGAAGGCGCTTGGCGAGGTGCCGGGCGCGCCGATGGGCGCCGACCAGTATCGCTCGCTGCGGTTCGACAACACGACGAGCGAAAACGACGTGACCGTCTTCGGGGTCGATCCCGCCGACCTCACCACGCTGGGGGAGTCCCTCGAATCCGGGCGATAAGGGATCCTTAGCCGCGGCGGTAAGTGGTCGTTAATCGCGGCGCTTGCGGGCGATTGAGCGGGGTCGCCGTCGTTCTCCCGAGTGATACTGGGGGGTAAAACTTATACCCGTTATGGGACAGTTTCCCTTCACACGGAGACGAAGCTATGAAACTCGCGATGATCGGGTTCGGCCAGGCGGGCGGGAAAATCGTCGATAAGTTCCTGGAGTACGACGAGCGAACCGGGAGCGGGATCGTCCGCTCGGCCGTCGCCGTCAACACCGCCAAAGCCGACCTACTCGGACTCGAACGCGTACCGGAGGACAACCGGGTGCTGATCGGCCAGGCCCGGGTGAAAGGACACGGCGTCGGCGCCGACAACGAACTCGGCGCGGAGATCGCCGAGGAGGACATCGACGAGATCCAGGGGG
>JBDGSW010000093.1:0-12066 GCA_042217345.1 Haloarculaceae archaeon
CGTAGATGACGACGACGAGGAAGATCCAGACGGCGTCGACGAAGTGCCAGTACATCGAGACGGTGCTGACGGAGGTGTGTTTCTCCGGGGAGTACTGCCCCATGAGCCCGCGGGCGAGGACGATGCTGATGAGTACGGCGCCCATCGTCACGTGCAGCCCGTGCAGGCCGGTCAGCCCGAAGAAGGCGCTGGCGAACACGCCGCCCTTGAGGGTGAGCCCCTCGGCGACGATGAACTCGTGGTACTCGAAGACCTGGCCGGCCAGGAAGATCGCGCCCAGCACCAGCGTCACGGCGGTGAGGCCGACGAAGCGGCGGTGGTTACCCTTCAGCAGCGAGGTGTGCGCGAAGTGCAGAGTGAAACTGCTGGCCACCAGGACGACGGTGTTGATCACGACGAGCGAACTCAACAGCTGGGGCAGCTCGGCCCCGGTCGGGGGCCAGGCGCCCGCGCGGATGAAGAAGTAATAGACGAACCCGGCGCCGAAGGTGGCGATCTCCGTGCCGAGGAACAGCATCATCCCGTAGCGCAGCGTGGTGCTGCCGTGTTCGCTCGTGCCTTGCTCCCAGAAGTTGACCACGAAGGCGTGGTACAGCCAGCCGTACAGGCCGGCCAGGAAGACGAACGCGCTGGCGATGAACACGCCGGGGCCGACCATCGGCCCGACCAGCGGGCTCTCGCCGCGGCTCATCACCCACAGCGCGGCACCGACGTAAAAGCCAGTGGCGCCGATCGTCGTGATGAACGGCCACCAGCTGGCTTCGCCGAAGCCCCGCGGGAAGTCCTCGACCGCGGGGAGGTGGTGCCCGTCGTGCCCACCGTGGTCCTCCGTGGTGTCGTCTGCGACGCCCATTGTACGTAGTCCGTTGAGAGGCGATTGCTAAAAACCTGCCCAAGTCCCCCCGACCGCGCCGGCGCCCGATCACCGGACTCGGTCGCCGCTCGCCGCCGCCCCTCAGGCGTCGCGCTCGACGACGAAGCGGGCGAACTCCCGGAGGTCCGCCGCCGCGTCGGGTTCCAGGTCGAGGTCGTCGAGGTGGGCGGCGGCGCGCGCCGAGAGGTCGTGGGCGCGCTCGCGGGCGTACTCGACGCTCCCGGCCGACTGCAGGACGTCGATGGCCTCGCGGACCTCATCGTCCGTGGTGTCCTCGCGCCAGAGGATCTCCTCCAGGCGCGCGACGGCCTCGGGCGGGGCGTGCTCGGCGGCGTGGATGACCATCAGGGTCTTTTTGCCCTCGCGGACGTCGTTGCCGAAGGCCTTCCCGAAGTCACCGGCCCGCTCTAAGCTGTGCTCGACGTCGAGGATGTCGTCGCCGATCTGGAAGGCGACCGACAGCGACTGGGCGTAGGCGGCGACCGCCCGCTCGACGTCGTCGGGCTGGCCGGTGACGATGGCGGCCAGCCGCGCGACGATGCGGCCGAGACAGCCGGTCTTGCAGGCGCACATCTCGAGGTACTGGTCATCGCCGATGGTGATCGAGCGCTGGTTGTGCCAGTGGATGTCCATCCCCTGGCCGAGGTGGGTGCGGTTGAGCTCGTGCATGAGCATCTCGTAGGCGGCCAGGCGCGTCTCGTCGGGCAGGTCACCCGGGTCATGGGTGATGATCTTCAGCGGGATGAAGTACATCGCGTTGCCGGCGTTCAGAGCGACGTCGGTGCCGTGTTCGTGGTGGAGGGCGGGGCCGCCGCGGCGCATCGTCGCGCCGTCCTCGACGTCGTCGACGATGATCGTCCCGTTGTGCAGGATCTCGGGAATGGTCGCGTACGGCAGGTACTCCTCGGGGTCCTCTCCGAAGGCGTCGACCAGGACCAAAAAGAGAACCGCCCGCCACCGCTTGCCCCCGCGATCCAGCAGCTCCCAGATGGGATCGGCCAGCGCAGCCTGGATCGCGTCCGGATCGTACTGGTACGTTGCGTCGCCGAAAAAGTCCGTGAGGTACGCCTCGTCGACCCCCCTGGGGAGCACGTCGGCGATGGCGTCGTCGACGACGGGCCGCCACTCGTCTAACAATTCCCGCATACCTCGCCGAACGGACCGCCAGACAAAAAGTGTTGACCGTTCCGGACGTTCTGACAGATCCGCCCGCCGGCGCGGCCCTCCCTCCGTCCGGCACGATCGGCGCGCTCGGGACCCGCATGCTTTTTCCCGGCCTGGCCCAACCACCGGACATGACAGCGCCCCCCTCCGGCCCCGTCGGCCTCGTCGGCGACGCCGGCGCGACCGTCCGCGACGCCGTCTCCGCCCTCGACCGCGAGGCGGTCGTCGGCGATCCCGACGCCGTGCTCGGCGCCGAGCCGGCGCTGGTCGTCGCCCGGGGCGAACGCGCGCTCTCGGCGCTCGTTGCCGACGGCGTGCCGGCGCCACCCGTGCTGGCCGTCGACGCCGGCCCTGGCGTGCCCTCCGTCCCCGACGGGGACGTCGCCGAGGCGCTCGATCGCGCCGTCGCCGGCGACGCGGACGCGACCGCGCTGCCCGTCCTCGTTGCGAGCGTCGACGGAACCGTCCGCTCGCACGCCCTCTTCGAGTGGTTTCTGGTGACTGCCGAGCCCGCCCAGATCTCCGAGTTCTCCGTCAGGGCCGGGGGAAGCGAGGTGTCGCGCGTCCGCGCGGACGGCCTCGTCGTCGCGACGCCGGCGGGCAGTCACGGCTACGCCCACCGGGTCGACGGCCCGCGCGTGGCCCGGGGCACCGGCGTCGTCGCCGTCGTCCCCGTCGCGCCGTTCACGACCGACGCCGACCGCTGGGTCGTCCCTGCCGAGAGCGTCCGGCTGCGCGTCGAGCGCGACGAGGCGCCCGTGACGCTGCGTGCCGACGTCCGCGAGACTGGCCCCGTCGAGGCGGGCCAGCGCGTGACGATCTCCCCCGCCGGCTCGCTGTCGCTGTTGACGCCGCCAACGCGTCGCAGTACCGACACGTAGGCGGGGCGTCCCCGCGCTCGCGGTCGATCGGCTTGGAAAAGCTATAATGCACTGACCTTCGACGTTGGGGTATGGAACCGTCTGTCACGTTGTTCGGACCGCTGGACAGGCTGCTCGCCGGCTGGATGGGATGGGTCCTGCTCGCGCTGGTCGTGCTCAACATGCTCACCCGATCGCTGGCTCACCGCCGGCACGTCAGCCAGGCCGAGGCGGGCGGCGGCGAGGCCGTCAACCGCTACGCACCCCACGTCGCCGCGAACGTCCTGTTGGTCCTCGCGGCGTTTTACTACCTGACGCTGCACCACCACGCCGGGATCGTCGTGTCCGTGCTGGTCGTCGGCCTGTTCCTCACGGACTTCTTCGAGTTCGAGGCCCGGAAGGTCGAAGCCCGCCGCGGCGTCGACCTCGAGCGCCCGAAAGGCGCCATCGCCGCGTCGATCCTCGTCTTGCTGTACGTCGGCTACCTCTCGGTGTTCTTCATCATCAAGCCGTTCTGGTCGGCCGTCGTCTGATCTCCGCCTCGTTTTCTGCCAGCGCTTTCCCCTGACCGACGGGTCCGTCCGTCGGGTAGCGGCTGGGCTGGGCGCTTCCTGCGGCTGAGTGGGTGGCTCCTGTCCTCGAGGACTGCGCGACCGCGCGGCTGTGGGAGGTGTCGGACCCGGAAGACGGTGAGCGAGTCGGCGCTCGTCAGCGATCGGCCCAGGCGTTGCGGGCCTCCTCCAGCGCCGGGAGGACGATCCAGAACGTGAGGGCGCCGACGATGGCGAACCAGAACAGGACGTCCTTGAGGACCATCGCCAGCTGGCCGTAGACGTCGAGGCTCTCCGGCGGCGGCCCGAGCAACTGCGGTCCCTCGAAACTGGGCGTGTTGTACCACCCCGCCAGCACGAACCAGCCGAGCCCGCCGCCCATGAGGATGGCGAGCCCTTTCGCGAATTCGTCAGCCATTGTCACCCACGTCGTCTGTCTCTCCCTTAGATGTTCGC
This sequence comes from Haloarculaceae archaeon, assembly GCA_042217345.1. Lineage (GTDB taxonomy): Archaea > Halobacteriota > Halobacteria > Halobacteriales > Haloarculaceae > Halorientalis. The sequence continues at coordinate 3,906 of JBDGSW010000093.1, forward strand.
ATTCCAGCAGCCCTGAAGCGCGTCGAGAACGCGTACGTGCCCGCGCCGAGCGCGATGACGGCTACGCCCAGTAGCGCGACCACGGGGTCGACCTGCGAGAGCGGTGCGGTCGCGCGTTGGGTCGCGTCGTCGAGCAGCGCGAAGCCGGCGACGACGGAGAGGATCGCGAACAGCGTCGAGAAGACGGTGACGGCCTTGTAGACGCGCAGCGGGACGACGACATCCCGGCGGCCGTCCCGGCCGGGGGCCGAATCCGCGCCGGTGGAATCGTCCGGGGACATGGCGGCGGGGGTCACTTCGGCGGGCGCAGCCGGTAGTACCGCCGGTTGAGCGTGAACATGTACCCCTCGCGCATGGACTTCAGCACCGCGTAGGTGAAAAAGCCCGCCACGAACGGCAGCAGGAACGTCAGGTCGAACAGCAGGTGGGCGTCAAGTGGCATGAGGTTCTTGACTGCCAGCGCGGCGATGGTGATCGAAAAGACCACGCCGCCGACGCCGACCGCGGCCCAGAACGGCTGCTCGACGGGCCGACGGGCGCTGCCCTTGTTGAGGAACGGGACGATCGCGATCGCCCCGACGACCACCAGGTTCGCGAGCACGCCGAACGTCTGGTCGGCCATCAGCTTCTTGCCGTTCAGCAGCGCCAGCGCGGGATTGAGGTCGCCCATTTTCAGCAGGCCGAACGACCAGTACAGATACCAGTCCGGGAGGATGATCGCCGGGGTCTGGCTGGCGTTGGCCGGCGCCTCCAGGTGGGGCGGCAGCGTCGCCGCCAGGAACACGATCATGCCGACGAAGAAACTCGCCAGCGCGAGGTTGCGGATCGTCTCGTGGGGCCAGGCCGGAAAGCCCAGCACGTCGCGCTCGAGGTAGCTGGACTGCTGGCGCAGGTCCTGGTCCTCGCGCCGCGAGCGCTCGAAGTACTCGTAGGTCAGCCGGGCGAGCCCCTGTGTGCGCTCCTTGCGCTCGCGCCAGGTCGGGGTCTCGTCGTCCGGCGGCACGATGCCGGTGCCGTCCGCGCGCGTCTCGTTGTTGTCGCTCATGGATCAGTGGGGTTCCGCGATGCCCTGCATCCAGACGATGCCGACGTGGATGGCGATCAGCGTCGTCACCACGAACGGGAGCAGGAACACGTGGATGATGTACATGCGTTGCAGCGTCGCCTGACTCAGCGTGAACCCGCCGAACAGCAACTGGGCGACCCACTCGCCGGCAAGCGGGATGGACAGCGCCATGTTCACGCCGATGGTGCCCGCCCAGTAGGACAGCTGGTCCCACGGCAGCAGGTACCCGGTGTAGCCGAACACCATCGTCAGCGAGATGAGGACGATGCCGATCAGCCAGTTCATCTCGCGGGGCTCCTTGTACGCGCCCGTGAAGTACACGCGCAGCATGTGCAGGAAGACCGCCCCGGTCATGATCTGGGCGGCCCACCGGTGGACACTGCGGAGCATGTACCCGAAGTTCAGGTCCGTCATGATGAACGAGATCTGGTTGTACGCGACGGTGGGGTCCCCGTTGGCGCTCGCGGCTGCTGGCGCGTAGTAAAAGCCCAGCAGCGAGCCGGTGACCGCCGCGACGAGGTACGCCAGGATCGAGAACGACCCCAGGGCGTACAGCGGGTACCAGTACCAGAACTTGTTGTCGAGCCCGTACTGCTCGGTGTGGCTCTTGGGCAACTGGAGGTTGATCTTGTAGTACATGCCCTCCAGCAACTCCAGATAATCGACCAGCCGCAGGCGCTTGTCGAACCACATCAGCGTCGCGAGGTACCGCTCCTCGACGACGCTGAGGTCGCGCTCTTCCATCCACTCGTCGCGGTCGTACTCGTCTCGTGGTTCCAGGCTCATGATGAATTGTCCTCCGGGCGGGGCAGCGCGACGAAGGACTTCTCGACGGGACTGAACGGGTCGTACACCGACTGGTGACAGGGGCAGTACACCTCGTTTTCGGCCTCGAACTTCTCGCTGGCCGGCGAGGCCTTGAAGCCCGGCACGCAGCAAAAGTGCGTGCACTTATCGAGCCAGGCGATGAACCCCTGGTCGGTCGCCGCGTCGACGAACCCGTGGACGGCGTCGGGCAGGTCGGCGTACTTCCCTTTGCCGGCGGCGAGCTTCTCGATCTCGGTGCTGCGCAGCACCTGGACCGGGATGGTCTGGACGTTCTCGGCGTCCGAGCGCCAGGTTGCCATCGCGGGCTTGCCCAGCCCGGAGGTCCCGATGCCGTTGCCCCACTGCCTGTAATCGGAGAAGTCGTCGACGAACAGCTTGTCACCGGCGGACTTGGAGTCGCCCTGCCAGCCGTAGGGCGAACCGGCGGCCGACTTGAAGAAGTTCGTCACGTCCGCCTGGGGCTCGGGTTCGATCCCGGTGTAGTTCTGGACGCCGCAGTACTGGAACCAGGTGGACTTGTAGTCGTAGCCGCCGACGGACGTCTCGGCGACCTGCACCTGCTTTCCCTGTTCGGTCTTGGTCTGGACCTTGGGCCAGACGCCCTTGAGAGCGCCGTCGCTGTCGATCTCGATGGGGATGATCGGCATCCCGCGGGGGGCGGGCCCGGCGACGTTCTCGATCCCGATGAACTTGGTGATCCCGCCGCCGATCCCGCTCGGGTTCGTCGCCGTGTTGATCGCGGCCGCACCGCCGACCCCGACACTGGCGAGGGCTGCACTGCCGACGACGCCCTTGACGAACCGGCGCCGACCGGACTCACTCGGATACTTGTCTTCGTCGACTGGCATGGATTATCGCTTGTAGTATGGGTAGAGCGCGCGTTTCATGCTCTCCAGCGGACCCTCGTCGGACAGCGACGTCCCGTCCACCTGGTCCTCTCGCACGTACAGGTCTTCCCACTTGCGCCGGCGCTTCTTGACGATCATCACGTCCGGCAGGAACTCCTTGCGATACAGCAGCAGGATGAACGCCAGGTCGATGAAGATGATCGCCAGGAGTCCGCCCAGGTACATGTTGCCCAGTGCGGAAAAGCCCCAGCCCGCGATCAGCCCGTAGGTGAACAGGCCGACGAACACGACCTCGACGATCGTCAGCAGGACGATCGCCAGCGCCGCCGCCGTGCTCTCGCGAGGCGGTTCGTAGCGGTGGATGTCGCCGTAACTGCCGCCAGAGGAGGCCATGTTAGTTGTTCCCTCCGTTCGAGTGGGGCGACTCGCCGTACTTCAGCGTGAAGAACGTGAACACGAGCGAGACGATCATCGCCAGGATCGTCACCACGCCGACGTAGTGCGACTGGAACGGCACCCCCATCTCGGAGGGGTCGGTCGGTCCGCCGCCACCGCCGGCGGCGACCGTCTCGTAGTCGGCGCCGGCCTTCCCGACGACGACGGCGCCCTTCATCCCCAGCGACCGGTGGGGCTCGCAGTAGTACGGGAAGATCCCGCCGGAGTCGAACGTGTGCTTGAAGTGCTCGCCGGCCGAGGCGACCGGGGCCCCGGAATCGAACTTCCCGTCCTTCTCGATGACGTTGTGACCGCCGCCTTTACCGGTCCACTTGAAGTGGACCGTGGTCCCTTTGTCGACGTGGACCGCCGGCGGGTCGAACGCGAAGTTGCCGCCGTTGCCGCTGGCGCCGACCTGGACGGTCACCTCCTTGCTCCCGGTCTTGTCCGCGACCGAGCCGTCGTAGTTCCCGACGTCGTCGAGCCAGCCGTCGAAGTTGGGCGTGCCGCCACCACCGCTCTCCTGGGCTGTGGCCGTCCCCGTGGCCCCGACCAGGGCTGCGGTGCCACCGGCGGCACCGCCAGCCGACCGGACGAAGTCCCGCCTGTTCATCACACGCATGGGTGCGGCCTGGGTTTTTATAAACCCACCGGATACCGCGAGGCCGCGTCGCCCCGGCGGGGGCGTCCTCGTCGGCGAGTCCGTGCCAGGGAGTGGCTGTTGTTCACCGCTCGCCGGTTTCGTGGTCCCTGTCGGCCGGTTCGACCCAGCGACCGTTCTCCACGGGCAGGAACTCGGGGCGCTCGTCGCCGGCGATGCCGACGGCGCGCAGTCGGTTGCGGTACTCCTCGGCGCGGAAGCGATCTGACAGGCGGGCGTTGGCGACCACGACGAACATGATGACGCCGATGACGAGAAAGCCCAGTCCGGCCAGCACCACGAGCGTCAGGTTCAGCGCGTCGCCCGTAGCATCGGTCGGCGGCGCGAGCAGGCCCGTGACGAACGCCAGCCAGGCCACCACCAGTGCCACGCCCGCCAGCAGTTGCGTCCCGCCGACGACCTGCAGGACGAGGTTGCCCAGTTCGCCGCTGCCTTCCGGGACCGAGCCCGGGTCGGGCAGCACCTCGCCGTCGGGCATTTCCGGAACCTCGTAGGAGTCCATCGAGCAGAGCGCGACCGTGGGCTCGACGTCGCGCATGACCGTGCCGAACCCCTCGACGCTGCCGTCGGGCTCGACCGCCGCGTACCCCTCGTCGGAGTAGGCGACGACCCGGCCGTCGATGCGCTCGACGCGGGCGAACACGTCGCGCTCCCGGACGCGGTGTTTGAGGTCGGCCTCGACGCGGTCGAGCAGTTCCGGCCCGGTGATCCAGGTGTCCGGATCGAAGGCCGCCTCCCACTCCTCGGCTGACATCGCGGCCATGTCCTCGGGACCGAAGTCCTCGAAGTCGTACTCGCGTTCGACCCGGCGGCGCAGCTCCTCGGTCGAGACCGTCTCGGCCGGCGCCGCGTCCGGCTGGGGGTCGCCGTCGTCGGCCGCCTCGTCGGCCGGCTCGTCGGCGCCCGTCGACTGCGAGTCCACCATCACCGCCCCGTTCGCGGGGGAGCGGTTTACGCTTTCCGTCCGCGCGCTCGCAGTCGGGGTTTCGGCACGCTTTAGCGCCGCCTGCGCCTACCGCCGGGCATGGCTGGGTTGTCCCCGACGTGGATCGCGACGCTCGTCCTCGCGTCGGTGACGCTGAGCCTCCCCTGTCTGCTGTACGGCGCCTGGTACATCCTTGACGCCGAGAACGTCACCTGGGGGGTGCTCGTTCGCCACCTCGAGATCATCGGACTGGGGCTGGCGCTGACGACCGTTCCGCTCGTGGGGTGGATGCTCCCGCGGCTGTTCGGTCAGCTCACCGGCTTCGCCATGCTGCACGCGGTCGTCGGGCTGCAGGCGTACGCCATGCTCACCTTCGGCTTCACCGGAATCGTCCGCGTGTTCCGCGCCAAGTACGAGCACGACCTCTATCACGACTACGACGCGGACGTGCTCCTCTCGGAGATCGGGTCCGAGCAACTCGATTACTGGCGCCGACGCATCCGCATCGGCGTATTCGGGTACCTCTTTTTCTGGCTGCTGGCGTACCTGCTCGGCGTGGCACGCTACCTGGTCAAGTACTGGCTGCACGGGTGAGCCCGAAACGGGAGAACCGCGGGGAGAACTGCCGAGAGAACCGAAAGGGCGGAGGGGCGGAGGGCTGCAATGGCTGTCGTCCGGCGGCCGAGTGGGCGCTGGCCGGTGGTGACCGCCGGAGGCGTCGGGTGGGCGGCAGTCGATGCGGCGGGCCCGTGTCCGAGGCCGGGCCGCCGCGGGAGATGGACTGAGACCTGCGAGATGGTGCGTGTGGGAGTCGACTGCGAGCGAATCGAGCGACGTGCCGGGCGGTCGCGCCCGGCGTCACGACGTTGTCAGCGTGATCGGCGCGGCGACCTGTCTGCGTCCCGGCCGGCCCTGCCAGAACCGGCCCGGGCGACGACTCGTGGGGAGCTGCCCGAGAGTGCCGTCCCGCTGCGGTCGCGCCGACCGCGTCTTCGCTCGTAGGATCGTCCTATCGACCCTACGATTTGGTAGGGGGACGGTAGCGACAAAACCGTTTTTTCGCCTTCCCGGAGGTTGCTGGCGTCCTGATCTCGATTGGTTGCGCCTCGGTCTCTGACTACCGCCCGCTCGACCCCGCCGCTCGGAGGGCAATGGCCGCCGGGTAATCGACTCCTGTCGGGAGTAAGCCGACGTTTCCCACCGCTCACCAGGGCTCGCCGCTGGCGAGATCGACGTCGTGGTCCGCCCGGGAGGAAGGGCACAGGTCCTCGAGGACGCAGTCGGCGCAGTCGGGACTGCGCGCGGTGCAGGTCGCCCGGCCGTGGCTGATCAGCAGGTGCGTGTAGTCCTGCCACTCCGACTCGGGCACCAGCGGCATGAGGGCCTGTTCGATGGCCTCGGGGCGCTCTTCGTCGGTGATGCCCAGCCGTCGCGACAGGCGCTGGACGTGCGTGTCCACGACGATCCCCTCGACGACCTGGTGGCCGTGCTGGAGGACGACGTTCGCCGTCTTCCGTCCCACCCCGGGCAGGTCGGTGAGCGCGTCCATCGTGTCCGGCACCTCGCCGCCGTGTTCTTCGACCAGGATCTCCCCGATGCCCTTCAGGTAGCCCGCCTTGTTGTTGTGGAAGGTGATGCCGTAGATGTCCTCGGCCAGTTGCTCCTCGTCGGCCGCGGCGTAGTCGGCGGCCGACTGGTACGTCTCGAACAGGTCGGGCGTGATCTCGTTGACGCGCTCGTCGGTGCACTGGGCCGACAGCACGACCGCGACGAGCAACTCCAGCCGGGTCGAGAAGTTCAGCGAGATCGACGAGTCGGGGTACTCGGCGTGGAGGCGGTCGATGACCTCCTGGACCTGTGCCTCGCGGCTGTCGAGCGGCGTTCCCATGTGCGTCGGGGTGCCCGGTGTGACCTTGGGCCTTCGGATTCCGCTCGCTGCTCCGAGACGCGACCGGAGGGAGCGTCTCGCTGCTCACGGCTCCCGCTGGTCACCGTTCGCACGAACCGAGGCACGAGCGAAGCGAGTGCCTCGCTCCCCCCGAAGGGCTTTGTCCACCGCCCGTCATTCTCCGGACGATGGCCATCCGTCGCCTCCTCCGCGGCCGCCTGAGCTGGGACCGCCTGGACCCCGTCGTCCAGGCGGTCGGCGAACGCTACGACGTGGCGACCGACCGGGTGGAACTGCTCGACGCCGACAACTGGCTCTCGACGCCGCTCGTCGTCGACGACCGACTGTTCGTGAAGGTGATGTCCGAGCAGAACTCGCTGGTCCACGCGCTGCTGACCGCGGGGCGTAACCTCGGGGCCTTCTCCAGCGGCACCGAGGGCTTCTTCGAGCACCTCGGCACGCCCCTGGAGATGGCCGAACGCGAACTCGCCGCGACCGAACGCATGCGCGAACTCGGCGTCGGCGCGCCCGAACCCCTGGAGGCCTTCGAGGCCGACGGCCTCGGCGTCCTGGTGCTCGAGTACCTCCCCGCGTTCCGGACGCTCGACGAGCTCGACGGCGGGGCCGTGGCCGAGCTGGCGCCGGCCCTCTTCGATGCCCTGGCGAAGATGCACGACGACGGGCTGGCTCACGGCGACCTCCGCGGGGAGAACGTCCTGGTCGCCGACGGCGAACTGTACTTCATCGACGCCACGAGCGTCCGCGCGGACGCGGTCGAAGACGCGCGCGCGTACGACGTGGCCTGCGCACTGGCGGCCCTTGAACCGATCGTCGGCGCCAGAATCGCCGTCAGAGCCGCCAGCTCGGCGTACTCGCCCGCGGTCCTACTCGAAGCACGGGAGTTCCTGGACTTCGTGAACTTCCGCCCGGACCACGGCTTCGACGCCGTCGCGGTCAAAGGCGAGATCGAGAAGGCCGCCCGCGCCGCAGACGACTGACCCCGGCGGCGATCACTCGCCGTCGGTGAGTCGGTCGACGGTCGCGCGGACCTCGGAGACGCTCTCGCGCTGCTCGCGGGTGGCGTCGGCGATGGCCTCCAGTTCCTCGCGCAGCGCGTTCATCTCGTTGACGGCGTCGTCGACGGTCGCGGCGATCTCCTCGGAGCTGGCCGCCTGGTCGTCGATGGCGTTCGAGACCTCGGCGACGCCCTGGGCGGCTTCCTCGGCGGCGGTGGCGATACCTTCCAGGCGATCCATCGCCGTCTCGACGCGGTCGACGCCGTCGTCGAGGCGGTCGGTGGTCGTCTCCAGGCTGCCGGCGGTGTCCTCGATGTCGGTCTTGATGTCGTCGACCATCGTCTCGATGCGCCCGGCCTGCTGCTGGGACTCCTCGGCGAGGGACTTGACCTCGTCGGCGACGACGGCGAAGCCCGACCCCGCCTCGCCGGCCCTGGCGGCCTCGATCGAGGCGTTCAGCGCGAGGATGTTCGTCTGCTCGGCGATGTCGTTGA
>JBDGSW010000072.1:0-12011 GCA_042217345.1 Haloarculaceae archaeon
CGGACTCGAACGCCGACTCGTCGCTCTCGGGGAAGTGAAACGACGCGCAGTGGTAACCCAGGCGCATACCGACGCGTCCACCGCCGGGCCATTAAACGCCGGGGCCAACCAGTGAGGAACCGCGAGGGCGCCGCGGGCTCACTCGCGCTCGTCGGTCGGCGCGGCCCGCTCGGGGACGACCGCCCAGATGACGAGCGCGGCGCCGACGTACATCGACAGCAGGGCGACGTAGCCGGCGCCCTGCTCGCGGACGCTGCGCATGATCGGGTAGGTGCCGTAGGGCCCGCCGAACAGCGCCCCGCCGACCAGCCCCGCGAGCACGGCGTTGGCGGGGCCGCCCCCGCTGCCGAGGTAGCGCACGATCGCCTCCTCGGGCAGCAGCGTCCCGATCGCGCTCGCCAGCAACAGCGCCGCGACGATCAGCGTGAACAGGTTCGCGAACTGGCCGACGCCGCTGCGGGCGCTCTCGCGGGCGACCTCGGGCCGGCGCACGAGCAACGCGACGTACAGCGCGACCGTCCCGACGATCACGACGCGCTGGCTGGGCCCGCTCCCGACGAGCAAATCGAGCCACGACATGACACTTGCTTGCGCGAGCGAGCGGTAAATCCCGCCGGTCCCGCCCGGACGGGACGGCCGCGTTCGCCGATCGTGCGACGCGGCGTCACATTTATTTTAGGGCGCCCTAAATCAAGGGTATGGACGCTCCCGAGACCGAGGCGACCGAGATCCAGAGCCGGTACCGCAGACAGCGCGTCTCGCTACGGTTGGCAGCCATTCGGACCGCGAAGTCGCTCGTCGAGCGGTGAGGGCGGCGACACGTCCCCGCAGCGGGCGGCGGCACGTACCTTTTTCCGCGTCGGTCCCTTGTATAGAGTGGGCTACATAACGCTGACGCTGACCTCGACTCCGATCATGGAGGGGTCGCTGGATATCGGATGGCACCCGTGACGTCATTCACTCGCGCCGCTGTCGTGCGGAGGCCGAGTCCGCCGTACAGTCGCCCGGTGACCGGAATGACGAGCACGCATCCCCAGCGAATGAAAGTAGAGTGTACCGACTGCGAGTTCGAGACGATCGTCCGCGCGGACGACGACGAGCTGCCGGCCGACGCCGTCCGCGAGCACGGCGACGAAACCGGACACACGATGCGGGTGTTCGCCTGCGAGGACTGACCGAACGCCCGACCGTACCAGCCGCGACGACTGCGCGACCGAAATGCTCATGACGGGCGTGGCCAAGAATTGGGTGAAAGAGGACCCGTGACCTACCAGGTCTCGTGTGCCGAATGCGACTTCGAGGAGCGCATGGAGACCGTCTCGGAGATACTCGAGCGCCAGGAGCGCCACCGCGAGGACCGCGGGAGCAGCCACGTTCTCGAGTTCGACGTCCACGAGTAACGTCCCGGACCGGCGACGGCCGCCGCCGAGTGAGTCAATCCTTTTATCCGGGCGCGCCAAGGCCCGGGCATGAACCACGAGCAGTCCCGTGACCTCTACGATCGGGCGCTGTCGGTCATGCCGGGCGGCGTCAACTCGGCCGTCCGGGCGGCCGTCGAACCGTACCCGCAGTTCGTCGCCCGCGGCGACGGCGGCCACGTCATCGACGCCGACGGCAACCGCTACGTCGACTGGGTGCTGGGCCTGGGGCCGCTTTTGTACGGCCACGACCTGCCCGAGCCCGTCCAGTCGGCAGTCCAGTCCAAGACCAACGAGGGGCCGATGTACGGCATGCCCACCGAGATCGAGGTCGAACTCGCGGAGTTCGTCACCCGCCACGTGCCCAGCGTCGAGATGATCCGCTTCGTCAACTCCGGGACGGAAGCGACGGTCTCGGCCTGCCGGCTCGCCCGCGCGTACACCGGCCGCGACAAGATCGTCGTGATGCAGGGCGGGTACCACGGCGCCCAGGACACCACGCTCGTCGAGGGCGCGTTCGACGACACCCACCCTTCCAGCCCGGGCATCCCTCAGTCGTTCGCCGACGAGACCATCGCCGTCCCGTTCAACGACGAGAAGGCCGCCTACCGCGTCTTCGAAGAGCACGGCGACGAGATCGCGGGCGTGCTCGTCGAGCCCATCCTCGCCAACTACGGCATCGTCCGTCCCATCGAGGGCTACCACGAGACGCTGCGCAACCTGACGCAGGAGCACGACGCGCTCTTGGTCTTCGACGAGGTCATCACCGGCTTCCGCGTCGGCGGCCTCCAGTGCGCCCAGGGGAAGTTCGACGTCGAACCGGACCTGACGACGTTCGGCAAACTCATCGGCGGCGGCTTCCCCGTCGGCGCCATCGGCGGCAAAGCCCGGATCATGGAGGAGTTTACCCCCTCGGGCGACGTGTTCCAGGCCGGGACGTTCTCGGGCCACCCCGTCACGATGGCCGCCGGGCTCGAATCACTGCGCTACGCCGCCGAGCACGACGTCCACGACCACATCCACACCCTGGGCGAGCGCCTGCGCAGCGGCCTGCAGGACATCGTCGAGGACGACGCGCCCCAGTACACCGTCACGGGGACCGACGGGATGTTCAAGCTCGTCTTCACCCGCGAGGCGCCCGACGACTACGACGACCACTGCGAGGGCGGGTGCGCCCAGCGGCCAGACTGCCCGCGCTACGAGGACTGTCCCAAGACCGGCGGCGACGTCGCCGCCGCAGAGACCGACCGCTGGCGCCGCGTGTTCTGGCCGAAGATGAAAGACCAGGGCGTGTACCTCTCGCAGAACCAGTTCGAGAGCCAGTTCGTCTCCTACGCCCACACCGCCGAGGACGTCGAGAAGACCCTGGAAGCCTACAAGGAAGCGCTGTAGCGCCATCGTTCCAATAGTTCGATTTTCGAAAAAAGTAGCTTCGAAAGTCGAAGCGATTGACGGGGTCGGTGCCCGCGCAGTCGACCCGGTACGCTTTCGGTCGTTCCGGAGCGAGTGCGGGCCATGAGCGACGAGGACATCAGCATCGACGAGAAGCGGGTCTACGGCGAGAAGGCCGGCCGCACGGACCTGGCGGTCGCGACCGGGTTGGGCCTGGCCGTGGTCTCGGTCTCGGACGACCTGATCGGGGAGTTCTCGCTGGCCCGACGGTGTACGGCGGTCGACGTCGCGGCCGGGACCGACGCGCTCGCGGTCGCCACCGACGAGGACGTCCGCCTGTTCGACGGCGAGTCGTTCACCGCCACGGAGTTCGGCCCCGCGGTCGCCGTCGGCGTCAGCGACGGCGCGGTGCTGGCGGCCGACCCCGACGGCCGGGTCCGCCGGCTGGACGCGGTGGACGACCCGGCGGCCGCCGAGTGGACGGCACTCGGGACCGTCGGCGCGGTGCGGGCGATCGACGGCGGGCTGGTCGGCGCGGCCGACGGCGTCTACCGCGTCGACGGCGACGACCTCTCGTTCGCCGGCCTGGACGACGTGCGCGACGTCTCGGCGGCCGGGACGCCGCTGGCCGCGACCGGCGACGGGCTGTACTACCTCGGTCCCGGGTGGGCTCAGGCGGTCGCCGGGGAGTTCGCGGTCGTCGCCAGCGACGGCGAGCGCGCCCACGCCGCGACCGCGGACGCCCTCTACGAGCGCGTCGACGGCGAGTGGCGCGAGCGGTCGGTTCCCGTCGAGGAGGCGATCGCCGCGCTGACCCACGGACAGGGGACCTACGCCGTCACCGACGACGGGACGGTGCTGGTCGACGTCGGCGACGGCTGGCGCGACCGCGCGCTCGGACTGCGGGACGTCGCGGGCGTGGCGATCGTGCCCTGAGCCGGTTCGGGGCCCGAGCGATCAGGCTTATCGGGCTCGCGACCCAACAGTTCGGTAATGACTGACGCCGCGGGCGGCGCCAACGGGCCGGACGGCGGCGGGGCGACGCGCTCCGTCCGCCTGTCGGTGCCCGAGATGGACTGCCCGTCCTGCGCGGGCAAGGTTGACAACGCCCTGGGGACGGTCGAGGGCGTCGGCAACGTCTCGCTGTCGCCGACGCTCGGCGCCGCCACGATCGAGTTCGACCCCGACCGCACCACCGAGTCGGCCGTGATCGCCGCGGTCGAAGGCGCCGGCTACGAGGTCGTCGACGGTGGCGACGACCGCGCCGACGGGGACGCCGAAGCCGACGGCGACGCCGAGCGCGACCGCGAGTTCGCCCCGCCGGCCGCCGTCTGGACGGGCTCGCGCGCGAGGAAGACCTGGCTGGGCGCCGCCGTCCTGTTCGCCGGCCTGGCCGTCGAGTACCTCCTGCCGGGTGCGAACGTGCGGGTCGCCAGCGTGCTGGGATACGGGCTGACCGCCTCGAGCGCGCTGTACCTCCTGACGGTCGTCGCGAGCGGCGGGCCGATTCTGCGGGAGGGGTACTACTCGGTGCGCACGCGGAGCCTGGACATCGACGTCCTCATGAGCGTCGCCATCCTCGCGGCGGCGGCGCTGGGCCAGCGCTATCTCGTCGACGCCGCGGTGCTGACGGTCCTGTACAACGTCGCCGAACTGCTGGAGGACTACTCGATCGACCGGGCGCGGGACTCCCTGCGCGAACTCCTGGAGCTGTCGCCCGCCGAGGCGACCGTCCGCCGGGACGGCGACGAGGAGACCGTCCCGGCCGCCGAGGTCGCGGTCGGCGAGACCGTGATCGTCCGCCCGGGCGAGAAGCTCCCGGTCGACGGGACGGTCACCGACGGGACGAGCGCGGTCGACGAGTCGCCGATCACCGGCGAGAGCGTCCCCGTCGAGAAGGGGCCCGGCGACGAGGTGTACGCCGGCTCGATCGCCGCCGAGGGCTACCTCGAGGTCGAGGCGACCGCGACGGCCGACGAGTCGACGCTGTCGCGGATCATCGAACTCGTCCGGGAGGCCCAACAGGAACGCACCGAGGTCGAGCGCCTGGTCGACCGCTTCGCGGGGTACTACACGCCCGCGATCGTCGTCCTGGCGATCCTGACGGCCGTCGTGCCGCCGCTGCTGTTCGGCTGGCCCTGGCGCACCTGGGCGATCCGGGGGATCACCTTCCTCGTGATCGGCTGCCCCTGCGCGTTCGTCATCTCGACGCCCGTCGCCGTGGTCTCGGCGGTCACCAGCGCCGCGCGCAACGGCGTCCTCGTCGAGGGCGGGTCCCACCTCGAGACGATGGGGGCGGTCGACGCCGTCGCGCTGGACAAGACCGGGACGCTGACGGCGGGCGACCTCTCGGTGACCGACGTCGTCCCGGCCGGGGCCGACGACGAGCGGCAACTGCTCCGCGTCGCGGCCGCGCTCGAACGCCGCAGCGAGCACCCGATCGCCGAGGCGATCCGCGCGCACGCCGACGAGGCGGGCGTGGCCGAGGGACCCGAGCCGAGCGCGTTCGAGAGCCTGCCCGGCCGGGGACTGCGCGCCGACCTCGACGGCGAGATCCACTACGCGGGCAAGCCCGCGCTGTTCGCGGACCGCGGGTTCGACCTGGCGCGCGGCGAGCGCGCGACCGACGGCGGCGCGGCCCCGACGGCCGACGCTGCGGTCGACGACGGGTTCGCGAATGCGCTGGCCGACCTGGAGCGCGACGGCAAGACGGCCGTGCTGGTCGGCACCGACGAGGAGATCCTGGGAGCGGTGGCGGTCGCCGACGAGGTCCGCCCGGAGGCAGCGTGGGCCGTCGAGCGCCTGCGCGAACAGGACGTCGAGCGCGTCGTCATGCTGACCGGCGACAACGAAGGGACGGCCCGCGCCATCGCCGAGCGGGTCGGCGTCGACGAGTACCGCGCCGAGTTGCTGCCCGACGAGAAGGTCGAGGCGATCCGGTCGATGCAGGCGGCGGGTTCGACCGTGGCGATGGTGGGCGACGGGGTCAACGACGCGCCGGCGCTCGCGGCGGCGGGCGTCGGCGTCGCGATGGGTGCCGCGGGCACGGACACGGCAATCGAGACCGCCGACGTCGCGCTGATGGGCGACGACCTCGGGAAGCTGCCGTACCTGCACGCGCTGGCGCGGCGGACGAACGGCGTGATCCGCGAGAACGTCGGCGCGAGCCTTGCGGTCAAGGCGCTGCTGGCAGCGGGCGTCCCGCTCGGGTTGGTGAGCGTCGCCGTCGCCGTCGTGGTCGGCGACATGGGCATGAGCATCGGCGTCACCGGCAACGCGATGCGGCTCTCGCGGCTGACCCCCGAGCGCTTCGAGTGAGCGGGGGGCGCGGCCCGCCGTCCCGCGCCGGGCGCCGCGAAGGGGTGACTTTTAGAACGCCCGCGGCGACGGCTCGGATATGATCGTCAGTGGGTCCGCGTCGCAGTCGCTCGCGGCGGCGCTCGCGGCCGAGACGGGCGACGCACTCGCGCCCGTCGAGTTCCAGCGCTTCCCCGACGGGGAGCTGCTGGCCGAGGTGGGCGACGTCGATCTGGACCGCGCGGTGGTCGTCGCCGCGACCGTCTCCAGCGACGCGCTCGTCGAACTGCTGCAGCTGCAGGACGCCGCCCGCGAGGCCGGCGCCGACGAGGTGGTGACCGTCCTGCCGTACATGGGCTACGCCCGCCAGGACGAGGCCTTCGAGGCCGGCCAGCCGGTCTCCGCTCGGGCGATGGCCCGCGCTATCAGCTCCGGGACCGACCGCGTCGTCACCGTCACGCCCCACGAACCCGGCGTCGCCGAGCACTTCACCGTCCCCGCCGAGGCCGTCGAGGCCGCGGGGCTGCTCGCCGAGCCGCTGCCCGGCGACCTCGCCGACCCCGTCTTCCTCTCGCCGGATTCGGGGGCGGTCGACATCGCCGAGACCGTCCGGGACGCCTACGGGCGCGGCGCGACCGACTACTTCGAGAAGACCCGCCTCTCGGGCACGGACGTCGAGATCGAACCCAGCGACGCGGCCGTCGCGGACCGCGACGTCGTGCTCACCGACGACATCGTCGCCACGGGCTCGACGATGGCCGAGTCCATCGCGGTGCTTTCCGACCGCGGCGCCGCCCGCGTGTTCGTCACCTGCGTCCACCCGCTGCTTGCGGCCAACGCCCACACCAAACTCGCGCGCGCCGGCGTCGAGGCCGTCTACGGCACCGACACCATCGAGCGGTCCGTCAGCGAGGTCTCCGCCGCGCCGGTGATCGCCGACGCGCTCTGAGCCCCCACCGGAAGACCCTTATCGGAGTTCGCCCCTCGGTAGCACACGGCATGTCACCGCGCGAGCGACGGCGGCGGGAGTGGTTCGGCCCGGGCGAGGCGCTGGACCGCCGGACGCTGCTCGCGGTTTGCTGTTTCGCGGCGCTGTTCGGCCAGCCGGCGGTCGTGGTCGCGCTGGCCGCGGGCTCGGCCGATCCCGCGACGCTTTCGGTCGTCGTCGTCGGGACGGCGCTGCTTTCGATCCCGGCCGCCCGGGCGTTCGTCCGCCGGGGGCGCTCGGTGGGCCGACTCGCGGACGTCCTGATTACCGCCGCACTGGTCCAGATGCTCCTGGTGCTCGTCGTCGATTTTCTCGAAGGAATGCCGGCGCTGGCCGACGCCGCGTGGACCCGCCCGGCGATCGCCCTGGCGTCGTTTCCGATGGCGTACGCCGTGGTCTACCGGGCCCGCGTCTCGCCGCTGGGCGACTAGAAGGTCGCCACCACGCGGTCGAGGACGCCCCCGTCCGGGTCGGCGTACCCGTCGTGGCCCGAGATGGCGTCGGTCGCGTCGTGATCGCGGTAGGCTGCCGGCCCGTCGCCGCGGGCGCCGACCGCCCCGAGCGCCGGGAGGCCGTCGTGCGTGTAGTAAAAGCCGTAACGCAACTCGCCGTCGTCGCGGCTGTAGAAGTTGTCGACGCGGTCGGCCGCGGCGGCGATCTCGGGGCCGTCGTTGGGTGCCAGCGGCATGATGTTCTCGACGGCCGCGCCCAAAAGCGACGCCGAGGCCACCGCGTCCGTCACCGACCCCGTACCCAGTTCGACCAGCGCCTCCCAGACGACCCGGGCGCCCAGCCCGTGGCCGACCAGCCGCAGGGGCGCTCCGCCGTCGACCGGGAGACCGCGGTCGGCCGTCCAGTCGCGGACGAACGCCGCCAGTTTCGAGCCGTTGGCGTACGCGACGTCTTCGGCGGTCGACCACCCGAGCGTCAGATCGAGCCCGTAGTCGGCGTCCCAGGTGTACAGAGCCGTGCTGCCGGCGTACCCCGCGTCTTCGAGCCCGCGCTGGACGCGCCGGACGCGATCGACGTCCTCCCCGAAGCGCGTGCTCGTCTGCCAGTCGTGGACGAACACGAGCAGTGCCGAGCCCGGGTCGTACGTCCCCGCCCAGTCGCCGCCCAGGTCGTAGCTGGTCGGCGTCTCGCCGTCGACGAGCTGGCCA
This sequence comes from Haloarculaceae archaeon, assembly GCA_042217345.1. Taxonomy (GTDB): domain Archaea; phylum Halobacteriota; class Halobacteria; order Halobacteriales; family Haloarculaceae; genus Halorientalis. Next base: position 8,256 of record JBDGSW010000072.1, read on the forward strand.
CCCTGGAAGTGCCCGCGGGTCGAGATCCGCGGATAGGCGTCGGTCGACGGGACGGCCGCGGCCGAGCCGGTCGCCGCCGACAGGCCGCCCAGTCCCGCCGCGGCGACGGCGCCCGACCGGAGGAACGTCCGCCGACCGACGCGCCGCTGTCCCCGATCGCCGCTGCCCCCGTCACCCCGAGTGGTCTCGCGAGTCATGGACGGGATTGCCGGAAGCTGCCGTAAAAAGGCAGCCGTCTGACAGACCGGAAATCCGGACGCGGGAGGCCTCAGTCCGACGCTTCCGCCGTCGCCAGCGACTGGACGGCGATCTCGACGTCGATCCCGTCGACTTCCCAGGTCTTCTCGAGGCCGCCCTCGACGTCGCCGAACTCGTCGGCGCGGACCTCCTCGGCGATCAGGTCCTCGTGGCGCGCGACGAGGTCGGCCACGCGGTCGTCGTCGACGGCGTAGCGGACCCGGATGCGCTCGTCGACGTCGAGTTCGAGTTCCTTGCGCATCTCCTGGATCCGGCGGATGACCTCCCGGGCGTAGCCCTCGCTCTCGATGTCCTCGGTGAGCGTGGTGTCGACGTAGACGACGCCCTCGCCGTCGCCGGCCTCGAAGGTCGAGCCGGTGACACCCTGAGGCGTGTGGCGCTTGAACGTCACCATGTCGGCGCCGAGTTCGACCGATTCGCCGAGCGCGTCGGCGACCGCGGCTTCGAGCGCGTCGAGCGCGGGTTCGTCGACGCGGGCCTCGTTCAGCGCGTTCATCACGCGGCCGGCGTCGTCGCCGAATTCCGGTCCGAGGAGGCTCATGTCGGCCTCGGCGCCGTAGGCGATCTCGCCCCAGTTGCGGTCGGTGCCGACGACGGTGACCTCGCGGGCGTTCAGCCGCTCGGCGATCACGTCGGCGCGGTCGCGGACCGCGTCGGCGAGATCCTCGCCGTTCTCGACGTCGACGACGACCTCCCGGACGGGCCAGCGGAGGCTGCGCTCGGCCTGCTGGCGGGCGTTCGAGCCGGCCTCCTCGACGGCGCGGACAGCCGCGACGTCTTCCTCCAGTTCCGCGTCCAGCCAGAACTCGTCGGGCGCGGGCCAGTCGCGCATGTGGACGGTCGGATAGCCGTCGTCGCCGGTGAGGTTCTGGTAGATCTCCTCGGCGACGAAGGGCGCGAACGGCGAAAGCAGCGTGACGATCCCCTCGAGCACCCGGTAGAGGGTGGTGTAGGCTGTTCGCTTCGAGGCGCTGTCCTCGTCCTCCCACATGCGCTCGCGGACGACCTGCACGTAGAACCGCGAGACGTCCTCGACGACGAAGTCGAGGAGCGCGTCGAGGGCCTTGTCCTGCTCGAAGGCCTCCATGTGTTCGGTCATCCCGGCGGTGACCGACTGCAGGCGCGAGAGCACCCACTCGTCGACGAGTTCGGTGGGGGCGTCCGCGAGGTCGACGGATTCGGGATCGAACTCGTCCATGCGCATGTACGGCAGCGGGAAGCGGAAGACGTTCCAGAGGATGTTCAGCCGGCGCTGCATCTCGGCCATCTCGTCCCAGGAGAACTTCATGTCGTCGGCCTGGGCGGTCTGGGAGAGCAAGAACAGCCGCATCGGGTCGCGGCCGTGGCGTTCGATGGCCTCGCCGGGCTCGACGACGTTGCCGATGGATTTGGACATCTTCCGGCCGTCCTCGTCGAGCGCCCAGCCGTGCATGACCACCTGCTCGTAGGGGATCTCGTCGAGCGCCGCGGTGCCCATGCCCAACTGCGACCAGAACCACCCGCGAGTCTGGTCGTGGGCCTCGATGATGAGGTCCGCGGGCCACAGCTCCTCGAAGGCTTCCTCGTTCTCGGGGAAGCCGATCGTCCCCCAGGTGGCGACCGACGAGTCCAGCCACACGTCGAAGACGTCGCCCACGCGCGTGTACGTGGTGGCGTCTTCGGTGATCGTGAGGTCGTCGACGGTGCCCTTGTGCAGGTCGACGCTGTCGGGGTCGATCTCCTGGTCGACGCGCTCGGCGAGTTCCTCGCGCGTGCCGATCACGATGGCGTCGTCCATCCCGCCGTCCCACTGCTCGGGGGTCCAGATCGGGATCGGGATGCCCCAGTAGCGCTGGCGGGAGACGTTCCAGTCCGGCGAATCCTCGACGAAGTCCCGGAAGCGGACGTCGCGGGCCTCCTGGGGGTACCAGGTGCTGTCCTCGATGTTCTCGAGCAGTTCGTCCTTGATGTCGGTGACCGTGATGAACCACTGGTCGGTGACGATCTGGATGATGCCGGTGTCACAGCGCCAGCAGTGGCCGTAGTCGTGGTGGACGGTCCCGCGCGAGAGGAGGGCGCCGTTGGCCGCGAGGTCGTCCATGATCGCCTCGTCGGCGTCCTTGACGAACTCGCCGGCGTATTTGCCGGCCGCGTCCTCGTAGACGCCGTCGGAGCCCACCGGCGAGAACACGTCCAGACCCAGTTCCTGCCCACGTCGGAAGTCCTCTTCACCGTGGCCGGGCGCGGAGTGGACCAGCCCCGTGCGGTCGGCCTCGACGTAGTCGGCGGTGTAGACTGCCAGCGCGCCCTCGCCGTCGGGGGCGTCTGGAACCTCGTCGCGCAGCGGGTGGTCGTACGTCCAGCCGACCATGTCCTCGCCGCTCAGGGTCTCGACGACCTCGTAGTCCTCGTAGCGGCCCTCCGAGAGGACGTCCTCGACGACGGCCTCGGCGACGTACAGGCGCTCGGTCTCGCCGTCCTTCGTGGCGTCGACGCCGACGTACTCCAGGTCGCCGTCGACGGCGACGAAGGTGTTCGCGGGGATCGTCCACGGCGTCGTGGTCCAGATGACCAGCGAGCCCTCGCGACCGCGCAGGGGGAACGTCACGTAGATCGAGGGGTCCTCGACGTGCTCGTACTCGACCTCGTTGTTGGCGATGGCGGTCTCACAGCGGGGACACTGGCTGATCGAGCGCTGGCCCTGCTCGACGAGGCCGCGCTCGTGCGCCTTCCGGAAGCCCCACCACGCGGCCTCCATGTACTCGGGCCGGATCGTCTTGTAGGGATCCGCCCAGTCCATCCAGACGCCGAAGGACTTGAAGTCGTCCTGCAGGCCCTCGAGTTGCTCCTCGGCGAACTCCTTGCAGGCCTCGATGAAGGCGTCCTCGCCGAACTCCTCGATGTCCTTCTTGTTCTCGAAGCCCAGTTTCTCCTCGACTTTCGTCTCGATGGGCAGCCCGTGCATGTCGTAGCCCGGGCGGTCGGTCACGTCGTAGCCCTGCATGCGGAGAAAGCGGATGTAGACGTCTTTCAGCGTCTTGTTCCAGGTCGTCCCCATGTGGGCGGCCCCGGAGGTGTACGGCGGCCCGTCGACGAAGAAGAAGGTCTCGCCGTCGGCCCGGTGGGCCTTCGTGCGCTGGTAGGCGTCGACCGCGTCCCAGTAGTCGAAGATCTCCTCCTCGACCCCGTGGGGATCGTACTGGTCGTCCACCGGCTCGAACCTGCTCATGTATGACCCAATTGCCGCCGGGACTAAATGGGAATCGGTCGCGGGCCCGACCGCCGACCCGGCGGCCGTCTGGAACCCGCCGCCCGCATCGGATCAACGATATTCGTGTTTACTCGTTAATTACTCTCAGTCGTGATTATAGGTAGCACAATCGTATCTCGGGTTCATGGGGCTGCAAACCCCCAATAGTCGCAACACCCACCCATTCCGCCGTGAAAGAATTATTGAGGGTGTCATAGCAGTACTTCCGAGGTTTAATTCTGGCAGTTGATTTTCAGGTACGGGACGAG
>JBDGSW010000131.1:0-2127 GCA_042217345.1 Haloarculaceae archaeon
CGCGGGCCAGCGCCTTGAACAGCGCCTCGACCTGGTGGTGGGCGTTCTCGCCGGTGACCGAGGCGTGCAGAGTCAGGCCGGCGTTCATGGCCAGCGAGCGCAGGAAGTGCTTGCCCATGTCGGCGGTGAACTCGCCGACGCGTTCCTGGGCGAACGCGCCCTCGAAGGCGAAGTAGGGGCGCCCGGAGACGTCGAGGACGACCTCGGCGACGGCCTCGTCCAGCGGGACCTTGCGGTCGGCGTAGCGGACGATCCCGCGCTTGTCGCCCAGCGCCTCCTCGAAGGCCTGGCCGACCGTGATCGCGACGTCCTCGACGGTGTGGTGGTCGTCGACCGCGAGGTCGCCGTCGCAGTCGACGGTCAGGTCGAACAGGCCGTGGGTGGCCAGCGCTTCCAGCATGTGGTCGAAAAAGCCGATCCCGGTGTCGACGGTGGCGTCGCCGTCGCCGTCGACGTCGAGAGTGACCTCGATCTCCGTCTCGGCGGTCGCGCGCGTGACCGCCGCCGTCCGGTCGCTCATATCACCTCACTGGCGGGCCACGTACAAGGTGGTTGCGCTCGTCGCCGGCCCGAGGCCGCGGCCAACCGGGGTCTTCGGCCGGGAACCGCCCGCTGGCGCGCGGTCGCCGACGGCGAGCCGACGCCCGTCTGACTGAACTATTTGTGCCAGCGCGGGCGAGGGCGAGCCATGAGCAAGCGCGAGGCGGTCGCCGTGCTGGCGCTGGTCACGGGGCTGGCGCTCTGTACGACGATCCCGACGCTGCCGCTCGGGCTGGCGCTGGTGGCCGCGGGCGCGTAGCTGTTGGCGCTGCCCCACCTCGGCGCCGCCGGCGCGGTCGGGCGCACCCGGGGCAGTCAGCGGCGCACCTGACCCGCGCCGTCCGGGCGGACGGTCGCGGCCGGGCCGACGGGGCCCGCCAGTCGCTCACTCGCGGACGGCCGCGGTCGCTTCTTCGAGCGTGAACTCGCCCTCGTAGAGCGCGCTCCCGACGACGACCGCGCTCGCGCCCGCCTCGCGCAGGGCGACCACGTCGTCGACGGCGGCGACGCCGCCGCTGGCGATCACCGGGATGTCGACCGCCTCGACCAGCCGCCTTACGGGCTCGGTGCGGACGCCCTCGAGCTGGCCCTCGACGTCGACGTCCGTAAAGAGGACGCCCGCGGCGCCCAGGTCGGCGTAGCGGCCGGCCGCCTCGGCGGGGTCGAGGCCGGTGCCCTCCGTCCAGCCCGAAACGACGACCTCGCCGCCTCTGGCGTCGAGGCTGACCAGTACCGCGCCGGGGTAGTCGGCGCTGATCTCGGCGACCAGGTCGGGGTTCTCGACGGCGGCGGTGCCGAGGATGACGCGGTCGACGCCCCGCTCGAGGAGGTCGGCGGCGTCGTCGTAGGTGCGGATCCCCCCGCCCAGTTGCACGTCGACGTCGACCGCGTCGACGACGGCCTCGACCGCGTCGGCGTTCGCGCGCTCGCCCTCGAAGGCGCCGTCGAGGTCGACCAGGTGCAGCGTGCGGGCGCCGGCGTCGACCCAGCGTGCGGCGGCGTCGACCGGGTCGCCGTAGGTCCGGCCGGTGCCGCGCTCGCCGCCGACGAGCTGGACGACCTGACCGTCCTGGACGTCGACGGCGGGCACGACCTCGAACTCGGGGAACATGCGAGCACGTGGGCGGGGCCGCGCGGAAAACGTGTCGGTCGCCGCTGGTCGGGCCCCGAGGCGGGCAAGCCTTTTCCGACCCGCCGGCGATGGCGGTCGAAATGGCACCGCAGGTACCCGTGCTCGGCCGACTGGGCCGCTGGCTCGAAGGCGTGATGTTCGGGGCGCGCGCCGCGCAGTACCGGCTGTTCGTCCGGGCGGTCGTAGCCGTCACCGCCGTCCTCGTCCTGGCGAACGCCCTGGCGTGGCAGGGCGGCCTGGGGCTGTCGCCGGCGGTGGCCGACTGGCTCGCGACGGCCGGCGCGGTCGCGATCGCGGCGTTCGTCCTCGTCGGACTCGTACAGTTGCTCGTGTTCGCCCGCGTGCTCTCTCGGGAGTCCGTCGCCGTCGCGGCGCAGGCCGAGACGCTCGAGGAATCGGCTGCCGAGGTCACGGAGACGGCCGAAGACCTGGCGACGACCGCCGAAACACTGGAG
>JBDGSW010000131.1:2227-12006 GCA_042217345.1 Haloarculaceae archaeon
CTGGAGGCACAGGCCGACCAGCTGGAGGCCGCGGCCGAGGACCTGGCCGAGACGGCGACGGAAGCCGACGCGACGCCCGCTGAGACGCCCGCGGCGCTGGCCGAGCGGGCGGCCGCCCTCCGCTCGGCGGCCGCCGACCTGCGCTCGGAAACGGCCGACGCGAGGGCCCACTCGCGCGACGTCGAGGAGACGAGCGCGGACGTGGCTGCGGAACTGGCGGCCGAGCGCGAGCGGTTGCCCGCCGACGCGGACGCGGCCGATCGGGACGCGTCCTGACGGACCCGGAGCGTCACTGTTTACCCGCCGCCGGGCAGAGTGACGGGTATGCTCTCGGTGCTTCTCGTCGTCGGCGTGCTCGTCGCCGTCTTCGTCGGCTTCAACATCGGCGGCTCCTCGACCGGCGTGGCGTTCGGCCCGGCGGTCGGCAGCGGGACGGTCACGAAGATCGTCGCGGCCGCGCTGATGAGCGGCTTCTTCCTGCTGGGCGGGGCGACGTTCGGCACGCACGTCATCGACACGATGGGCGGGGACATCGTCCCGGCGCGGATGTTCACGCTGGCCGCCAGCGTCACCGTCCTGTTTTTCGTGGGGCTGGCGCTTTTGATCTCGAACCTCTTCGGCGTGCCGGCCTCGACGTCGATGACGGCCGTCGGCGCCATCGCGGGCCTGGGCGTGGCGACGGAGACGATCGACTGGAGCGTCATGGGCCGGATCGTCACCTGGTGGCTGTTCGCGCCGATCGTCGCGTTCTGGACCTGCGCGATGATCGGGCGGTACCTCTACCCGTACCTGAAGGTGTGGTTCCCCCTCGAGGGCGCGGCGGGCGCGCCGTTCGTCATCGACCGCTCGGGTGCGGTGCCGGTGCCGCGCCGGCGAGCGGAGGCGTCGCTGGGCGACTCCGTCGCGGGCCTGCTCGTGGTCGCCATCGCCTGTTACATGGCGTTCTCGGCGGGGGCGTCCAACGCCGCGAACGCGGTCGCGCCGCTCGTGGGGAGCGGGGCGGTGGAGCTGTACCCGGGCGTGTTGCTGGCGGGGTTCGCCGTCGCGGTCGGGGCCTTCACGATCGCTCGGCGGACGCTCGATACGGTCGGCAACGACCTGACGGACCTGCCGATCCTGGCGGCGCTGATCGTCGAGGTCGTCAGCGCGACGATCATCACCGGGCTGTCGTGGGCGGGCATCCCCGCGAGCCTGGCGGTGAGCGCGACGATGTGCATCGTCGGGCTCGGCTGGGGGCGGGCGACGCGGACGACGCGGCTGTCGGACGCCGCCAGCGCCGCTGTCCGGGGCGAGCCCGGGCCGGACGTCTCGATGAGCGCGCTGGCGGCCGACGAGTCCGATCCCGACGAGGCGGTCAACGGCGGCCGGGCCGAGCCCCACCACGTGGCGGGTATCGGCGAGGAAGACCCTAACGCGCTGTCGGCCGAGGACCTGTTCGACCCGGCGGCGACCGGCCGCGTCGTCATGCTGTGGATCCTGACGCCGAGCATCTCCGCTGTCGCGTCGTTTCTCGTGTTCCAGTTTCTGCCCGTGTTCTGAGCCGGGGGGATTGGACCCTCGTCGCGCCCGAGTGCAAAATCGTTCACAATTTTTCCGCGGCGGTCCAGAAAACAGCAAAGTCTAACAGTTAGGGGGCGCAACGTCACCGTTGATGCCCACGGTAGAGTACCTCAACTACGAAGTACTGGACGACCAGGGTTGGGACATCGACGACGACGACCTCTTCGAGAAAGCGGCCGACGCCGGCCTCGACGAGGAGGATTACGGCACCCTCGACGTCAACGAGGGCGAGTACATCCTCGAGTCCGCCGAGGCCCAGGGTTACGACTGGCCGTTCTCGTGTCGCGCGGGCGCCTGCGCGAACTGCGCCTCCATCCTCAAGGAGGGCGAGATCGACATGGACATGCAGCAGATCCTCTCCGACGAGGAGGTCGAAGAACAGAACGTCCGACTGACCTGCATCGGCAGTCCCGCCGCCGACGAGGTCAAGATCGTCTACAACGCAAAGCACCTGGACTTCCTGCAGAACCGCGTCATCTGACGCGGCCGCGGCGTTTTCGGTCGCGAGTCGCCCGCAAGTGCTAACTCCCTGCCACGGGAGGTGGCGCGTGTGTCCGTCGTCGCTTCGATTCCCGACTTTCTCCGCCTCCTCGCAGTGCCGGTGTTCGGGTGGGCAGCGGTGCGGGACGTCCGCACCCGTCGCGTCCCCAACGAGACGTGGCCGCCCCTGCTCGCGCTCGCGCTCGTCGCGCTCGCGTGGGAGGGCTGGCTCGTCTGGACCGGCGGGACGCCCACGCCGGTAGTGCCGCAGGCGTTCCTATTGCGCGTGTTGATCAGCGTCGGCTTCGTCGTCCCGCTCTCGTACGGCTTCTGGTGGATGGGCGGGTTCGGCGGCGCCGACGCGAAGGCGCTGATCACGCTCGCGCTGCTCTTTCCGACCTTCCCGACGTATCTGCTGCCGACCGTCGCGCTCCCGCTGGTCGTCCCGACGCTGGGCGTGTTCTCGCTGTCGGTGCTGTCGAACACCGTCCTCGCGGGGATCGCCTACCCGTTCGCGCTCACCGCGCGCAACGGGCTGGCCGGCCACGTCTCGCGGGTGATGTGTTTCGGCCGCCCGATCCGCTGGGACGAGGCCACCCGCGAGTACGGCCGCCTGCTGGAGACGCCCGGGGGATTCACCCGCCGCGGGCTCGACCTGGACGCCCTGCGGATGTACCTGGCGTGGCGCGGGACGACGCTCCCGGACCTGCGCGCCGACCCCGAGCGTTACCGCGACCCCGCGAGCCTGCCAGCGACGCCGCGGCCGCCCGGCGACGGTTCCATCGCGGTGACCGACGGGGGCGAACCGGCCGGCGTCGATCCCGGCGTGGACGCCGAGGCGGTCGCGCAGACCGACGAAGCGGCCGACGCGCCCGGGGACGGGGCGGCGACCGCCGCCGACGAGGCGGACGCCGACGCCTCCGCCGACGAGGCGGACGCCGACGCCTCCGCCGACGGGGAGGACGTCGACCCCTGGGGCGCCGCGGCGTTCCTCGAGGACGTCGAGGGCAGCGCTTACGGGACGTCCGCCGCGCAGTTGCGCGACGGGCTGGACGTGCTGACCAGCGCCGACGAGGTCTGGATCACGCCCGGCGTCCCGTTCCTGCTGCCGATGTTCGCGGGACTGCTGGCGGCGCTGACCTACGGCGACGTGCTGTTCGCACTGTTGACGAGCGTCGGTCCGCTGTAGCCGCAGCGACCGCTAGAAGGGGAGGCTGAACTGCTGTTTCGTGACGGTCAGCGAGACCGAGACCCGGCGGCGTTCCGGCGGGTCGCGGGGGAACGCGCCGCCGGCCGGCGGGTAGTCCGAGTGATCGACGACGAAGTAGTACGGGCCCGCCGCGTCGATGGGCTGGCGGGCGCCGTCGTCGTCGGTGCTCGCGCGGTAGGTGTGCTGACCCGCTTGCGTGGCCGTCCGGCCGATCTCCTGGTCGCCCGCCGGGAGGGATCCCCCGTCGGTCTCGCCGTGGAGATAGGCCCGATACCGATCGTACTGATCCTCGCTGAGGAAGAAGTAGACGTCGAACGGGGCGTCGGCCTTCGCCACGTAGGAGATGGCGCCGCCCTCCCCGGAGACGTCTGGGATCTCCGTGTGCCAGCTGGCGCCCGGCTGGACGGTGACCGTCCGCTGGACGTTGACGACGACCTCGCCGCCGCCGCCGATGCACCCGGCCGTCGCGCCGGCGAGCCCGACGGCACCGGTCGCGGCCGTCCGGAGGTACGTCCGTCGATCCATCACCCCCGCTTTCGCCTGGAAGTGCTTCAACCCCGACCCCCCAGTTACGGTTTCTGAGAACGAGAGGTGTAACCAATCAGTAGCGCCAAACTTCGAGTATCAGCACCGATTTTACGAGTGGGTGCCATATTCAACGCTGAGAACGCGAGACGTCGCGGTGACAAAAGACCTACGGCCGCCGGGTGCCCAGTCGTGGGTATGGAGGAAGGCTCCGGCGTCGCGCTGGCGTTCGACGAGCGGGAGTTGCTGCCGGCGATCGCCCAGGACGCGACGTCCCGGGAGGTGCTGATGCTGGCGTACGTCACGCCCGAGGCCCTCGAGCAGACGCGTGAGACGGGGCTGGCGCACTACTACTCGCGCAGCCGCGACGAGCTCTGGCAGAAAGGGGGGTCGAGCGGCCACGTCCAGGAGGTCCGGGAGGTGCGGGTCGACTGCGACGGCGACGCTTTGCTGTACCTGGTCGAGCAGACAGGCGGCGCCTGCCACACCGGCTACGAGTCGTGTTTCTACCGCACCCTCGACGGCGAGGTCGTCGGCGACCGGGTGTTCGACCCGGACGACGTCTACTGATGGCCCCCGGCGAGTCCGCCTCGGTCACGGCCGAAGACGTCGACGCCCTGCTGGGCGATCTCGAGGACGCCGCATCCGCTCACGAGCGGGCGCGCGAGCGCGTCGCCGAGCGCGACGAGGCCGAGTTACAGCGCGTCGCCGAGACCTACCGGGAGCTGGAGTCGCTGTTCGACCGCTACGAGGACCGCGCGACCGGCGACGAGGACTTCCAGGCGTTCATCGAGTTCCAGGAGGAACTGGCCGCGTTCGTCGACCACCTCGCCGAGGATCTGCCCCACCGCGAGCGCTTCGAGGAGGTCGACGAGCTACTCCAGCAGCGCCGGCTCACCGACGGGGACTTCGCACAGGCCCGCGAGGTGCTCTCGCCGGTCGCCGACGACGTCGCTCGCCTCGAGGAGCGCGACGCCACCCGCAGGCGCTACCGGGACCTCCGCGAGCGCGCCGAGCGCCGCGGCCGCGAACTCGACGAGCGGATCGCCCACCTCGCGGACCTCACCCGGCTGGGCGAGGCCGACCTCGACGCGCCCGTCGAGCGCCTGCGCGAGCCGCTTTCGGCCTACGACGAGGCGGCGACCGACGCCTTCGCGGCGTTCAAACGCGACGCCAGCGCGCGAGAGGTCCTCGCGTTCGTCGAGGCGATCACCGCCTTCCCCCTGGTCCCGTTCCGCGAGCCGCCGGCGGACCTCCGGGCGTACGTCCGCGAGCACGAGGCCGGCGCCGAACCGATCCCGCAGCTGCTGGAGTACGCCGAGTACTCGAACTCGAAGCTCGACCACTACGTCGCCGACGCCGACGCGCTCAAGCGCGCGGTCGCGACGAACCTGACGTACCTGCGGCGCCTGGACGGCGAGCCCCTGACGATCGGCTGGCCGCCGCCGTCGGCCGACGAGCTGCGCTGGCGGGTGCGCGAACTCGTCCAGGCGCTCGGGCGGTTCGCGCCCGAGGACGTGGTGGCCCGAGCGCGGGCGCTGCGCTCGCTGTCAGACGACCTCGCGTACGACCGTCTGCGCGAGAGCGCGCGGGCGCGGAGCCAGCTCACCGACGAGCAGCGCGAGCGGCTGGCCTCGGGGGCGATCGACAGGGAGCTCGACCAGTTGCGCGAGAAGCGGGCCGAACTCGACGACCGGCTCGGGGCCCTGCCGGCGCCCTAGGCGTCCCCGTCCGTGCCGGCGACGGCCTCGTACATCCGATCGGCCAGCTCGGCGGCGCGGTCGGGGTCGGCCGACTCGGCGTAGATGCGCACCACCGGCTCGGTCCCGCTGGGGCGGGCTAGCACCCACCCGTCGCCGTAGTCGAGCCGGTAGCCGTCCGTGGTGTCCAGGTCCGCGGTGGCGGACTCGGCGAAGCGCTCGACGGCGGCGAGCAGCGCCTGGCGCTCGGCCTCGGAGTCGTAGCCGACGTCGGTGCGGACCAGCCGGTAGTCGTCGTAGGGGGCGATCACCTCGCTGGCGGGGCGCTCGGCGATCAGCTCGAGGAAGCGCGCGGCGGTGTAGGCGCCGTCGCGCGCCAGGCGGTAGCCGGGGAAGATGATGCCGCCGTTGCCCTCGCCGGCGATCGGGACGGTCTCGCCGCGCTCGCGCAGCTCGCGGATGCGCGTGATGATGTTCGTGCTCCCGATGGCCGTCAGCGACAGCTCCGCGCCCGCGGCCTCGACCACGTCGACCAGTCGCTGGGAGACGTTGACCGCCGAGACGGCGACGTCGCCGGGCCCGAGTTCGGCGGCCGCCAGCGCGGCCAGGGCGGCGTCGCCCTCGACGTACTCGCCGCGTTCGTCGAAGAAGATGGCGCGGTCGGCGTCGCCGTCGTGGGCGATCCCCACGTCGGCGTCGGCCGCCCGGACCAGCCGGCCGAGGTCCGCGAGGTTCGCCGCGATCGGTTCGGGGTTGCGCCCCGGGAAGTGGCCGTCGGGCTGGGCGTTGACCGTCACGACCTCGCAGCCCAGCTCGCGGAACAGCCGCGGGCTTGTCAGCGCGCCGGCGCCGTGGCCGGGGTCGAGCGCGACCGTGAGGTCGGCGTCGGCGACGGCCGCGCGGTCGACCGCCGCGAGCAGCTGGTCGACGTAGTGCTGTCGGACGTCCTCGACGCGGCGCTGCTCGCCGACCCGATCCCAGGTGGCGACGGCGAAGTCCTCGCCGTGCAGGCGCTGTTCGACGCGGTCGAGCGTGCCACGGGTGAGCTCGACGCCGTCGGCGCCGATCAGCTTCACGCCGTTGTACGCCGGCGGGTTGTGCGAGGCGGTGATCATCAGCCCCGGGACGCCCGCGCGCTCGCAGTAGGCCTGCAGCCCGGGGGTCGGGACGATCCCCAGACGGTCGACGTCGGCGCCGACGCTCGTGAGGCCGCTGGCGGCCGCGTCGGCGAACATGCGGCCCGTGGTCCGGGTGTCGCGCGCGACGGCCACGCGGTCGGCCGCCCAGACCGAGCCGACGGCGCGCGCGATGTCCAGGACGTACTCGGGGGTGAGGCTCTCGTTTGCCACCCCGCGGACGCCGCTGGACCCGAAGACCTTCATCACCCGTTCGTGGGGGCGGGGACCCACTAAACCTTTGCAACTGGCCCGCAGGCCGATACGGCGCCCGCTACCGGAGGCCGCGCTCGCGCTCGAAGGCCCGTACGAGCGCCGACAGCGTCCGGTTGACCGGCGCCGCCTCGAGGCGGTCGGCGACGACCCCGTTGATCGCGTCGACCTCCGTCCGCCGACCGGCCAGCACGTCCTGGTGCATCGAAGAGGTGTTCGCCGCCGTGGCCTCGGCCACCCGCTCGACGGCCGCAACCGCGGCCCCATTCGAGAGGTCGACGCCCTCGTTTCGGGCCGCTCGCGCCGCCTCGCGCGCGGCGTCGGCCGCCACTCCGGTCGCCGGGCCGTCCAGCAGCGCCCCGTTCTCGACGCGAGCCAGCGCCGTCGGCGCGTTGATCCCCGCGTTGACCGCCAGCTTCACCCACAGCCGGCGGGGCATGTCCGCGGACACGGTCGTCTCGACGCCCCCGCGGTCGAACGCCGCTCCGACCCGGTCGGCCGGCGCAGACTCGCCGCCCTCGGGTGGGCCGAGGACCACCTCCCCGACGCCGGTACAGCGGACGACGCCCGGTTCGTCGAGGACGGCCCCGTACGTGCAGGTGCCCGCGAGGACGGGACAGTCCAGCGCCGCCGCGAGGGTCGCCTCGTTGCCGAGGCCGTTCTGGACGGAGAGGGCGGCGTCGTAGTCGCCGTCGGAGAGGGCGGCCGCCGCCGCGGCGGTGTCGTAGGCCTTGACCGTCACGAGCGCGAGGTCGGCGGCGAACGCCGCGGGGAGGGCGGTGACGGCGGTCGGTCGGACGGTCGCGTCGACGGCGCCGGTGACGGTGAGCCCGTCGGCGGCGACGGTCGCGACGTGGGGGTCGCGACCGACGAGCGTCACGTCGTGCTCGCGGGCGAGCAGCCCGCCCAGCAGCGAGCCGAGGCTGCCGGCGCCGAAGACGACGATCTCCACGGGCTAGTCCTCGGTCCAGTAGTAGATGTCCTCGCGCGGTGCGCCGCAGTTGGGACAGGTGTCAGGGACGTCGTCCTCCAGGTCGCCCATCTCGCCGCACTCCCAGCAGCGCCACATCAGTTCGGCCTCGCCGAACTGGCCGCCGGAGACGACGTGCTCGCGGGAGAACCCCTCGATCCCCTCCTCGAGCGTCACGTAGAAGCCGTGCTCGTCGAACCCGCGGATGCGCCCGAGGGCGTTGCCGTCGTCGTCGTAGACGGTCTGTCCGAACGTCGGGGCCGTCTCGTCGGCGTCGCTCATACCCCGGCCGTTCGGCCGGCGCCCGAATAAAACCGGGTGTCGCCAACACCCGGGGGCGGGCCGGCGATCAGTCCCGATGGCGATCGCGGGTCCGGATCTCGAAGCGCGCGCCGGCGGCCGGGACGTCGTCGCCGCCCGCCCCGGTCGCCGTCGTCTCGAGTTCGCTGTCGGTGATCGCCAGCTCCCAGCCGTGGGCCTCGGCGATCTCGTCGACGATCGCCAGCCCGAAGCCGGTGCCGTCGGCGGCGGTCGTGACGCCCATCTCGCGGACCTCTTCGCGGCGGTCCGGCGGGATGCCGGGGCCGTCGTCCTCGACGAAAAAGCCCGCGTCGTCCGGGAGCGCGCCCACGCGGACGGTGACGTCGGGGCCGGCGTGCTCGACAGCATTGCGAAACAGGTTCTCGAGCAGCTGTCGCAGGCGGCTCCGGTCGGCCTCGACGGCGCCGGTGGCCTCGTTGACCAGGGTGGCCTCGTCGGTCTCGACGTGGTTCCAGGCGTCGTCGACGACGGCCGCGAGCGCGACGGCCTCGGTGTCCTCGATGGCCTTGCCCTGGCGGGCCAGCGCGAGGAGGTCCTCGATGATCGTCTCCAGGCGGTCGTGGGCGTCGGCGACGTCGGCGAGGTGCGCCAGGTCGCCGTCCTCGCGCATCTGTTCGACGTACAGCTGGGCGACGTTCAGCGGGTTGCGCAGGTCGTGGGAGACGACGCTGGCGAAGTCCTCCAGTTGCTCGTTGCGGCGGGCCAGCGCCTCGTACTGGCGTTGCTGGCGGTCCTCGACGTCGAAGGTGTACAGCGCGTAGCCGATGGTCCGGCCCAGCTCCGCGAGGACGTCCCGCTCGCGTTTACCGAAGGCGTTCGTCCGCGCGGCGTAGATGTTGAGCACGCCGTAGATCGTCCCGGCGTGCTTGACGGGGATCGCGATGGTCGAGCGGAAGCCGTACTCGGCGGCCGTCTCGCGCCAGGGCCGGTAGCCCGACTCGGCGGCCGTGTCCGAGACCCACTGGACCGAGCCCGTCTCGACGGCCCGCGCCGTCGGCCCGCGGGCCGAGTCGTCGTCGAGCGGGATGCCCTCGGGGAATCGGGGGCCATCGCCGGCGGCGGTCGCCAGGTCGACGCGCCGGGCGTCGTCGTCGAGGACGCCGAACCACGCGTAGACGTACGGGTCGGCGGCGGCGACGGTCTCGCAGACGTCGCTGCGCAGCGCCGCCCGGCTCTCCGCGCGGAGGACGCGCTGGCTGATCTGCCGGAGGGTGTCGAGGATCTGACTCGTCGTCACCAGTTCGGCGGCGGTCTGTCTCCGGCGACCGTCGTAGAAGCCGACGAGCAGATCCGCGGCCGCCCCGCCCAGCGCGGTGTTCGTGAACACGTGGAACTCGTGAATGATGACGCCGCCGTGCAGGAGTTCGTACTCCAAGACCATCGCCATGGCGGTCGCGGCGCCGAGCATCCCCAGCGCCAGCCAGAGGACCAGCCGACGCTGGTAGCCGTCGGCGATCCGGCCGCTGATCACCGCCACGCCGACCAGGATGACAGCCAGGCCCAGGACCAGCGGTGGCACGACGCCCAGGAGCATCTCGCGGACCGTCGGCTCAGCGACAGCGTGCGCGAAGGTCGGTACTTCCCAACCGGCGTAATCGATGCAATTGAATCGCCAAGTTGACCAC
>JBDGSW010000066.1:0-11942 GCA_042217345.1 Haloarculaceae archaeon
GCGCTCTCCGCCGGCGTGACCTCCGAGGGCGTCTCGACCACCGGCCCCGAGGGGCTCTCCCCCCTCGGCTCGCTCGAGCGCGCCGGGTCCAGCGACGGGATCGACCGCGTCTCCAGTTCCCCGACGTCCGTCGCCGACCCGCCGCGCGAGTCCCGGGCCCCGCCGGCTCGCCCGCCCGTCGCTTGAACGCGCGCGGCCCCCGACTCGCCACCGGTCCCGCGGGCCGACGCCGATCCGTCGCCGCGCGCGGAACCGCCCTCGCCGCGGTCGCGACCCGACGCGGACCCCGATCCGCCCGCGGCCCGGTCGGTCGCGGCCGTCTCGGCTCCCGGTGGCGTCTCCACCTCCGATGGCGTCTCGACGTCCGAGGACGTCTCCGCCACCGACGGCGCCTCGACGTCGGTGACCGCTGGCTCCTCGGGGTCGTCGGGCTCGTCGGATTCGGCCGCGTCGGTGGCCGCGTCGATCGCCGCGCCGGCGCTCGTTCCCGCGGACTCCGTCTCCGCGGCCGGCTCGGTGGACTCCTCGGAACCGCCGACCGACGAGGTCGCCCCGGCGCTCTCCGTGGCCTCGTCCGCGGATTCGGCGGCGCCGCCCGCGGGTTCGGGGACCTCGATCGCGTCGACCTCGACGGGCCGGACCTCGTAGATGCCGACCTCGTCGGCGGCGGTGTCGAAGGCCTCGTCGTCGGTGAGCAGCTGCCCGCTCGCGCCGACGAACGCGACGCTCATCCGGCGGCCCTGGTGGTAGACGAGGTAGTAGTCGCCCGAGAGGACGTTCTCGGAGAGCTCGACGTAGCCGGTGAAGTTGCCGTCCTGGAGGGTCCCGTCGACATCCGCCAGGGGCGTGTCCTCGGTGTAGTACTGCGCGCGCACTTCGTCAGTTCGGTCCTGCATGACCGCGAGCAGCGGGAGGGCGGGCGAGGGCGCCTCGTGGGCAGTGCCCGACGCCTCCGCGAAGTCCTCGATGCGGCCGTCGAGCACGCCGACGACCGTCCCCTTGGTCATGCACAGTCGCGTGGGTCCCGCCGTGACGATGCCGGAGAAGCGCTCGTCAGACAGGTCTCGCAGGCCGGCGTACCCGCCGGAGAAGGGCCGGGCGTCCCAGTCGTCGACCTGCTCGACCGTGCGTGTCGTCATTGTCACTCACCAGATGCACGCGGGCCTAATACTTTGCGCCGATGACGCCTCGCCGCACCGACGGGTCGGGCCGGCCGTCCGTTCGAGCGGACCCGGGAGTTCGTAACCTTCAATGCCGCGAAGTGTGCACGGAGAGGTATGGAACTGCGGGTCATCGAGAAGACCGACACGGAGCTCTCTATCGAGATCGCCGGCGAGGACCACACGTTCATGAACGTTCTCAAGGGCGCGCTACTGGAGACCGAGGGCGTCGACGCCGCCACATACGACATGAACCCCGAGCAGTCGGGCGGCCAGACCGAGCCGATCCTCACGATCAAGACCGACGCCGACGTCGACGCGCTGGACGCGCTGGAGGCCGGCGCCGAGCGCGTCATGGAAAAGGCCGAGGGCTTCCGCGCCGCCTACGACGCCGCGGTCTGAGGCTCGCACCCGCCCGACTGTTTCTCGCCGATTCGTCGCCTCGCCGTCCGGCGATCTCTCTCAGCAGGAGAACTGCGTCACGTTGATCGCCCCGTCCGGCGCCTGGTGGACGTCGACGCCGACGAGGCCGTGCGGCGGCGTGGCGAACTGCCCCGCGCCGTCGCTGTGCAGCCGCGCGGCCACCAGCGTCCGCGCGAGGTCGTGCGCCGAGTCGAACTGCGCGTCGCCCGGACGGACGCTGTAACTCACGTACGTGAGGTTGCCGAGCGTGCAGGCGTCCCCGAGTCGGTCGCCGACCGCCTTCGGTTTCGGCGCGTCGCCGTCCCCGTAGGTCGCGCGCACCCGCTGCTGGTTGTAGTAGGTCGCGGCGTCAGTCACCCGCGAGTCGACCGTGAGGTTGTCGTAGCCGTTCGCCGACCGGCGCGCGTTCAGTTCGGTGACGTACGCCCCCTCCACGCCGGACAGTGACAGCCCGTGCGTCGCGGTCGCATTCCCGGGGACGGGCCCCGCCGGCCCGGGAATCCCGGGTACGTCGACGTAGCCGAGCATCCCGGCCGCGACGACCGCGATCAGCAGCGCCACGGCCACGAAGCCGAACAGCAGCTTCGCGTCGAGGACTTCGAGGTAGCTCACGTCGGCGGACGGGCCGCCGAGCCCGCGCTCCTCGTCGAGCATCTCGGAGACGACCGCCTCTTCGTCGTAGACGATCTCCCGGCGCTCGAGGTCCTGGCCGCCGCAGCGGTCGCAGGGCGGGGTGAACTTCGGGTGCTCGTGGCCGCAGTCGGCACAGACCCAGGCGGTGATCGTCTCGCCGTCGTCGGCGTCTGACTCTGGCGCCAGCGGGACCACCGCCTTCTCGAACTCCCCGTGGCCGCAGTTGTCACAGGGCGGGTCGTTGGCCTCGTGGGGCTTCCCGCACCAGGCACACCGCCACTTCATTGGCGCAACCGAGGGCCCGACCGCGTGAAAGGCTATCGGTCGACAAACAGGACAGATGGCGTCTCCGCGTTACAGTCGCACCGGAACCCCGTGGTCGTCGAGGTACTCCTTGACCTCCGCGATGGTGTACTCCCCGAAGTGGAAGATCGAGGCCGCCAGCGCGGCGTCGGCGCCGGCCTCGGTGAACACCTCGTACATGTCCTCGGGGCCGCCCGCGCCCGAGGAGGCGATCACCGGCGTCGACACCGCGTCGCAGACGGCCTTCGTCAGCGGAATGTCGTAGCCCTCCTTGGTGCCGTCGGCGTCGATGGAGTTGACGAACAGCTCGCCGGCGCCGCGCTCCTCGGCCTCCTCGGCCCACGAGACGACGTCGACGCCGGTGCCCTCGCGGCCGCCCTTGACCGTGCACTCGAACCAGCAGGACTCGCCGTCGACCTGGACGTAGTGCTCGCCGCGCTCGTCGAAGCGCCGCTCGGCGTCGACGCTGATGACGATGCACTGGCTGCCGAACGAGCGCGCGCCCTCGGTGACGAGTTCGGGCCGCTCCAGGGCGCCCGTGTTGATCGACACCTTGTCTGCGCCCGCGCGTAGCGTCTCCTTGACGTCCTCGCGGGTGCGGATGCCGCCGCCGACCGTGAGGGGGATGAAGATCTCGTCGGCGACGTCCTCGACGACGCCGAGCATGGTCTCGCGGCCGTCCGCGGAGGCGGTGATGTCGAGGAAGACGAACTCGTCGGCGCCGGCCTCGTTGTACCGGCGAGCCATCTCGACGGGGTCGCCGGTGTACTCCAGGTCCTCGAAGTTGACCCCCGTGTACACCGCGGCGTCGCCGTCGTCGTCGAGGGCGACGTCGATGCACGGGATGATACGCTTCGTGAGCATCTACTGGCTGGTGGTTTCGCCGGCGCGGGTTTCACCGTTTCGTTCCCCCGGGCGAGCCGACAACTCGAAGTACCGGGCGGGCGAACCGCTCGCCCATGTCCGAGGACGAGGATGCCGCCGACGCGGACGCGGAGATCCCAGACGAGTACGACCCGACGAGCCCGAACGTCCCGCCGAAGCAGCCGCCGCTGCGCTCGACCGCCCCGCAGAGCCCCTACACGATGGGCCAGGTCGGCTTCGGCGTCGTCGTGCTCCTCGTCGGGTTGGCGCTCACGTTCGGCATCGCGTTCGCGGTGTGAGCGAGGCGGCACCGACCCCGCTCGCAGGCCGGCGCATCAGCCGACGAGCGAACGAACCGTCGAGATCGGGAGGGGCCTATCCGCGAGGGGTGACAAGTACCCCACACTATTTTGTACTGTCTCCGACAGGACGGCGATATGACCGACAGGCAAGCCGCGGCGGACAGTCCCGAAACGGGGCTCTCGGCGTGGCTGGACGAGACCGCGGAGCATCGATCGCTCGTCGAACCGTTCAACGACGACCTCTGGCTCGACGGCCTGACGCGTCGGCTGGGCTTTGGCTGGCTCGCGGCGCGGCTCCCCGTCGAGAGCAAGCCCGGATCGCTGTTTGCCGTTCTGATGGTCGGCACACTCGTTCCCGTCGTCAACGCCTACGCGTACCACATCGGCGCGCCGGTCGTCTACATCCGAAATCCGTTTTTCGTTCTCCAACCGATCTTCCTCGTCGCTGGCGTCTTCGGTGCACGGTCGCTCCGGCGGCGGTACGACCGGGTCACCAGGGAGATGCGACTGCGGGAGCGAGCCGACGAGCCAGAGCTGCTCGTTGATATCGTGCCCCAGTGGCTACCCTGGGCGCTGTTCGTGCTCGCGCTCGTGCAGAACTTCGCCCGCGTCTGGGCGCTCGGCGGGTTCGGTGCGATCTACCGGGAGGCCGGACCGACCGGAGTGGTCGGGTGGGCGCTGCTCAATCCGCTCTGGTCCGCGCTGGCCGTGCAGTTCGTCGTCGTGTACGTCGCCATCGAGTTCATCGCGCCCTGGCGGCTGTACCGATCCTCAGTCGGCATCGATTTCCTCGATCCGGAGGGCCTCGGCGGCCTCCGACCCCTGGGTGAGCTGGTCAAACACGCCTATTACTACATGGGCGTCGCGCTGGTCGGGTTCGCACTCGTCGTGTACGGGCCCGTCCTCTCCGCGGAGAGCTGGGGGCCGACCGCGACGACGAGCGTCGTGTTCACGGCGATCTGGCTCGGGACCGTCGCCACTGTCGCGTTCGCCGTGTTCGTCTTACACCGGTTCATGCACCGGGAGAAACGCCAGGAGCTCCAGCGACTCAACGCGGCACTCAGGGAGGCTATCGACAACCCGTGGGACGTCACGACCTACACCGTTGCGGCGGACAAACGGGAGCTCGTCGACGATTTGCGACAGCGCATCGAGACCGTCAGCGGAACCAGCGAGTACCCGGCAACCTTTAGCATCTGGTCGCAGCTGCTGGTCAGCATCCTGCTTCCCAAGGGATTCCAGCTCCTTTTGTCGGCGCTCTGAGGAGCCGCGGGCCGGCAACCGCGCCGACTCCGGTGACCGGATTCAGTCCAGTTCCAGTTCGAGGACTGACCGCAACTCGGCGATCGTCTCGGCGTCGTAGGTCAGCGAGTCGTCGCCGACCGTCAGGTCCAGCGTCCCCGAGTCGTCGGCGTGCCCCACGGCCGTCACGGGCGCGACGCCGTTGAACGCCGTGTGGACGACCGCGGGGTCGGTCGTCTCGATCACGACTCGCCCCGGTTGTTCGTGGAACAGGAGTTCGCGAGCGTCGGCGTCCGCGTCGAGGTCGACCGCGGCGCCGGCCGCCTCGGTGACCAGCTCGGCCAGCGTGACGGCGAGGCCGCCGTGGCTGGCGTCGTGGACCGCCAGCGTGTCCTCGTCGTTGGCGACGGTCGCCAGTGCGTCGACGAAGGACTTGGGCTCGTCCGGGAGAGCCGGGAAGCGGTCGCTACCGTCGAAGCGCGCAAGGTACTCCGAACCGCCCAGGCGCCCGTCGGCCTCGCCGGCCAGCGGCAGGTCGTTCACTACGAGGAGATCGCCCTCGCCGGCGAGGGCGGCGGGCGGGGCGTCGTAACCCTCCTTCGTCCCGACGAGCGCGAGCGTGGGCGTCGGCGATATCGGCCCCGCGGTCGAATCGTTGTACAGCGAGACGTTGCCACCGACGACCGGGACGTCGAGGTCGCTGCAGGCGTCGGCCAGTCCGTCGACGATCCCCCGGAACGCGCCGTAGACATCGGGTTTCTCCGGGTTGCCGCCGTTCAGGCAGTCGACCGCGGCCAGCGGACGGGCGCCCTTGGCGGCGACGTTGGTGGCGTTCTCCAGCGCGACCGCGCGCGCGCCCTCGTACGGCGCCACGTCCGTCCAGTTGGGCTCCGCACCCGAGGAGATCGCGAGGCCGAGTTCGGCGTCGCGGACGGCCAGGATCGCCGCGTCGTCGCCCGGCGGCGTCGCCGTCCGCACCTGGACCTCGTGGTCGTACTGGCGGTAGACCCAGCGCTTGGAGGCCGCGTTCGGACTGCCGACGACGCGATCGAACGCCGTCTCGAGGTCGACCTCGGGGAGGTCCCGCTCTGGCTGTTCGACGTCGACCGAGTCCAGGTCGTTCATCGGCGCGCCCTCGCCGAGGAAGTACGCGTCGACGTCGACCACCGTCTCGCCCTCGAAGGTACAGACGTAGTTGCCGTCGGTCACCTCGCCGATGACCGAACAGCCCAGGTCGTAGCGCTCGGCGATCGACTCGACCGCCGCGACGTCGTCGGGTTCGACCTCGTAGCACATGCGCTCCTGGGACTCGGCCAGCAGGATCTCCAGGGCGTTCATGTTCGGCTCACGCTGGTGGACCCGCTCGAGTTCGATCTCGGCGCCGAGCCCGCCCTTCGCGACCATCTCGCTGGAGGCGCCGCCCAGACCCGCAGCGCCGAGGTCGCGCGCGGACTGGATCAGGCCGGCGTCGAGCAGCTCCTCGTTGGCCTCGATCAGCAGCTTCTCGGTGTAGGGGTCGCCGACCTGGACGGCCGGGCGATCCTCGGTTTCGGCGTCCTCGCCGAGGTCCTCGCTGGCGAAGGACGCACCGCCGAGGCCGTCGCGGCCGGTGGCGTTGCCGACGAGGACGAGCTTGTTGCCTGGCTCCTGGGCCTCGGCGGTGACAAGCCGATCGGCCTCCAGGAGACCGACGCAGGCGACGTTCACGAGGGGATTGCCTTCGTAGTCGTCGTGGAAGGCGACGCTGCCGGCGACGGTGGGGACGCCGATGCAGTTGCCGTAGTGGCTGATGCCCTCGACGACGCCCTCGAAGAGGTACCGGGAGTGCTCGCGGTCGAAGTCGCCGAAGTACAGCGAGTCCGCCAGCGCGATGGGGTAGGCGCCCATCGACAGCGTGTCGCGGACGATGCCGCCGACGCCCGTGGCCGCGCCGTCGAACGGGTCGACGTAGGAGGGGTGGTTGTGGGACTCGATGCCCATCGTGACGTAGGTGTCGCCGTCGTCGGTCGGCAGGGCGACGACCGCGGCGTCGTCGCCGGGGCCGACGACGACCTGCTCGCCCTCGGAGTCGAACGCCGAGAGCAGCGGGCGCGAGGAGCGGTACGCGCAGTGCTCGCTCCAGAGGTTCTCGAAGAGCGCGGCCTCGGCCGCGGTCGGCTCGCGGTCGAGCTCGGCGACCACGAGCTCGCGGTCCCCATCGGACAGAGTCATTGGCTCACGGTAGCTGCAGGCCGGCTAAATCGCTTTCCATGTCCCGCCTGGCTGACCCGGTCGCTGGGCGGGTGACGGGACGAACGGACGCACGGAAAAAACCGAGTCGGTCAGTCGTCGCTGGGCTGGTCCTCGCCGCCGTCGGGCAGCGCGGACTCGACCTGCTGGGCGTGCCACACGAACTCGTTGCCGTAGAGTTCGGGGGTGTCCTCCTCGAGGTCCCACGGGTCGCGGTCGACGATCGGCCCCTCGACCCACGACTGGACGATGTTCCAGACGAAGATCAGCTGGCCGATCAGCAGGATGACCGCGCCGACCGAGGCGACGACGTGCCAGGTGTGGATCTGCGCCAGCGGCGCGATGTTCGGATCGAACTGGTAGGTGGCGTAGCGGCGGGGCATGCCCAGGTAGCCCAGGATGAGCATCGCCCCGAAGGTGACGTTGGTGCCGATCATCGACAGCCAGAAGTGCCACTTCGCGAGCGTGCGCTGGTACATCCGCCCCGAGTAGATGGGGAACCAGTAGTAGATGCCGGCGAACACCGCGAAGCCGATCGCGCCCATGATGATGTAGTGGAAGTGGCCCACCACGTAGTAGGTGTCCTGGAACAGGTAATCGACCGGGACCGCAGCGAGGAAGACGCCGGTGACCCCGCCGATGATGAAGTTCGAGACGAAGCCGATACAGAACAGCATCGGCGCGGTCAACCGGATGTTGCCGTTCCACATGGTCGTGATCCAGTTGAACGTCTTGACCGCGCTGGGCACCGCGATCGCCAACGACACCGCCATGAACGACGCGGCCAGGCGCGGGTCCATCCCGGTGGTGAACATGTGGTGGGCCCAGACGCCGAAGCTGAGGACGCCGATCGCCAGCGTCGAGTAGACGACAAACTTGAACCCGAACAGCTTCCGACCCGCGAACTTCGGCAGGATGTAACTCACCAGCCCCATCGGCGGCAAGACGAGGATGTAGACCTCGGGGTGGCCGAAGAACCAGAACAGGTGCTGCCAGAGCATCGGGCCGCCGCCCTGGGTCGCGAAGAAGGTGGCGCCGAAATTGCGCTCGACCAGCAGCATGATCAGCGCACTGCCCAGCAGCGGGAAGGCGAAGATGATGATGCCCGACTGGGTGAGCATCGTCCACGAGAAGATGTCCAGGTCGGCCCAGGAGACGTCCTCACTGCGCTCGCCGACGATGGTCGTGATGAAGTTGATCGCGCCCATCACCGTCGCGATCCCCGAGAGGTGCAGGCCGAGCAGCATCATGTCCACGCTCGGCGAGGACTGGGCCTGACAGCTCGCGCCGGCCGCGGCCTGGGCGGCACCACACGACGACAGCGGCGTGTACATCGTCCAGGAGGTCTGGGACGGCACGAGGCCGGGCAGGAAAAAGCCCGCCCAGATCAGCAGGGCCGCCGGGGGCAACAGCCAGAAGGCGATGGCGTTCAGCCGCGGGAACGCCATGTCGTCGGCGCCGACCAGCAGCGGCACCATGTAGTTCGCGAAGCCGGCGAGCACCGGCGTCCCGAACAGGAACAGCATCGTGATGCCGTGACTCGTCAGGAAGCCGTTGTACAGGCCGTTGCTGACGATGGCGCCGTCGGGCGTGACGAGCTGCAGCCGGATCGCCATCGCCATCAGGCCCCCCACGGCGAACGTGAGGACGCCGTAGGTGCCGTACAGAATCCCGATGTCCTTGTGGTCGACGGTCGTCAGCCACCGGACGATCCCGCCGGGTTTCTCGGCGTGCGTCTGTCCGGCGGCGTAGCCCGAGCCCCCGCCCGCGAGGCTCGTGTACGAGCGCCAGTCTTCGATCCGCGTCAGCAGCGCGACGACGCCGATGAGGAACGCCCCCATCAGCACCGTCAGCGCGAGCTGTTCTCCAGCCATGGATACGCGAACCTTGGACCTGGGGGCTAAAGAAAGGTTCCCTTTCACTCCCGGCACGAACGTGTTCGTTCGCCTGAAGGCGGCCGGTTCGGCACCGCTGGCCCGGCGAATCGACGCCGTCGCGGTGGACCCCGCCAGAAGTGTGGCTCAATCGGGGGTGTGGCGCCCGGCCCCTAGACGAGGCCGGCGCTCGCGACGATCGGTGGCCGGCGAGAATCGGGTCGCTGCGGGCCGGCCGTTCAGGCCGCGCGTTCCTCGTCGACCGGGGGCTCGGCGTGGTCGCCGCTTTCGCCGCCCTCGATGGCCTTGGCGGCGTAGTAGGTGAGGATCGAAAGCAGTCCGAAGGTCACGACGACGATGCCGAACTGGATCGCGCGGATGAGGTTGTTGCCGTCCGAGAAGGGGTTGACGAACACGAACGCCGCGACGAAAAACGCCATGATGACCAGCGGGATCACGTTGACCGTCAGGTCCAGCATCGTATCGCGGTCGAAGACGCTCGGTGACATGTCCGCCCGTTCTACGACGACCCTCAATAGGTTGTCGGATTCGGCCGCGGTCGCGCCCGGCCGCTCAGACCTGGGCGCCGGAGTCCTCGAGCGTCCGTCCGGTGACGCCGACCGCCAGGAGGATCAGTCCGGCGAGGGCGATCGCGAGCGCGCGCGGGACGACCCGGCCGTAGCCGCCGGGGTGCTGGATGACGTTGAGGACGACGCTCGCGTCGAGCGTCACCTGGGAGGCGAACAGGGCGGCGCCGGCCACGGCCAGGAAGACGCCGAAGCCCAGCAGCGTGGTCCACAGCTCGTCGACGTACCCCGACTCCTTGAGGATGCCCGCGACGCTGCCGGCGAACAGCAGCTGTCCGCCGACGGCGACGGAGAACAGCCCGATGAAGATGCCGACCTCGGCGATCGCCAGCCCCAGCGCGACGAACATCGGCCAGGGGCTCGCCATCCGGTACTGGTCGCTCACGCCGGTTCCTTCGCTCATACACTAGGCTCGACGCGCGCCGTGAAATGACCATCGGATCGCCCGCTCCACACCGGACTCGCCAGGGCCGCCGGAATCGAGGGCCGGAACCAACATATTCACTATGGCCCCTTCCCAAAGGCGAGGTATGTCTGACCATGACGCGGGCGTCTCGCGCCGGGGATTCCTGCGGACGGCCACGGGCGGGGCCGCCCTCGCGGCGACGACGGGCGCGGCGGCCGCCCAGGAGAACGGCACGGCGGCCGGCAACGCCACGGCCGGGAACGCCACCGCCGGCGGCAACGCAACGAGCGGCGGGGGCAACGCCACGAGCGGCGGCGAGAGCGGCGGTGGCGGCGGCGGTGGCGGCAAACCGGACCTCGGCGGCTGGCTCGACGGCGTCAGCGACTACGACGGTTCGGTGACCGACAAGACCGGCAGCAAGACCGTCACCGTCGAGGTGGGCGCCTCCGGCAATGGCGGCAACTTCGCCTTCAGCCCCGCGGCCGTCCACGTCGACAACGGCGCGACCGTCGAGTTCAAGTGGACCGGCAAAGGCGGCGGCCACAACGTCGTCGACCAGGCGGGCGAGTTCAGCTCTGGCTCGCCGACCGCCGAGGCCGGGGTCAACTTCAAGCACACGTTCGAGAAAGACGGCATCTACAAGTACTTCTGCGAGCCGCACAAGTCCCTCGGGATGAAAGGCGCCGTCGTGGTCGGCACCGACTACAAGACCGTCAGCACCGGCGGCGGTGGCGGCGGCGGAGGCGGCGGCCCCACGCTGCCGGGTAGCGCCAAGGCCGTCGGCATCGCGACCACGACGGTCATGGGCGCGACGCTCGGGCTGGCGTACTTCTTCCTCAAGTACGGCGGCGACTACGAGACGCCCGAATAGGCGCCGTCGCCGTCACAAAGCGTCCGCGCCGTCACACCGAGTCCGGCCGCGCGTGCACTTCGATCTCGACCGGCCGGGGCTCGCCCTCCAGGTCCGCGACGAGGCGCTCGACGATCTTCTCGGCCTCGCGCTGAATGACAGGTTTGGCCCGCTCGACGACCGCCCCGAGCGGCACGAACCGCGGCAGGTTCAGCGCCGACGTGTTCGCGGAATCGGGGCGGAAGTTCATGCGCAGGCGCACGCGCGTCGCGGTCTCGGCGTCGGCGGGCGCCGCCTCGGGCACGGGTTCGATCCCCCAGTAGCCCTGAGCGTCGAGGTCGCGGACGAGCCGCCAGTCGCTGCGCCTGGGCGGATCGACGTCGGTCACCTGCGAGCGGACGGTGTGGGAGAGCTTCCACCACGAGACGGTGATGTCGTAGGTCGTCCCCGGGCCGCCGTCGCCGTCGCGGCGGACGTCCGTGAGGTGCTCGGAGTAGCTGGCGTAGTTCGGGAAGTCCATCAGGAACTCGTAGACCTCCTCGGGGGCGGCGTACACGACGGTGCTGACCTCGACTTCGTCCACGCTCTCAGTGGGGCAGTCACGACCGTAAGCGTTGTGCAGCCCCGGCGCGCCGAACCGCGGCGTCAGTCTCCGACACGCATTTGTACGCGTCCGGAGACTGCTCTGGCATGCCAGACGATACCGGAGACCGGAGCCAGGGCGGCGAGTTCGGCGAGTTCGGCGGGCGACACGTCCCCGAGCCGATGCTCGAACCGCTCGAGCAGCTGGCCGGCGCCTTCGAGGAGATCGTCCCGACCGAGGAGTTCCAGGCGGAGTTCCGCTCGATCCTCGAACACTACGCCGGCCGGCCGACACCGCTGTACCACGCCGCGTCGCTCTCGGCGGAGTACGGCGCCGAGATCTACCTCAAGCGCGAGGACCTGCTCCACGGCGGCGCACACAAGATCAACAACGCTGTCGGGCAGGCGCTGCTCGCGAAGAAGGCCGGCAAAGAGCGCCTGATCGCCGAGACCGGCGCCGGCCAGCACGGCACGGCGACGGCGATGG
>JBDGSW010000041.1:0-11818 GCA_042217345.1 Haloarculaceae archaeon
GTGTTTCTCGTCGATCAGTTCGGCTACCGGACTGCCCTCGCTCGATTAGGGTTGAACGGTCGGGTGGACTATACCGACCGGAACCTCATCGAAAAGTGGTTCCACACCCTCAAAATGCGCATCGACCGTTTCCATAACTCGTGGGTCGGCAGTCGGTCGAGCGCACGAGAATGGCTTGAACAGTTCGTACATTACTACAACCATCAGAGACCGCATCAATCGCTCGATGGAAGAACGCCAGCCGAGGAGGTGCTAAACTAGACAGTGCCAAATGTTGTTACTTATAGAGGCGTTGATCACGAACGTGTCAGAATTCATCCCAATACATCGGCCATTTCATTCACTCTCCAATAGCCGAATCGTATGTGGGTAGGGGCGCTATCGGCGGCGTACTCGATATAAACTAAAAATTAGTTTTCCGTTTATCCATCGGAAACGTGATAAATTATATTCTCAATTATTTACGACTCACGTCTGGTCGCTCGAGGACGGGCCGAGCCGATCCTCCCACTCGGCGGCGGTCAGCGACTCGCCGGTCACGCCGTCGGGGCCCTGGGCGGCCAGCAGGACGGCCGCGTCGTCCATGACGTCGGGCTGGAGGATCGACTCGCGCTCGTCGGCCGGCAGGTGCGCCCAGATGTCCGTGTTGACGCGCCCGCCCGGCGAGACGGCGTTGGCTGTGACCCCACGGTCCTCGCCCTCGAGGGCGATCACCCGCGTCAGCCCCTCCAGGCCCCACTTGGAGCTGACGTACGGGCCGGCGCCGGCCACGGCCGTCCGTCCGAGCCCGGAGGAGACGTTGATCACGGCCCCGCCGTCCTGCTCGTACATGTGCCCGAGCGCGGCGCGGGTAAACAGGAAGACGCCCTTGAGGTTGACCTCGAGGACCGTATCCCACTGGTCTTCGCTGACGTCGACGAGTTCACGTCGGGAATCGGTCATGCCCAGCAGGCTCACGCCCGCGTTGTTGACCAGCGCGTCGATCCGGCCGAATCGCTCGATCGTCCGGTCGATCACACTCTCGACGGCGTCGGCGTCGCGGACGTCGGCCGGCGCCACCAGCGACTCGGTCGGCAGGTTCGCGGCGACGGTCTCGAGGCGCTCCTCGTCGCGGGCGGTCAGGACCACGCGGGCGCCCTCGGCACCGAAGCGCTCGGCCATCGATCGACCGAGCCCTCGGCTGGCGCCCGTCATCATGATCACGTCTTCTGTGAGGTCTGGCATGGCCCGGACTGGGGCCGCCGCTCCCTTGAAGCTACGCCCCGGGCGGGGCGTCCCGGGCGCGGACAATCACATTAGCTATCTGTGTATTGTGCGGATGTGCGTGACATCTAATACGTTTATCGCCGTCGGCCTCGACGACTCCGGTCGCGCCGCCGGCGGCCACTGCCCTTTTTACGCGCCGGGCGCCAGCGCTCGGGCATGACCGACGCGGGCGACTCCGACGACGTCCTCGAACAGTGGAAGGCGAAACTCCAGGGGGAATACGCCGACGCCATCGCGAACCCCGACCCCCGAGGCCGACCACCGGATTGAGGGCGTCGCCCAGGTGAGCTACCGAGTGTACTACGACTACGACGCCGACGCCGGGGCGCTCGAACGGGTCCGCGAGCGACAGGTAAACGAGCTGGCCGACCCCGAGCACCTGGCGTGTTCCTGCGGCGTGCGGGGCATGACCCGCGAAGAGGCGCGCGACCACGTCGCGGCCGCACGCGAGCAGGACTGAGGGCGCCGCGGGCTCAGTCCGCCGCCGTCGACTCCGTCTCCTCGGGCGCGGCCTCGGCCGATTCGGCGTCACCCGCGTCGTCCGCGCTCTCGTGGCGCCGGGCGAGCCGCTCGCAGTAATCGGCCGCGGCCCGCTGTGCGGTCTCGCCCGTGCCGGTGACGTCGACGCCGCGCTGGGTGGCCGTCCAGGTGTCGCCCGCCCGCGTCAGTCGGATCGTCGTCCAGTAGGTCGACATATCCGACCCGAGGGCCCGCCGTGACTTGGGCGTGACCGGGCCCGTTCCGGAATTCCGGATCGACCCGGCCTCCGCAGTCGGCGTCGCCGTCAGGCGCTCCCGGTCGCGTCGGTGGCCGCGGGCGCGTCCGCGCTGCCCGACTCGATCACGGTCCGCTCGGCGACGTACTCGTCGAGGTCCGTGTCGGAGTGGATCACGGCGGACACCGAGCCGGGGACCGACAGCGCCCGCATGAGTCGGGTCAGCGCCCGGGCGTACCGCTCGGCGTCGGCCGCGCTGGCCCACTCGTAGCCGCCCGCGTAGTCGCCGGTGTCGTGGTCGAAACACCACAGCTTCGTCCGGAAGCCCGGCAGGCCGACGAAGAATGGCGTGGTCAGGACCGACAGCGGCTCGAACGCGCGGACGGCGTAGGGGGCGACCGGCTCGGGCATGAACCGGAGGTGGAACTCGAAGATCAGGACCGCGCCGGGGTCGGTGGCCCCGTCGGCCAGCGGCGTCACCGTCGTCTCGCGGTAGACGACGAAGCGCTGGCCGTTCTCGCTGGTCAGTCGCGTCCCGACGCGCCGACGCGGCTGTCGCAGGCGACCGAGCGCGAGCAGTCGGAGCGCTGCGATCGCCGATCGGAGCGGGTGCAGTCGTCGCGATGGCATCGCCCGCCGCTTCCACGTCCGCCCGGAAATACCGGCCGGCGGCCCTCGACGGACCGACACGTCACCGCCCCGCCGCGCTCGGCCGTTCGACCCCCGCCCGGGCGACCGACGGCCGATCGCAAACCTACCAGAAACACAGGTATGAACGAAAATAGATACGTTTTCCTCGCCGCCGCTCGTCGAGGCGGCGCGTCGCGATATCGACGGCAGCGCCGTCGCGTCTCGGGGGCCGCCGGCGCCGACAGCGCGTCGCGGCGCTCGCTGTGGGCGGGCTGCCGGCCAGGAGGGGGCCGGTGCAGGAGGGGATGGGCTCGTCGTCAGGCCATCTCGACGGCGTCGTAGGGGAGATCGGCGGCGGCCTCGGGGTGGACCGCTGCCAGCAGCACGTCGGTCTCGTCGGCGAAGTACTCGACGAGGCGCTCGGTGCGCGCGGCGTCGAACGCGCCCAGCGAGTCGAGCAGGAGGACGGGCGAGATCTCGTCGACGTCGTAGGCGACGAACCCGGCCAGCCCGAGCACGAGGCCGATGATCTCGCGCTCGCTCTCTGCGAGGTGATCGACGCTGTCCTCGCGGACGACGCCGTCGACCTCGCGGGCGATGACGACCTCGAAGTCCCCGTTCAGGCGCACCCGGTCGATGCGCTCGAACCGGAGGGCCTCCAGCAGGTCGTCCATCGCGTCGTTGAACGTCGCCCGGAGGTCGTCCTCGAGGTTCTCGATCCGGTCGGTCAGCGACTGGATCTCCTCGGTCAGTCCGGCGATCTCCTCGCGTTTGCGCTCGCGCGCCTCGCGGTCGGCCTCCAGGTCCGCGACGGTCTCCTCGAGGCGTTCGGCCTCGCGGCGACTGGTCCGCAGCTCGACGCGGGCCTCCTCGATCTCGTCGGCGACGTCTGACTGGGCGGCGGTCTGCTCGTCGCGGCGGGCTTCAATCCGCTCGTCGAGGTCGGCCAGTTCTCCCTCGAGGCGCTCGAGCTCTTCGCGCTTCTGTTCCCGGGAGTCCCGGGACTCCTGGCGGCGCTGCTCGACGTCGTCGCGCTCGGCCTCCAGCTCGCGGACCCGGCGCCGGGCCTCGGTGGCGGCCTCGATCCGGTCCTCGAGGCGCTCGAGCTCGGGCTCGCGCTCGCGGCGGCGCTCCTTGTCGCGCTCGACGAGCTCGCGGAGGTCCTCGACGGTGTCGGCGAAGGCCTCGCGGTCGGCCTGCTGGCCGCAGGCCCAGCAGGTGAACTCGTCGCCGGTCAGGCCGGGATCGTACCCGAGCGCGCCGGTGTACTCCGAGTCGAACATCTCGCGGTTGGCCGTCAGCACGGACTGGAGGACGTCCACGCGGTCGGTGATCTCCGCCAGCTCCTCGCGGACGGCCTCGCGGCGCTGCTTCAGGTCGTCGACGTCGGTCCCCGCGGCGACTTCGCGGACGTCCGCGAGCTCGTCTTCGAGCTCGTCGCGGCGCTCGGACAGCCGGTCGATGGTGGCCCCGAGCTCTTCGATCTGCTCGCGGTAGCGGTCGCGCTCGCTCCGGAGGGCGGTTCGCTCCTCGCGCAGCGACTGCAGCTGCTCGTCGGCCCCCTCGTCCTCGTTCTGGCGGTCGTACAGCGTCTCGAGGCGACCCTCGAGCTCGTCGATGCGGTCGCGAGTGTCGGCCAGCTCCTCGCGACGCGCCGACAGGCGCTGTTCGACGTCGGCCAGGTCCTCGACCTCGGCCCGGAGCGTCCGCTTTTCCTCGAGCTTCGCGGCGCGCTCGTCGGCCAGCGCGTCGATGTCCATCGGCGCTTTGAGCAGCGACTCGACGTCGCCGCCGCGCGTGACGGCACTGCGCAGCGGGTTGGTGCCAAGCAGGCAGGCGAACCGCTCGACGAGGCGTCGCTCGTCCGGGTCGCTCACCCAGCCCTCGCCGGCGATCTCGACGCCGGTTCCGTTGCGACGGGCCGTGCGTTCGACGGCCCGGTCGCCGTACTCCAGGCGTATCCGTGCCTCGTCGGCGCCGCTGCGGATCGGCACCTCGCGGGCGCCCAGCGCGAACTGGACGCTCTTGAGCAGCGAGGTCTTGTTCGAGGCGTTCGTCCCGACGACGAGGGTCGCCCCGGCCGAGAGCTCGACGGTCTCCTCGGAGATCCCCCCGACGTTCGTGGCTGACAACATGACGTCACTCATTGGTTAGATCGTTGCCATCGCTGGCTATATAACCCCGACGGAGCGCGCGCTCGACGGGCACTCGTGAGTGACAGCCCTCGCACTCGACCTCGAAGCTGACGTGGACGGTCACGTCGCCGCAGGCCGTCAGCTCGTCTTTGTTGACCAGCGACCGGACGGCCTCGTCCAGGCGCTCGGTCGCGCGCTCGTGGGCGAACTCGATGGCATCGGCCTCCCACTCGGCGGGCTCGACCTCGCGCTCGACGCCGAGGCACTCCCGGAGGTGGGTGCGGACGACGCCGTAGGAGACGAAGTCGGCCTCCAGGCGCTCGACGTCGATGCCCTGGTTGCGGAGGTCGGTGCGGACGCCGGCCGCGACGGTCTCGTCGTCGCCCGTCAGGCGCTCGTACTTGGAGTCGGGCTCGTCGCCGAGCGTCGAGAGGCCGGCCCGGTCCATCTCCCGGCGCAGCATCAGGGTGTTGAGCCAGGTGGCCAGCTGGCGATACCCCTTGCGCTGGGGGTCCTCGGCGCGCCACTGCTCGACGAGGCGGTCCTCGTAGCGCTCCATGTCGCGCTCGGCGAGTACTCGACAGACTTTACAGCCGTGTTCGCTCATTGACTCGATAATCGGTCGTCGGTGGAATATACCCCGCGGTCCGGGCAAAGGTTTCGACGGCCGCCCGGACAAAGACTATGGGCCGGCTCGCCCTCTCGCGGACATGGACTTCGAACTGAGCGACGAACAGCGACTCATCCGCGAGCAGGTCCGCCGGCTCTGTGCCGACTTCGGCGACGAGTACTGGCGCCGGAAGGACCGCGACCACGAATTCCCCGCGGAGTTCTTCGAGGCGTTCGCCGCCGACGGCTGGTGCGGCATCACCATCCCACAGGAGTACGGCGGCGAGGGCTACGGCGTCCAGGAGGCCGCCCTCGTCCAGCAGGAGATCGCCCGCTCGGGCGCGGCGATGGCCGGCACCTCCGTGACCTCCCACCACGTCTTCAGCGTCGCGCCGCTGGTCGAGTTCGGCGCCGACGACCACAAGCAGCGGTACCTCCCGCGGGTCGCCGCCGGCGACGTCCAGGTCTGTACCGGCGTGACCGAACCGAACGCCGGCCTCGACACGTCACAGATCGAGACGACGGCCACGCGCGAGGGCGAGGAGTACGTCGTCGACGGCCAGAAGATCTGGACCTCGAAGGCCCAGGAGGCCGACGTGATCATGCTGCTGGCCCGGACCGGCGAGCCCGAGCCCGACGACCGCTACGCCGGGCTGTCGCTGTTTTTCACCGAGTTCGGTGCCGACGCCGACGGCGTCGACGTCCGCGAGATCCCCAAGGCCGGCCGCGGCGCCGCCGACTCCAACGAGGTCTTCTTCGACGGCTTCGCCATCCCCGCCGCCGACCGCATCGGCGAGGAAGGCGCGGGGTTCCGGTACCTCCTGTCGTTCGCCAACGCCGAGCGGATCAGCCTCGCGGCCAACGCCGTCGGGCTCGGACAGGCGGCCATCGAGAAGGCGGCGGGCTACGCCCGCGAGCGGGTGGTCTTCGACGCGCCGATCGGTTCCTACCAGGGCATCCAGCACCCGCTGGCAGACGTCTGGAGCCGCCTGGAGCTGGCCGAACTGGGCGTCCGGCGGGCGGCCTGGCTGTACGACGAGGGGGAACCGGCGGGCGCGGCGGCCAACGCCGCGAAGCTGCGCGCCAGCGAAGACGCGTTGGACGCCTGCGAGCGTGCGGTCCGCGTCCACGGTGGCATGGGCTACGCCGCGGAGTACGACGTCGAGCGCTACTGGCGCGAGGCGATGATCAACGTCCTCGCCCCGGTCTCGAACGAGCTGATCAAGAACTTCCTCGCCGAACACGTCCTGAACCTGCCCAAGTCCTACTGAGGGCGCCGCGGGCACTCCGCCCGGCGGTCACTCGCGCCGGCCGGCCGAGAGGTAGTCGTCGACGTTGGTGGTGCGGCTCGTCTCGATGGAGTGCTCTACGTCGACGACGTCGTCGAGCTCCTCGACGGCGGTGAGCAGGCGGTCGACCTCGGCGTTGTCGGCGGCGGTCGCGACGGCGTAGACGTCGTAGGAGCCGACACCGCGGGTCACCAACCAGAAGGGCATCTCCGAGAGCTGGTCCATAGCGCGCTCTTTGGCGCCGTCGGCGTCCGAGACCGAGACCGCCAGGCGGACGATCTCCCAGTCGTGTTCCTCGGGCTCGAGCAGGAAGAAAATCGACGTGCGGTCGAGCAGCTTCGTGACGCGGTGGCGCACGCCTTCGCTGGACATCTCGTGGCCGCGGTCGGCCAGCTCCTCGGCGATGTCCGCGTAGGGCGTGCGCGGACCCTTCGCCAGCGCCTTGAGAATCAACCGGTCGACCTCGTCAGCGTCGGGCTGGAGTACCATACCACGCCTGGGAGCCTCACCCACCTACTCCTTTCGGTGTCGCGCGTCCGCGCGACCGGTGGGCAAAAGCCAGCCACCCGGGGCGCTTTCCGCCCCCGTAACAATCAATATTCGATGTCCTGTCGAACCGTGTAATGGTTGTCTCGTCGATGGAGCAGGCGGTGAGCGCCGTCAGCGACGGCGACGAAGTGTACGTCGGCGGCTTCGGCTTCGCGCAGCCGTTCTCCGCGACCCACGAGTTGATCCGCCGCGGCGTCACCGATCTGCACGTCGTCCGCTCGTCGGGCGACGTCCTGCTCGATCAGTTGATCGGCGCGGGCTGCGTCGCGGACGCGACGATCGCCCACTGCTGGAACGCCGTCGGCCCGACGCCGACGAGCGCCTTCCGCCGCGCCGCCGAGGACGACGTCCCCCGCCCGCTGACCGTCGAGGAGTACGGGCTCGGGAACCTCGTCCTGCGGTTGTTCGCCGGCGCCCGGCGCCTGCCGTTCGTCCCGGCCGGCCCCGTCGAGGGCACCGGCCAGTTCGAACACCAGCAGTTCCCCGAGAAGTTCACCCCCGTCACGGTCGACGGCGAGGAACACTACGTGATGCGGCCGCTCAATCCGGACGTCAGCGTCGTCCACGTACGTCGGGCCGACGAGCGGGGCAACGCCCAGCTCACCGGTGCACGCGCCGAGATGAAGTACGCCGCCATGGCCGCCGACACGCTGGTGGTCACCGCCGAGAAGATCGTCCCGTCCGCCGAGATCCAGGACGGCCCCGAACACACCATCATCCCGGGGTTCATGGTCGACCACGTCGTCGAGTCGCCGGGCGGCTCGCACCCGACGGGCGTCCACGGCGAGTACGGCCGCGACGTCGCGTACCTCGCACACTACGGCGCGGAGACCGGGAGCCGCGCAGACTTCGAGGCGTTCATGGACAAGTGGGTCTACGGCGTCGCCGACCGCGCGGAGTACCGCGAGCTGCTCGCCGCGGAGGGCTTTGCGGAGGTGGGCGTATGAGCGACGTCGACCCGACCCGGCGCGAGCAGTTGCTGTACACCGCCGCCCGGGAGTTCGCCGACGAGAGCGCGGTGTTCACGGGCTTTCACTGGCCGATCGTCGCCGCGCGCGTCGCCCGGAAGCTCCACGCCCCCGAGCTCACCTCGGTGTTCGAGGCCGGCATCGCCTACCGCGGGGAGGCCGACCAACTGTCGACCAGCACCACCGAGATCGGGGTGTTCGCCGACCACGCCGACATGTTCGGCGACTCGCTGGACACGCTGCACACCTTCCTGAAGTCCGGCCGCCTCGACGGCGCGGTGATCGACGTCTCGAACGTCGACCGCTTCGGCAACGTCAACTCGACGGTCGTCGGCGAGTACGAGGACCCCCTGGTTCGCCTGCCCGGCCCCGGCGGTGCGTCCGACATCGCGACGCACATGTCGCCGGTGACGCTGATCTGCGGGTCGGACGACTCCGACCGCTACCAAGACCGCGTCGAGTACGTCTCCAGTCCGGGGTACCTCGACGGCGACGGCTCCCGCGAGGCCGCCGGCTTCGAACCCGGGACGGGCCCGACGAAGCTGCTGACGCCGCTCGGAACCTTCCGCTTCGGCGACGACGGCCGCGCGCGTCTGCACCGGCTGGCGCCCGACGCCGACGTCGACGACGTGCGCGCGATGACCGGCTGGCCCGTCGAGGACGGCGACTACGAGCGCCTCGAACGCCCGGACGAGGACGAACTCGCCGTCGTCCGCACGGTGCTGTCCGAGGCCGAAGACCGCTTCTACACCTCGATCCGCCCCTGACCGGGCGGCCCGTACCGCTCTGCCTGGGGCTGGTGCTGCCGGCCCCGGGATACCTTTAACGCTGCCTCCCCCACAGGCGGACGTGAACGCATGGCGACAGTGACACGCAGGGGGCTGTACCTCCCCCGCTATCGGATCGGGACCGGCGCCATCCGCGAACAGTGGGGCGGCGGCGCCGACGGCGTGAAATCGAAGGCGGTCCAGGCCAAAGACGACGACCCGACGACGCTGTCGGTGCGCGCGGGGCAGTCGGTCCTGGACGGGCGCAGAGACGTCGACGCGCTCTTCTTCGCGTCGACGACGCCCGTCTACGAGTACGGCTCCGTGACGCCGTTCCTCGCCGAGGCACTCGACCTGCCCGAGGACACGTACGTCCAGTCGTTCGCCGAGACCGCCCGGGCCGGCACCGCGGCGCTGCGGGCGGCCGCCGACGCGGTCGCCGGCGACAGCGACGCCGTGCTGGTCGTCGCCGCCGAGACGCCCTCGCCCGAGCCCCGGACCGACCGCGAGAAGACCGCCGGTGCGGGCGCGGCGGCCGCGCTGGTCGAGGCCGACGGCGACGGGCTCGACCAGGCGGCGACCGCCGCGCGCGCTCGCCCCGTCCTCGACGAGTGGCGCGCGCCCGGCGGCGAACCGCTGCAGTCCGCCGACGACCGCTTCGGCCGCGACGTGGGCTACGTCGAGACCGCCCGGCGCGCGATCGAGGACGCCCTCGACACCGCCGGCTGGGCGGCCGACGACGTCGACGCGCTCGTCGTCACCCAGCCCAACGGGAAGTTCGCGAGCCGGCTGGCGGGCGCGGTCGGCGTCGGCGACGCGCTGGCGACGCCGTCGTTCGGCCGCGAGTACGGCGACCTCCGGGCCGCGAGCGCGCTGGGGTCGCTGGCGCTTTCCGACCTCTCGGCGGGCGACCGCGTGGTCGTCGCCGGCTACGGCGCGGGGACCGCCGACGCCGTCGCCTACGAGGCGACCGCGGTGCCCGAGCCGGCCGACGAGCCCGGCGAGGGAACCGCCCTCGATTACGTCCAGTACCTCGAACACGTCGACCAACTCTGAGAACCATGCACGCAACCATGCGGGAGTTTCGGAATCGGGCGGCCAAGTTCGGGCTCGACCGCGCGCAGTGCGACGACTGCGGGCGGTTCAACGACCCGACGGCCGAGCTGTGTTACCACTGCGGCGGCGAGGACTTCGAGCCCGTCACGCTCTCGCCGGAGGGCGAAGTCGTGACCTACGTCGTCCAGCACGTCCTGCCGGAGGCGTTCGACACGCCGCTGCCCATCGCCATCGTCGAGACGCCGGAAGGCGGGAAGCTCCTCGGGATGTTCACCGAGATCGACGAGCCCGAGGCCGTCGACATCGGCGACCGGGTGCGCGTCGAGCTCAAGCGCTTCGACCGCCAGGACGGCCAGGTGCTGTACGAACCCAAGTTCCGCCTCGAGGGGGGGTCGGCGTGAGCCGCGACGTCGCCGTCGCCGGCGCGGGGATGATCCCCTTCGGCGAGCGCTTCGACCTGGGCTACTACGAGATGATCGGCCGTGCCTACCGGGCCGCCCGCGAGGACGTCGAGAAGGGCGTCGGCAACGACGACGTCGAGGCCGCCTGGCTCGGGACCGCCTACGGGACGCTGTCCCACGACGCCGAGATCGTCTCCGGCGCGCGCCTGAGCGAGGCCACGGGCCTGCAGGGCATCCCGATCACGCGCGTCGAGAACGCCTGCGCGACGGGCAGCGACGCCGTGCGCAACGCCGCGATGGCGATCCGATCCGGCGAGTACGACGTGGCGGTCGTCGTGGGGGCCGAGAAGATGCGCGACAAGCCCACCGACGAGTTCATGAAGACCGTCACGAACCGGCCGACCACCCGCGGGATGACGGCGCCGGCCTTCTTCGCCATGTACGCCCAGCGGCACATGCACGAGTACGGCACCACCCGCGAGCAGATGGCCGAGGTCGCGGTCAAGAACCACCACAACGGTACGCTGTGTGAGTACTCGCACTTCGACTTCGAGGTCGACGCCGAGAGCGTCCTGAACGCCCCCTACGTCTCCTATCCGTTCGGCCTGTACGACTGCTCGCCCCAGACCGACGGGGCGGCCTGCCTGGTGCTGACCAGCGCGGACGTCGTCGACGACTACACCGACGATCCCGTCTGGATCCGCGGCACCGGCAACGCCACGGTGCCGTACGACATGACCAAGCGCGACGACTACCTCGAGGCCGAACCCACCGTCGAGGCCGCCGCCCAGGCCTACGAGGCCGCCGGCGTCGGCCCCGACGACGTCGACGTCGTCGAGCAACACGACTGCTTTACGTTCACGGAGCTGCTCAACATGGAGGATCTCGGCTTCTGCGAGAAGGGCGAGGGCGGCGAGTTCGTGGCCAGCGGGGCCACGCGCCTCGACGGCGAGCTCCCGGTCAACCCCTCGGGCGGCCTGAAGGCCAAGGGCCACCCGATCGGCGCGACGGGCGTCGGCCAGCTCTGCGAGCTCACCTGGCAGCTGCGCGGCGAGGCCGGCGAGCGGCAGGTCGCCGACCCCACCTACGGCCTCCAGCACAACCTCGCGGGCACGCTGGCGGTCAGCAACGTCACGGTCGTCTCGACCGACCGGGCCTGAGCGGGCGCACGCTCCTTCGATTGCGGCGACGGCTAGGCTCAAGTGACGGGGCGCCGTCGGTCTCGGACAGGACCGTGAGCTACGAGGACCTCCGCTACGAGACGGACGCGGGCATCGCCACCATCACCATCGACCGACCGGACGTCCACAACGCCTTCCGCCGGGAGACGGTACTGGAACTGAACGAGGCCATCCGCGACGCCCGCGAGGACGACGGCGTCTACGTGATCGTCCTGACGGGCGCGGGCGGCAGCTTCTGTGCCGGCGCCGACG
>JBDGSW010000144.1:0-11286 GCA_042217345.1 Haloarculaceae archaeon
TTCGAGACGGAGATCGGCGACGCCGGCTTCGACATCAGCGACGTCCGGAAGATCCGCTGAGGGCCGCGCGAGTCCCCCCGGACCGCGTTTTACGAATTGATAAGCCGTGGCAAACCCTTAACCCGTGGCAGTGTCAAGGAGTCGGTAGATGGCGAGCGAGTCGACGGACGAGCCCGTGTCGATCGCGCTCCCGCCGGACCTGGCGGAGTGGGTCGACGAACAGGCCGGCGAGCGCGACGCGGACCGCGAGACGGTGGTCCGCCAGCTGCTGGCCGCCCACCGCGCCGCGACTCGCCTGGACGGCACCGCCGGCACCGACGACGATCCGATCGAGTCGGCGGTCCGGGACGTCCTCGCCGAGCGCCTGCCCGACATCGTCGCGGCCGTCGCCGACGACGTCGACGTCGAGGCCCGAGTCGAGGCGGCTCTGGCCGACGAACGGGAGACGATCGCCCGCGAGGCCGCCGAGCGCGCCAGCGAGGAAGTCACCGACCAGCTCGACTCCCGCACGGCGGCGCTGGAGGACGACTACACCGAGCTCGTCGAAGACGTCCGCGAGCGGGTGATCCAGGTCAAACGCGAGACAGACGCGAAGGCCCCGGCCGACCACGACCACCCGGAGCTGGCCGACCGGATCGACGCCGTCGACGCCGAGATCGACGAGGTCCGCGAGTCGCTGGCGAGCGTCACCGACCGCGTCGAGAGCGACCTCGACCAGCAGTCAGAGGAGATCGCGGAGCTGTCGGCGTCGCTCTCGCAGGCGCGCGACCGGCTGCAGACGCTCGCGCACGTCGTCGCCGACCTCCGGTCGGACGCGACCGACGACCGCCGGGCCTCGGTGGACGCGCTCAAGCGCCGGGCCGCCGAACTCGACGCCCGGGCGGCGGTCTGTGAGTCCTGCGGGGCGACCGTCGACGTCGCGCTGCTGACCGAGCCGGAGTGCCCCGACTGCGGCGCGGCCGTGACCGACGTCGAGCCCGGGCGGCGCTTCTTCAACAAACCGCGGCTCGTCCGCGCCCAGAGCATCGAGGCCGCGGACGCGAGGGGCCGATGAGCCGCGACGACCCCGATCGGTCGGCCGACGCCGACGCACCCGCGGACGGCGATTCCGGCACCGACGGGGCCGCCGGCGACGGCGACTGGGGCGCGGACCCGGCGACCGACGACGGCGGCCGCGCCGACGCCTTCGAGCCGTCAGGCGACGGCCCGGGTGACGATCCGTTCGGGTCGTTCGAGTCGGCCGGCGAAGCGGCCGGTGCGGGCGATCCCTGGGACGCCTTCGAGTCCGTCGAGGTGGACGACGTCGACCCCGACCGGGTGTGGGACGAACTGACCCGGGGCGCGGAGGCCGACGCGGCGGACGGGGACCGCTCGGTCGCCGACGTCTCGAAACACAGCTACTGCGAGCGCTGCGAGCACTTCTCCCGGCCGCCCGAGGCCCGCTGCACCCACGACGGGACGGAGATCGTCGAGTTCCTCGACATGGACACCGTCCGCGTGGTCGAGTGCCCGGTCGTCGCGCGCCAGCACGAACTCGAAGGGGACGTCGCGGATTTTCACACCGAGTGAGCCGGCGTCGGGCCCGCCCCGCGTTCGGGTACCTGGACGCGGTTACAGCGTCGTGCCGGAGCCGCGCGTGACCGACCGGTGGGTCTCGACGATGGTCTCGAAGTCGTCGACGGTCTCCCGGAGGCGCTCGGCCTTCTCGATGGCCTCGCGCTTGAGCGCCTGGAACTCCTCGTCGCGCTCGAGCTCGGCGGGCGTGCGCTCCTCTTCGAGCACCGAGAGCTTCGACAGGAGCGCGAAGAACTCCTCGAGGTCGGGGTCGGTGGTGCCGACGTCGAGGTGCTGGGAGAGCGTCGTCAGCAGCGTGTCGGTGTCGACCGGTTTGCAGAGGTAGTCGTCGAACTCCATCTCGAGGATGTTCAGGTCGGGGTCGACGGCCGTCACCATGATGACGGTACAGCCGTAGCCCTGCTCGCGCAGCCGCTCTAGGACCTCGTCGCCGTGGATGTCGGGCATCCGGCGGTCGAGCAACACGGCGTCGACGTGGGGCCCGAGTTCCGCCAGCGCCGCCTCGCCGCCGTAGGCGACGGTCGTGTCGTACTCGGCCTCGAGTTTCATCGCGTAGGCGTCGGCGACGTCGCGCTCGTCGTCGACGACGAGGACCGTCGGCCGTCCCTGCGTCTCGGCGGACACGATTCTATCCCTCCGTCACGGTCCGGCGGTGAAATACCTTCGTACGGTTTCACGGCCGGATCCGCTGGCGCCCCCGTCGCGCCGCCGGCCCCGTGTCCGTTCGTGTGTCGGAACGTACACTTATTAGCGACCCTCGGTAACGCCGAGAGGAGCCGAGTCATGGCAGACACGGATCTGCTGGCCGTCCACACCGATCCCGTCGTCGAGTACGTGCGCTCGGCGGAAGGCGTCGGCGTCCGCCGGGTCAACGAGGCCTTCGCCGACGCCTTCGACACCGAGGCCGGCCTCGCCCCCGACGTCGCGCTGGAAGAGACGCTGGCCTCGGCCGAGGTCGTCGCCGATGTCGGCGAGTCCGTCGCCGGCGCCACGCCCCTCGACCGAACCGTCGAGTGCGAGACGACCGACGGCGCTCGCACTGTTCGCCTGCGCAACCTCCCGACTGACGACGGCGGCTACCTCGTCTACACCGACGTCACCGACCGCGCCGCCCGCGAGCGAGAGCTGGCCACCCGCAACGAGCAACTGGAGGCGTTCGCGGGCGTCGTCGCCCACGACCTGCGCAACCCCATCGAGATCGCCCGCACCTACCTCGAGACCGCCCGCACCGAGGGCGACCCGGCGCACTTCGACCGCGTCGACGCCGCGCTTGACCGCATGGGCGCGCTCGTCGAGGACGTCCTCCAGCTCGCCCGCGACGGCCAGGTGATCGACGAGACCGAGCGCCTGCTCCTGGCCGACGCCGCCGCCGAGGCCTGGGCCGCCGTCGACACCGCCGACGCCACCCTCGCCGTCGCCGACGAGGACGCCACGCTCAAGGCCGACCCCGACCGCCTCCAGCAGGCCCTCGAGAACCTCTTTCGCAACGCGATCGAGCACGGCGACGAGACCGTCACCGTCCGCGTCGGCACGCTCGCTGACGGCGACGGCTTCTTCGTCGCGGACGACGGCCCCGGGATCCCCCCCGACGATCGCGACGGCGTCTTCGACCCCGGCGTCACGACCGCGGCCGACGGCACGGGCCTGGGCCTGTCGATCGTCCGCCGGATCGTCACCGCCCACGGCTGGGAGATCGCCGTCACCGAGGGCGACCAGGGCGGTGCGCGCTTCGAGGTGGCCGGCGTCGAGTCCGTCCAGCCCTTCTGAGCCCGCCCAGCCGAAAGACCCAACAGTGGATCGGGCCCCTAGTCACGACAAGGAATGCAGTTCTGCGACGAGTGCGGCTCGATGATGCACGCGGACGGCGACGAGATGGTCTGTAAGAGCTGCGGCGCCACCCAGGCCAAGGACGCCGACCGGGCCGCCGAGTTCGTCAGCACCGAGGAACAGAGCGACGACGACGTGATCGAGACCGAGGAGGGCGCCGACTTCGAGGGCAAGCCCACCGCCAAGGACGTCACCTGTGACGAGTGCGGCCACGGCGAAGCCTGGTACACGATCAAACAGACCGGCTCGGCCGACGAGCCGCCGACGCGTT
The DNA here is from genome assembly GCA_042217345.1 of Haloarculaceae archaeon. GTDB lineage: Archaea > Halobacteriota > Halobacteria > Halobacteriales > Haloarculaceae > Halorientalis. The sequence continues at coordinate 3,674 of JBDGSW010000144.1, forward strand.
TCTTCAAGTGCAAGGAGTGCGGCAAGCGCTGGCGCGGGTACAACTGAGCGAGCGCGTCCCTTTTCTTCCCGCATCGACAACGCACTCTCAATCGTGTCCACGGAGTCCCGTCGCGTCGAGGTCCACCCGGGCAAAGAGGCGGTCGTCGACTTCGATCCCGACCTGACCTTCGAGTGCGTCGACGAGTGCACCTGGTGCTGTCACCACGGCGTGTTGCTGTACGAGCCGGATCTGCTGGAGCTGGCCGGCTGTGCGAGCATCAACCAGTCCGTGATCCAGCGCGAGGGCCGGGACTTCGTGAAACGCGAGCCCAAAGACCGCGACGAGGCCGTCGACGTCGACGGCGAGGCTTGCTACTTCCTGCGCGAGGACGGTCTCTGTGAACTCCACGCCGAACACGAGTGGAAGCCCGCGCGGTGCTCGGTGTTCCCCCTCGAAGTCGCCGTCGAGGACGGCGACATCCACGTGTTCGTCCGCGAGGCCGCCCACGAACACTGCGAGGGCCTGAACGTCTCCGAGCGCCGGGTGATCGACCACCTCGACGCCTTCTTGCCGGCGGTGCTGTGGGAGCTGGACGACCCGACGACGCGCAAGGAGCTGTAGGTCAGGGGCCGACCGCGAGCCAGGCGCCCAGAACGGCCAGCCCGCCGAGGACCGTGCTGACGACCGCGTGGACGCGGAGCCGGTCGAGCAGGGCGTGCTGGTCGGCCGACTCGCGCGCGACCTCGCCGACTTCGCTGCCGACCTCACAGCGCGGGAGGAAGTCCATCGCCAGGTGCAGGAACACGCCGGCGGCGAAGCCGAAGACGCCGGCGTTGACGGCGGGGACGCTGGGCAGCGGGAGCAGGGAGACGGCGATGGCGGCGATGCCGACGCCGGCGGCGGGCAGGAGCAGGACCGTCACCGACCGGCCGGCGGCGGCCAGCCGGCGCGCGGCGGCGTACCCGGCCGGACCCTTGTGCGAGACGATCGCCAGCCCGAGCAGGAGTCCGGGTTTGGTCATCGACCCGTAGATCAGGCCGATGATCGCGCCGGCCGACAGCGCGTGGGCGGTCAGCTGGACTCCAGTGTCGTCGAAGCCCGACCGCACGTGGGCGACGCGGTGGCCGAGGATGTGGGCGCTAAAGCCGCCCAGGATGCCCGCGGCGATGCCGAAGCCGCCGATCCGCGGTTCGAGCCCGATCGCCTGCGGGACCAGGAACACCGCGGCGCTCGTGATCATGGCGCCGCTGGCCAGCCCGTAGCCCCACACCAGTCCGGCGGCATTGGCCGATCGGACGGCCCGCACCCCGAGCGGGATGGCGGCCGCGAGCGCGCCGAAGGCCCCCCAGCCCACGATCAGCACCGTCCAGCGCCCGGCCATCGCGCCGGCGACCGAGAGCACGAGCAGCAGGGCAACCCCGCCCAGGCCGGCCAGCGACGGCCGGCTGCCGAGGTTAATAACTCCAGACTGGACGTTATTATCCATCCGAGTAGAGAATGGGCAATCCGGCAGTTAAAGCCGTCGGTCGCACGGACGTACGGCGGTACCGGACTAGTGTGGGCGAGGACTATTGGGCCTGACCGCCTTTTTCACTCCCAATGAGCGCGCTCGACGGAACGACGATCGACGTCGTCGGCAGCGGCTTCGGTGGGCTGTCGACGGCCTGTTATCTCGCGGCGGCCGGCGCCGACGTTCGCGTCCTCGAACGGAACGAGCAACTCGGCGGCCGCGCCAGCCGGCTGGAGACCGACGGCTTCCGCTTCGACATGGGTCCGTCGTGGTACCTCATGCCCGACGTCTTCGAGCGATTTTTCGGCCACTTCGGACGCGAACCCACCGACTGCTACGACCTCGAGCGCCTCGACCCGCACTACCGCGTGTTCTTCAAGGACGGCGATCGGATCGACGTGCCCGCCGACCGGTCGGCGGTCCCCGCGCTCTTCGAGTCCTACGAGGACGGCGCGGGGGAGGCTTTCGAGGCGTACCTCGCCGAGAGCGAGCGCACCTACGAGCGCGCGATGGACGGGTTCGTCTACCGGGACCGCTCGCGGCTGCGCGACTGGCTCGACCTCGACGTCCTCCGGGCGGCGCCGGTCGGCCTCCAGTTGCTCGGGTCGATGGAGGGCCACGTCGCCGACTACTTCGAGCACCCGAAGCTGCGCCAGCTCATGCAGTACACCCTGGTCTTCCTCGGCGGCGCACCGCACAACACCCCCGCGCTGTACAACATGATGAGCCACGTCGATTTCAACCTCGGCGTGTACTACCCCGACGGCGGCATGGGCGCGGTCGTTGACGCCGTGGTCGACCTCGGGACCGACCTGGGCGTCGAGTACGTCACCGGCGCCGACGTCTCCGAGATCACGCGCCGGCGCGAGGGTTTCCACGTCGAGACGGCCGATGGGACCGTCTACCGCCCGGATCGGGTCGTCAGCGACGCCGACTACGCCCACACCGAGCGGGATCTTCTGCCGGCCCACGAGCGCCAGTACGACGACGACTACTGGGACGACCGGACCTACGCGCCCTCGGCGTTCCTCCTGTACCTCGGCGTCGAGGGCGACGTCGACCCGCTGGCTCACCACACGCTCGTGCTGCCGACCGACTGGGACCGGCACTTCCGACAGATCTTCGACGACCCGGGGTGGCCCGAGGACCCGGCGTACTACTGTTGCGTCCCCTCCCAGACCGACGAGTCGGTCGTCCCCGACGACGATCACAGCACCTTGTTCGTGCTCGTCCCGATCGCGCCGGGGCTGGACGACGGGCCCGAGACGCGCCAGCGCTACCGTGACCTGATCCTCGAAGATCTGGCCGAGAATACGGGCGTCGACCTGCGAGACCGGATGGTCGTCGAGGAGCGCTTCTCGGTCTCGGAGTTCGCCGAGCGCTACAACGCGGAACAGGGGACGGCGCTCGGACTGGCCCACACGCTGCGCCAGACGGCACTGTTGCGCCCGTCGCACCGCTCGTCGGCCGTCGACGGACTCTACTACACGGGCGCCTACACCACACCCGGCATCGGCGTCCCGATGTGCCTGATCAGCGGCGAACACACCGCCGCGGCCGTGATCGACGACGCATGACCGACCCGCCGCTCGAGGACCGCTCGCTCGCCGCTCGGCTGGCCGGCCGGCTCCCCGGTCGGGAGACCGCGAGTGGCTACCTCCTGCGCCTCTCCCGGCCGCGCTTCTGGCTGTACCTCGCGGGCCCCGCGCTCGTCGGCGCGACCTACGCCGCCGACTCGCTGCCCGACCTGCTCGCGGCGCTGCCGGTCGCACTCGTGGCGTTTTTCCTCGTGCCCGCCAACGTCTTCCTCTACGGCGTCAACGACGTCTTCGACGCCGACGTCGACGCCACCAACCCGAAGAAGGCCGAACGCGAGGTCCGCTACCGCGGCGACCGCCGAGTTCTCCTGGTCGTGATCGCCTGCGGAGTCGCCGGCCTGGCGTTTCTCCCCCTCGTTCCCACGAAGGCAGCCCTGGCATTGCTCGCCTGGTACGGCCTCGCCGTCGAGTACAGCGCGCCGCCGCTGCGGTTCAAAACCACGCCCGTCCTCGACTCGGTCTCGAACGGCCTGTACGTCCTGCCCGGCGTGGTCGCCTACGTTGCGGTCGCGGGCGCGTGGCCGCCCCTGGCGGCCGTCCTCGGCGGCTGGCTCTGGACGATGGGGATGCACACGTTCTCGGCGATTCCGGACGTCGAGCCCGACCGCGCCGCCGGCGTCCGGACGACCGCGACCGTCCTCGGCGAGCGGGGCAGCTACGCCTACTGCGCCGCCGTCTGGGCGCTCGCCGCCGCCGCGTTCGCGTCGGTCCATCCCCTGTTCGGCGCGCTCCTGGCGCTGTATCCCCTGCTCGTGACGGGCGTCGCGCTCGCAGACGTCGCGGTCGACACCGCGTACTGGTGGTTCCCGATCGTCAATTCCGTCGTCGGAATGCTGTTCACGCTCGGCGGGCTGTGGCTGCTGGTGATCGGCCGTGGCGGATGAGTCGATCGCGGGCGTCGAGACGCCCGCCCGCCGACGGCTGGAATCGCGACTGGACGAACTGGTCCGCGGGAATCGATTCACCATCGCCGTGCTGTTCCCGCTCGCGGGGGCCGTCCTCCTCGTCGCCAGCGCGCAGGGCCGACTACCGCCGGCGCTGTCGTTCAACCCGTGGCTCGTCCTGTTCGGGACGCTCGTCATGCGGCTACCGTTGCTGGCCGGGGTAGCCCCGGTCGTCGACCGGCGCGCTGGCGCCGCCCTCGCGATCCTGACGGCCTACGCGTACGCCGTGGAGTACCTCGGCGCGACGACCGGGATTCCCTACGGCTCGTTCAGCTACGGCGTCGCGCTCGGGCCGATGGTCGGGGGGGCCGTGCCACTCGGGCTACCGCTCTTTTTCGTCCCGCTCGTGCTCGACGCCTCCCTGCTCGCACTCCTCTCGGCCGATCGCGCCGGCGCCGGTCGGGCGGTCAGGGTGGCCCTGGCCGTGGCGATCGTCCTCGCCGTCGATCTCGTGCTCGATCCGGGCGCCGTCGCGCTCGGGTTCTGGGAGTACGCGGCGGGCGGGCCCTACTACGGCGTTCCGTGGACGAACTTCGCGGGCTGGCTCCTGTCGGCCACCGTCGCCGTCGGCCTGCTCGAGTGGGGCTTGGACCGGGCCGCCCTGCAGGTGCGGCTTCGGTCCTGTGAGTTCGCGCTCGACGATCTCGTGAGCTTCGTCTGTCTCTGGGGCTCGATCGCGGCAATCTACGCCGCGCCGATCCCCCTCGCTATCGCCGTCGGGATCCTGTACGCGCTCGTGCGGACCGAGCGGGTCGACCCGGGAGTCCTCGCCGCGCTCCCGTCCGTCGTCGACCGGTGGCGCGGCTCCTGATCACTGGACGGGGAGGGTCTCCGGCGGCTCCGGCCCGACGGACGTGGGGGAGGCTGTCCCGACGCAACTGACGCGCTCGAAGACTGCCTCGGGGTCGCCGGCCAGCGCCCAGTGCCAGCGGGTGCGCACCGCCAGCCAGAGCTTGCGCCGGGTCGACAGCGACGGCGTCGCCGAGAGCACGTCGTAGTCCTGCTCGCGGATGAGCCGGTGGTGGTCGGCGTACAGCACCGCCGCCAGTACCACCGCGAACTGGCAGTCCGCGGGCAGGTACTGGATGCCCGCCACGCCCTCGCGGTACAGGCGCTCGGCGCGGCGCAGCTCGTGGGCCACCGCGGACCGGAACCCCGAGGTGTACTCCAGGGCGGCCACCTCGGCGTGGCTCGACCCGTATCGCTCCAGCGTCTCTGCCGGCAGGTAGATCCGGTCGCGATCGACCACGTCCTCGCGGACGTCCCGGAGGAAGTTCGTCAACTGGAAGGCCGTCCCCAGCGCGGCGGCGTGCGGTCGCGCCCGCTCGGGGTCGGCGACGCCCATCGCGTCGGTCATCAACAGCCCGACGGCCGCCGCCGAGCCGTGGACGTACTCCTCGAGGTCCGCGTAGGTCTCGTACCGCGCGGTGTCGACGTCGGCCGCCATCGCGTCGAGGAAGGCCGCGACGTCTTCGTCCCGGAGCCCCGCCTCCCTGCGGACCTCGTCGAACGCCGAGAGCACCGGATCGGTCGGTTCCTGCTCGCCCAGGGCGGCGGCGCGAATCCGCTCGAGGGCCGCGCGCTGTTCGGCCGGCGAGAGGTCGCGGTCCGGGTCGTCGACGACCTCGTCGGCGACGCGGAAAAAGGCGTACAGCACGTACGTCCGGTGGCGCACTCGCTCGGGGAACAACCGCGTGGCCAGGTGGAAGGTCTTGCCCGTCCGGCGCTGGATCGCTTTGCTCGTCGCGAGCTGATTGGAGTCTGGCATCTACGGTGGACTCGCTGGGCTAGATTGGCTGGGCAGTCGAGGGACGGCGCGTAATCGCGGACAGGGTGGGTGGCAGGGATGGCTCACGGGGGAAGATTCCACCGCCTCGCGGATATAGAAAATACCCCATTGGTTGGGGTTTCCCGACCGGCGACGTGTCGCGAAGTACTTTTCCCGGAGATGGGCGTACGCTCGCACATGACCCGCCAACAGCTCCAGGACGCCGCCGAGCACCTCGAACGCGCGAGCGAACACAGCGCGGACGCCGACGACGCCGAACGGCTGGCCGAGCTCGCCGAGCAGCTCGCGACGCTGGCCGACCGCGATCGTTCCCCCGACCACGGCCGCCTGGCGCGCATCCAGAGCGCCCTCTCCGACCTGCTGGCCGACGCCCACGACGAGGCCGCCGCGGCCATCCAGGACGCCGACGACGCGATCGACGGCTTCCGCGAGACCCTCGAGGGCGTCTAAGCAGCCCCTTCAGCCGGGTTCCTTCACTCGGCGCTCAGCCCGATACACGGTGCCCGCAGGGCGCGAAGCGCCCGAGGGCTCTCCGATAACTGCCAGGTTAGTCCTCCAGAATCTTCTCCGCCAGGATCGGCACGAACGTGCCGATGTCGGTGACCATTCCGACGGCCTGAGCGCTGCCGCGGTCGAGCAGCTGGGTGACGGTCGCGGGGTTGATGTCGACGCAGACCACGCGGGTCGTCGAGGGCAGGCAGTTGCCGACGGCGACCGAGTGCAGTAGCGTCGACAGCATCAGGACCATGTCGGCCTCGTGGGCCTGCTCGCGGATGGCGTTCTGGGCCTCGACGGCGTCGGTGATCGTGTCGGGCAGCGGGCCGTCGTCGCGGATCGACCCCGCGAGCACGAACGGGCGGTCGTTGCTCACGCACTCGTACATGACGCCGGACTCGATGACGCCGTCCGCGACGGCCTGCTCGATGCCACCGGCGCGGATCACCTCCGAGATGGCGTAGATGTGGTGCTTGTGGCCTTTCCGGGGGTGGTCGAGGCTCTCGGTGTCCATGCCCAGCGAGGTCCCGTAGATGTCCCGCTCGATGTCGTGGACGGCGAAGCCGTTACCGGCCGACAGCATGTCGACGTAGCCCTCGCGGACGAGCCGCGCGAGGTCCTCGCGCGCGCCCGAGTGGATCAGCGCGGGGCCACAGACCGCCAGGACCTTGCCGCCCTCGGCTTTGGTCTCCTCGATGGCCTCGGCGACGTTCGCGATGGTCGTCTCCGAGGGGCGCTCGGAGGAGACCCCACCCTGCATGAACCCGAACGCGCCTTCTGTACCGCGGGGGCGCTCGGGCGGGTGGACGCGGATGCCCGCTTCGCCAGTGACGATCAGGTCGTCGGCCTCGACGGCGTTGAGCACCTTCGTGAACGCCGTGGGTTCGCCGTCTCGCGGGTCGGTGTCCTCCCCGCTCGACTGATCCGAGGCGCTTCGCGCCTCGCCCGGCTCGACGACGACGGCGCAGTCCATCTCGATGTTCTCCACTTCCACCCACTGGCCGTCGTAGCGGATCTCGGTTGGGTGGTTGGTCGTCGAGTAGAAGCCGTGAGGGACGACCTGATCGGCCGGCGCGGGTTCGAGTTCGGCGTCGTCCGGGTCGGCGGGGTTGGCGCCGTTCTGGTGGAGCTCGTGGACGATCGACTGCAACTGCGCCTGCGAGTCGGCGGTCACGAGCAGGCGGGCGTAGGATCCTTCGTCCTTGTGGCGGCCGATGTCGAACTCCTCGACCTCGAAGGCCCCGCCCATGTCCATGATGATGCCGAAACAGGACTGCATCATCCCCGAGTCGATG
>JBDGSW010000140.1:0-11226 GCA_042217345.1 Haloarculaceae archaeon
CCTGCCGACCGACCCCGTCTCCGTGCTGGCGCTGTTCGAGGAACTCGGCGCGCCGGAGCGGCTGTCGGTGCTCGTCGAGGGCGAGAGCCTCGTCAACGACGGCGTCGGCGTCGTCCTGTTCTCGGCGCTGCTCGGACTGCTCAGACAGGGCGAAGCCGCCCGCTCGCTGCTGGACCCGGGCGAACTGGGCTCGGTCGCGCTGGACATCGCCGTCGTGAGCGTCGGCGGGCTCGTCGTCGGGCTGGCGGCCGGCTGGCTCGTCTACCGGGTGATGATCAACCTCGACGAGCACATGACCGAGATCGTCCTGACGATCATCCTCGCGTACGGCTCCTTCATCCTGGCCGAGCACTACCTCCACGTCTCCGGCGTCATCGCCACGGTGGTCGCGGGGCTGTTCATCGGCAACCAGGGGGCCGCCTACGCGATGAGCCCGCAGACGAAGATCTCGGTGTTCAACACCTGGGAGACCGCCGCGTTCATCGTCAACACGTTCATCTTCCTGATGATCGGGGTGACGACCCCCGTCGGCGACCTCCTGCACCACGCGGACCTGATCGTCCTCGCCATCGTCCTCGTGATCGCCGCGCGCGCGGTCGTCGTCTATCCGCTCACCGAGCTGCTCAACCAGTTCGTCGAGCCGACGATCCCCCGCTCGTACCAGCACGTCATGGTGTGGGGCGGCCTGCACGCGTCGATCCCCATCGCGCTCGTGCTCGGGCTGCCCACGAACGCCGTCCTCACGCCCGCGGTCAACACGCAGCTGCGCGCGATGGTGTTCGGCGTCGCCGCCTTCAGCCTCGTCGTCCAGGCGCTGACCATGTCGCCGCTGCTCGCCCGCCTGGACATCGTCACCCGGACCGACGAGGAGGAGCTGTACGAGCTGCTCGTCGGGCGCGCCCGCGCCGTCGACGAGGCGCTGGAGGCCGCAGAGCGCCTCCACCGGGCCGGCAGCCTGCGCGGCGAGGTCTACGAGAACTTCACCGAGGAGTACGAGCGCGAGAAGGACGAGCTCGAGGAGGCCATCGCGGAACTGCTGGCGACGGCCCCGGAGCTGCGCCACGAGCAGTACCTCACCGGCGAGCGCCAGCTCCTCCAGCGGGAGAAAAGCGCCATCATGGACGCGATGCGCAACGGCGTCATCAGCGACGTGGCCGGCGAGCGACTCGTCGAGGAGGTCAACCTGAAGCTCGACTTCGTCCGCGACGGCAAGAGCACCGTCAAGGGCGAGAGCGAGGGGTTCCAGGAGTCCTGGCGCCAGCGCGCCGCCGAGCTCGGCGTCCACGAGGACTCGGTCCCCGTCGAGGGGCCCGACGAGCCCGAGACGGACGAACCGGCCGCCGAGGACTGACGGCCGCGCCGCTGGGCGGGCGGTGCGCCACGCGTGCCGTCGATCACTACTCGCCGTCGGCGTCCGGCGCCGCCGCCTCGATCCGGCCGTCGTCGCGGATCGTCACCGCCACCCCGTCCATCCTGAAGGTGACGGTGAGGTCGCCCCGGCCGGCGCTCGACGCCAGCAGCGACGCGAGCGCGTCGGGATCGAGCACGTCGTGCAGCGGCCGCGGCATCGCCATCGGGTCGACGTCGAGCGCCGCGGCCACGGCGCGTACGACCTCGCTCGGTATCGAATCCGGATCCTCTCGCGGCCACCGCCGCGTGCCCCTCGAACGCGGGCCGTCGTGACCCCCATCCTGGGCGTCGTCTCCACTCCCATCAGACCCCATGGGCGCCGGTATTTCCGACCGGCGTAATCAAAGACACGACTTGCGGCCGCGTGCGTCCCGTCGCGCGGCCGTCGCTGGGCGGGCGAGCCGGCCGAGAAGCGCGCTGGGACTGCGGTCCCGCTCAGGAGAGATCGGGGACGAGCGGCGCGTCGGCCTCGGGCTCGTCGGCCGCGTCGGCGGTCCGGGAGACGGGCACGCCCCCGTCCGCGCGGACCGTGGCAGTCGGGAGTTCGGGCACCATCGGAACGATGTCGTCGGGTCGAGGCCGGGTCATGGTGTCTGGTCGCGTCCTCGCTCCCCACTCCCACGTCCACCGGCATAAACCCTCATGATCTTTCCTGACTTCCGCGGGGCCGGCCGGATCGCAACCTCGAAATACGAGGCAGACGACCGCTCGATCGTGACGAACGATTCGACGACGCGGACGGGCGCGCGACGGGCGGGGGCGGATCGATGAGCGCCGCGTCGCTCCTCGGCGCGCTCGGGACGGCCGGGTTGCTCGGGCTGACCCACGCGGTCGAGCCCGATCACGTCGCGGGCATCTCGTCGCTGGCCGGCCGGACGCCGGACCCTCGTCGCTCGGTGGTGGTTGGCGCGAGCTTCGCGCTGGGGCACGTGCTCCTGGTCGTGGCCTGGCTCGCCCTCGTCGCCGCCGTCGTGCACTCGGGAGCGCTGCCGAGCGGACTGGACGCGCTCGGGGAGGCAAGCGCGGCGACGCTGCTTGTCGTCTTCGGCAGCGCCATGGCCGTGAGCGGGTTCCGGGCCGTCGTCCGGACCGGGTCCCACAGCCACGGCGAGGTCAGCCACGCCCACGCGCACCTCCACTTGCCGCTGCCCGGCTTCGACGCCGGCGAGCACGACCACGGCGCGGTCGGCATTCTCCGGACCGGGGTCGTCGGCGCGCTGTTCGCCCTGTCGCCGCCCCTGAGCATGTTGGCGTTCGCCTCGGCGCTGTTGCCCCACTACGGCGCCGGCGTCGTGACGCTCGCGGTCTGTGCTTACGCAGTCAGTATCACCGCCGCCATGGGTGCGATCGGCGCCGGCACCGGCTCGGCGTTCGCCGCGGTCGAGCGTCTCGACGCCCGGACCGCCGATCTCCTCAGGGGCGTGGTCGGCGTGGCGGTCGTCGCGCTCGCGCTCACAGTGGTCGCACCCCTCTCGTTCTGACGGCGCGGGGCTCCGAGAGCAAAGAGTTAGGTCGCTCGGCGGGCCGTGTAATCGTATGCCAGAGCGAGTTTCGCCCCTGCACGCCGTCCACGAGGCGCGGGGCGCGTCGTTCACCGAGTTCGGCGGGTGGGAGATGCCGGTCGAGTTCGACTCCATCCGGGCTGAACACGCCGCGGTCCGGGAGTCGGCCGGCCGCTTCGACGTCTCGCACATGGGCCAGATCGAGGTCGGGGGGCCGGACGCAGCGGCGCTGACCCAGCGCCTCACGACCAACGACGGCGGCGCGCTCGATCCCGGCGAGGCCCAGTACTCGATGGTCACCGACGCCGACGGGATCGTCCTCGACGACACCGTCGTCTACCGGCTCCCCGACGCCGACGACCGCGACGCCGAGTACCTGTTCATCCCCAACGCTGGGCACGACGCGCAGATGGCCGACCGCTGGGTGCGCCACCGCGACGATTGGGGTCTGGACGCCACCGTCGAGAACGCCACCGAGGACTACGCCATGATCGCCGTCCAGGGGCCGGACGCGCCGACGCTCCTGCGCGGCGAACTCGCCGACGCTGATCGGGCTCCGGTCACGGACATCTCGCGCTTTTCGGTCGCGGACGCGACCGTCGCCGGCGTCGACGGCCTGGTCGCAGCCACGGGCTACACCGGCGAGGACGGCTACGAGCTGCTGGTGCCGGCCGCCGAGGCCGAGGCGGTCTGGAGCGCGCTGGACTGCCAGGCCTGCGGCCTCGGCGCCCGCGACACCCTCCGCCTGGAGATGGGCTTTCTCCTCTCGGGCCAGGACTTCGACCCCGAGACCGAGCCCCGCAATCCCTACGAGATGGGCGTGGGCTTCACCGTCAAGCTCGACACCGAGTTCGTCGGCCGGGACGCCCTGGAGGGCGTCGAGGCGGAAGGCGTCGACGAGAAGCTGACCGGGATCGAGCTGATCGACCGCGGCGTCCCCCGCCACGGCTACGACGTGACCGACCCCGACGGCGAGGTCGTCGGCCACGTTACCAGCGGAACGATGAGCCCGACGCTGGACGAGCCGATCGGCCTGGCGTACGTCCCGGTCGAGCTGGCCGCGCCCGGCACGAGCGTGCGGGTCGTCGTCAGGGGCGAGCCGAAAAAGGCACAAACGCACGCGTTGCCATTCCTCGATAGATGAGCTTCGAAGTTCCCGAGGACTGTCGGTTCCTCGAATCCCACGAGTGGGCCAGACGCGAGAACGGCGCGGTCCGGATCGGCATCTCCGATTTCGCTCAAGACGAACTCGGCGACGTCGTCTTCGTTGAACTCCCCGACGTCGGCGACGCCGTGACGAAGAACGACGACTTCGGCGTCGTCGAGTCGATCAAGGCCGTCTCTGACCTGTACGCCCCCGTCTCGGGCACCGTCACCGCGGTCAACGACGACCTCGAATCGGCGCCGGAACTGGTCAACCAGGACCCCTACGGCGACGGCTGGCTGCTCGCCGTCGAGCCGTCCGACCCCGACCAGCTTGACGCCCTGCTCTCGCCCGCCGAGTACGAGGACCAGATCGCCTGAGGTCCGCCCGGACTGACTGAACGTTCAGTCTAAAATTTCAAGGTAGTGGTTCGCGTCAGTGGGCCCGTGAACGCAATCGACGCGACCCACGTGGCGCTGACGTACGCAGACGGAACGGAAGCCGTCACGGACGTCACGCTGCAGGTCCCGGAGGGGGAGTTCTTCGGCTTCCTGGGCGCCAACGGCGCCGGGAAGACGACGACGATCAAGACGTTCGTCACGCTTTTGGCCCCGACCGCGGGCGAGATCCGGGTCAACGGCTACGACGTCAGGACGGAGGCCCGGTCGGTTCGCGAGTCCATCGGGTACATGGCCCAGGAGACCAGCGTCGATCCCGAGCTCACCGCACGGGAGAACGTCCGGTTCGCCTGCGAGGCCTACGGCGTCTCCGCCGACGAGCGCGCCGACCGCATCGACGAGCTGCTCGACCTCGTGGATCTGGCCGACGTCGCCGACAAGCCGGCCAAGGACTTCTCGGGCGGGATGAAAAAGCGGCTGGACGCCGCGACCGCGCTCGTCCACGAGCCGCCGATCGTCTTCCTCGACGAGCCGACGACCGGCCTCGACCCCAAGGCGCGCAACCGCCTGTGGGAGTACTTCCGCGAGATCAACGAGCGCGGGACGACGATGTTTCTCACCACGCAGTACCTCGAGGAGGCCGACCAGCTCTGTGACCGCATCGGCGTCATCCGCGGCGGCGAGATCGTCACCACCGGCTCGCCCGCCGAGCTGAAGGCACAGGTCGGCGGCGACGTCCTCGAGATCGACCTCGACGAGCCCGACGCCGGCACCGTCGAGCGGGCCCGCGAGATCGCCCGCGACTCCGGGCTGTTCGACGGGGACGACCAGATCGAGCCGACCGACGACGGGATCAGCGTCACCTCCGCCGACGCCCGGCGGCTCGGGACCAAACTGCTCGTCGCGCTCGACGACGCGGGCCTGACCGTCACCGGGTTCAACGTCCGCAGCCCGACGCTGGACGACGTGTTCCTTGCGATCACCGGCGAGCACCTCGACGAGGACGACGAGCCCGTCGAGCCCCGGGAGGTGTCGCCGTGAGCGCCGAGACCGGCGGCCGCAAGACGACGGGCAATGGCTTCGTCCGCGACACGTGGGTGAACCTGAAGCGCTGGGTGCTCAAGACCACGCGCAACCCGTTCGTGATGACCGTCTCCCTGCTCAACCCGATCATCTTCCTGATCCTGTTCACGCAGGTATTCGGCCAGATCACGGGCCAGGCCGTCGGCCGCAGCGTCGGCGGGGCGGTCAGCTACACCACCTACCTCGTGCCCGCCATCGTCATCCAGGTGGCGCTGATCGCCGCGACCACCTCGGGCATCGGGCTGGTCGACGACATCGAGAACGGCATGTTCGAGAAGGTGCTCGCCTCGCCGATGCACCGCGGCGCCGTCTTCCTCGGGAAGTCCCTCTCGGAGGTCCTGCGGATCGTCGTCCAGATCACGATCATCCTCGTGCTGGGGTACGTCCTGCTGTGGCTGGACTCGGGCGGGGACCCCGGCACCTACGTCGCGACCGGGATCGCCGGCGCCGTCGGCATCGTCGCCGTCGGCATCGTCTTCTCGATCTGGTTCACCGCCTTCTCGAACATCACGGCGCTGTACACCCGCGACACCGAGTCGACGATCATCGCGGTGAACCTGCTGCAGTTCCCCCTGCTGTTTCTCTCGAGCGCGTTCCTCCCGCTGTCGGTGCTCCCCGAGTGGATCCAGGCGGTCGCGACGGTCAACCCGATCACCTACGGCGTCGACGCCGCCCGCGCGCTGATGCTCGGCGAGGACGTCATGACCGTGATCGACGTCACGGGATTCGGCGGGATGTGGAACTCGATCGTCCCGGCGCTGGCCGTCCTGGTCGTCCTCGACGTGGTGCTCGGGGGCGTCGCGGTCTACTTCCTCAATCGCGCCTCGTCGTCGACGGTGCAGTGAGCCGGCCCGGGCCGACGCGCCCCGGTTTTCCTATCGCGGTCTGCGGTGTACAGCGTCAGACGCCGGCGTCTCCCCCGGAAGCCGCCCGTTCGGCCGTTCCCGGAGCGAACGCCCGCGAGCGGTGCTGCGAGCGGGTGCCACGGCGCTCGCCCAACCGGAGGAATCTTATGGACCGGGGCGTAACACTCGCCAATCACGCGGCCGGTCGGGGGACGGCGGAGGGTCCGCCGGCGGGCGGTCACGCCACTCATGACTGACAACGACACACGCGGGAGTCCGTACGCGCCCCATACGGCGGGAGAGACCGCGGCCATGCTCGAGGCCGTCGGCGTCGACAGCGAGGCGGCCCTGTTCGACGTCCCCGAATCGGTGCGCTTCGACGGCGAGTTCGGCATCGAACCCCGGACTGAACGCCAGGTCCGCATCGAGATCCGCGAGTTGTTCGATCGCAACGACGACCTCACGGAGTTTCTGGGCCGGGGGCACTACGACCACTACGTCCCGTCGCTGGTGGATCACCTCTCACAGCGCTCGGAGTTTCTGACCTCCTACACCCAGTATCAGCCCGAAGTCACGCAGGGCTTCCTCCAGGCGCTGTTCGAGTACCAGTCCATGCTCGTCGAGCTGACGGGGCTGGGCGTCGCCAACTGCTCGATGTACGACGCCGCGACGGCCCTGGGCGAGGCCGCGACGCTCTCCCAGCGCGTCCGCGAGGCCTCGGGAACCCGCGCGCTCGTCCCCGAGCACCTTCTCGAGGGGCGGCGCGGCGTCCTGGAGAACTACGCCGACGGCGTCGGCATGTCCGTCGCCGACTACCCGATGGCCGACGGGAACGTCGACGTCGACGCGCTGGCGGAGGCGATCGACGACGACGTCGCGCTGGTGTACGCCGAGAACCCCACGGTTCGGGGCGCCATCGAGGAGCGCCTCGCGGAGGTCGGCGCCCTCGCGCACGACCACGACGCGCTGTTCTGTCTCGGCTCCGACCCGGTGGCGCTCGCGCTGCTGGCGGAACCGGCGAGCGTCGGCGCGGACGTGGTCGTCGGCGACGCCAGCACCCTGGGGCTGGGGACGGCCTACGGGATGGGCCTGGGCATGTTCGCCTGCCGCGAGGAGTTCCTCCGGCAGGTGCCGGGGCGGCTCGTCGGTGCGAGCACCGACGCCGACGGGCACCGGGCGTACACGCTCACCCTGCAGACGCGCGAACAGCACATCCGCCGCGAGCGCGCGACCTCGAACATCTGTACGAACCAGGCGTGGCTGGCGCTGCGGGCGGCGATCCACGCCGCGTGGCTCGGCCCCGACGGCCTGGTCGACCTCGCGGAGGACTGCGTCCGGCTGGCGACTGACCTGGCCGACCGCCTCGACGATATCAGCGGGATCAAGGCCCCTGTCCACGATCGCCACCACTTCCGGGAGTTCGTCGCTCACACCGACCAGCCGGCCGCGGCGGTGGCCGACGACCTCCGCGCCGAAGGGTTCGCCGTCCACGCCATCGACGAGCACCTGCTGCAGGTGTGCGTGACCGACGCGACGGCCGACGCGGGCGGCGACTTCGTCGCCGCGGTCCGGGAGGTGCGCCCATGAGCGATCGGGACGAGCGGCCCGACGAACTCGTCTACGACCAGGCGCGCTGGACCGACGGCGAGGACCGCTACGAACCGCTGCTCTCGGAAAAGCGCACCGAGGCGGTCGACGTCGGCGGCGAGGACTCGCCGCTGCCCGACGACCTGACGCGGGACTCCCTGGAGCTGCCCGCCCTCTCCGAACCCGAGCTCGCCCGCCACTACACCCGGCTCTCGCAGATGAACTACGGGGTCGACAGCGGGCCGTACCCGCTGGGCTCGTGTACGATGAAGTACAACCCGACGTTCACCGAGGACGTCGCGGCGCTGCCGGGGGCGAGCGTCCACCCCGACCGCGATCCGGCGACGGTCCAGGGCGTGCTGGCGATCATGCACGGCCTGCAGGACTACCTCGGGCGCATCGGCGGGATGGACGCCGTCTCGCTGCAGCCGCCGGCGGGCGCCGCCGGCGAGTACGCGGGCATCCTCGTCGCGCGGGCCTATCACGAGGCCAACGGCGACGAGCGGACGGAGGTGATTGTCCCCGACAGCGCCCACGGCACGAACTTCGCCAGCGCGGCGCTGGCGGGCTTCGACGTGATCGAACTCACCAGCGCCGAGGACGGGCGCGTCGATATCGCGGCCCTCGAGGCCGCGGTCTCGGACGACACCGCGGCGCTGATGCTGACGAACCCGAACACGCTGGGACTGTTCGAGCGCGACATCGAGGCCATCGCCGAGATCGTCCACGAGGCTGGCGGTCTGCTGTACTACGACGGCGCGAATCTCAACGCCCTGCTCGGCCGGGTCCGCCCGGGCGACATGGGTTTCGACGTGATGCACTACAACGTCCACAAGACGTTCGCGACACCCCACGGCGGCGGTGGCCCGGGCGCCGGCCCGATCGGCGTCGCCGAGCGCCTCGCACCGTTCCTCCCCGCACCGCGCGTCCGCGAAGCTGACGACGCCGAGACCGAAGACGGCGGCCCCGAGTTCGAGCTGTTCGACCCCGAGCACACCGTCGGGAAGGTCCACGGGTTCCAGGGCAACTGGCTGGTGTTGCTGAAGGCCTACGCGTACATCGCGCGGCTGGGCGATCCGGGCCTTTCGGACGCCAGCGCGAAGGCCGTGCTCAACGCCAACTACCTCGCGAGCCAGATCGACTACGAGGTGCCGTTCCGGCCGTTCCACCACGAGTTCGTCGCCAGCGCGGGCGAGCAGGACGCCGCCGACGTCGCGAAGGGGATGCTCGATCACGGCGTCCACCCGCCGACGACGAAGTGGCCCGAGATCGTCTCGGAGGCGCTGATGACCGAGCCCACCGAGATCGAGGGAAAGCGCTCGCTCGATCAGCTCGCCGCCGCGTTCGACGCGGTCCGCGACGAGGCCGACGCCGAACTCGAGGCCGCGCCCACGCGGACGAGCGCCCGGCGGATCGACCAGGTCCAGGCCGCTCGGGAGCCGAAACTGTCGTGGCAGGGGCTGGACGACGAGTGACCGGTGCGGGCCGCTGTGCGTGCCCGAACCGCGACCGGGTTACGAATCCTTAATAGAATCTCGGCGCTCAGTTAATACATGACTGTCGTCAGCGTCTCGATGCCCGACGAGCTGTTGAACCGGATCGACGAGTTCTCCGAGGATCACGGCTACACCGGCCGCAGCGAGGTCGTCCGCGAGGCCGCACGCAACCTCCTGGGCGAGTTCGAGGACCGCCGCCTGGAGGACCGCCCGCTGATGGGCGTCGTCACCGTCCTGTTCAACTACGAGACGACCAACGTCGAGGAACGGATGATGCACCTGCGCCACCAGCACGACGGCCTGGTCGCCTCCAACGTCCACAGCCACGTCGGCGACGCGTACTGCATGGAACTGTTCATCCTCGAGGGGACGCTCGAAGACATCTCGACGTTCGTCGGCAAGATCCGGGCGACCAAGGACACGCTGACGGTCGATTACTCCGTGATCCCCGTCGACGGGCTCGGCGCGCTGTCCAGCGAGTGAGCGTCGGGGGCCTCACCCTTCGCGCTTCCACAGCGTCTTCAGGTCGTCGTAGATCGTCTGCCACACCGGGTAGGCGTCCCGGTAGGATTTCTCGACGTAGGCGTCCTGGTTGGCGAGTTCGATCATCGACGGGTGGGTGAACCCGTATTTGCCCTCCGAGTCCGGGGTGATGACGTCGGGGCCGGCCGTCTGCGTGTCCGTCCGAGACGGCGCCGGGGTCGACGCCGTCGTCTCGTGTCCCGTTCCCGTCGGCGTCGGCGTCTTCCACTGCTTCTCGAAGAAGTAGCCGAACTTCCCGTGGACCACTTCCGCTGCCCGCTTCTCGGTCTGCGGCCGCAGGAAGCGCCAGTTGCCGATCGACAGGTCGACGTGCATGATGTCTGCGTACTTCCGGAGCCGCTCGGGGGTGTCACGTTTCGGATCGAAGGTGATCGCCAGGAACTGCACCCGATCGCTCTTGCCCTGTTTCTCCGCCCTGGTCTGCATGCTGCGCATCGCCGAGATGACGCGCGCGCAGACGCCCTGGCAGTGCGAGTAAAACGGCGAGAGCACGACGTCGCGGTCGTGGTACTGCGTCAGCGTCACCGACTCGTTCGCCAGCGGCGCCGGCAGCGTCATCGACGGGAGTCGCTGCCCGTGAGCGGGGTACGGGTACTTCGACGCCGAGGCGTTCAGGTGGACGTCGAGGTAGGTGTGCGTCTCGCCGTGACCGCCCAGGACGTGGCCGACACACCCCGCGAGCCCTCCGCCGAGCACGGCCGTCGACGCCGCGAGCACGCGCCGGCGCGTTCGTGGCTCGCCAGCCCCCTCTGCCCCTCCCTGTGCGCCAGTCGACGGATCGTCCCGCACCATACTCACATCCCGACCGTCTGCGCAATGAGCGGTCTGGTACGGTCCTCGAAGCCCGTCGCACCGCTGCTGGTCGGACGCGGTGGAACGGAAAAGCGCGGCCGTCCGTCAGGCTTCGGCGCCGGTGTCGACGGTGCCGTCGATCGTCACGAACCCGTAGTCACAATCCGGGCACTGCCACTTGATCTTCTCCCCGAGGTGCAGCGTCGTGCTCGCCGAGCGGTAGAAGGTCTTCTCCGCGCCGCAGTGCGGGCAGTAGCGGTCGAGTTCCATGGCCATGCCCGAAGCGTCGGCCGCCCGGGTGTTCAACGTCTCGGTTCGCCGCCCGCGCTTAAGAGGTAAACCCAGTTTCGCGATATCGAATCGCCGGCGTCGACCCCCCGTTCGAGGGATCGATGGGTCGCTCACTGCGTCAGCGCGAACAACGCG
>JBDGSW010000119.1:0-11146 GCA_042217345.1 Haloarculaceae archaeon
GCCGGTGATGGCGTCGACGTGGTAGGAGTCGAGCGAGGCGTCGGCGGCGTGGCCAAGCGCCTCCTGGACGGCGTTGACGGCGGCGTCGACCGGGCCGGAACCGGTGCCCGAGGCGACCCGTTCCTCGCCGTCGACCTCGACGCGGACGCTGGCGGTCGGGGTACCCGAGCCACTCGCGGCGGTCATCTCGACCAGGCGGACGCGGCGGTCGCGGTCCTGGCCGACGACTTCCTCGGCGATGGTCAGCAGGTCGGCGTCGGTGACGCGCTTGCCGCGGTCGCCGATCTCTTTGACCCGCTGGACGATCGCGGCGACGTCGTCGTCGCTGGCCTCGATGCCGTGCTCGTCGAGGGCGGCGCGGACGCCCGCGCGGCCGGCGTGCTTGCCGAGCGCGAGGCGGCGCTCGCGGCCCACCTTCTCCGGCGGGTACGGCTCGTACATGGCGTCGTCCTTGAGCGTCCCGTCGGTGTGGATACCGCTCTCGTGGGTGAAGGCGTTCTCGCCGATGACGGCCTTGTTCGGCGCCAGCGGCACGCCCGTCGAGCGGGCGACCAACTGGGCGAGGTCGTAGACCTCCGTGAGGTCCATCGTCTCGACGTCGTAGCCGTGGTCGAGGGCGATGGCGACTTCCTCCAGGGCGACGTTGCCGGCGCGTTCGCCGATGCCGTTGATCGTCCCGTGGACGAGGTCGGCGCCGGCGGCGACGGCGACCAGCGCGTTGGTCACCGCGAGCCCCAGATCGTCGTGGGTGTGCGCGCTCGTCGGCCCCAGCTCGGCCAGGGGCTTGACGCGTTCGAGCGTGTCGTCCGGCGTCGCGTGGCCGACGGTGTCGGCGTAGCAGATGCGGTCGGCGCCGGCGTCGACGGCCCCGCCGAGCAACTCGACGAGGTACTCGACGTCCGCCCGGGAGCCGTCCTCGCCGATGACCTCGACCCACAGGCCGTGGTCTTTGGCGTACTCGACGAGCTCCATCGTGTTCTGGACGTTCTCCGCGTGGCTGGTGCCGACCTTCTCCTCGACGTGCTTGTCGCTGGCGGGGACGACGAGGTCGATGCCGTCGACGTCACACTCCAGCGCGAGGTCGATGTCGTTTTTGATGCCCCGGCAGAAGCTGGTCACCGTCGCGTCCAGGTCCAGGCTCGTGACGCGCTTGATCGTCTCGCGCTCGCCCGGCCCGGTGCAGGCGCTGCCGGCCTCGATGACGTCGATCGCCGCGCGGTCGAGCGCGCGGGCGATGCGCGACTTCTCGTCGGGCGTCAGCGAGATGCCCGGCGCCTGCTCGCCGTCGCGCAGCGTCGTATCGAGGAACTGTACGTCGTCGACCTCCCGCAGGTCCCGGAGGTCGGGGTGGCCACCGAAGAAGCGTCGTGCTGTCACCGTTTGTCCACTTCCATCAGTTCGCGCGGCGAATTTCACGGCCAGCCGCCTCGCGGCGACTTCCTCTATCCTCCGTGTCGTGTTCCGACATGGTACCTGGAGGTAGGGCGTGGCCGGCCCATTAATCTACTGTTCCGTCGACGACCGCCTGCGTGCGTTCACCCGTCGGCCGCCGCGGCCGGCGCTTCGGTCTCGTCGTCGGGATCGTCCTCGATGGCGACGCGGTCGCCGACGGCGACGTCCGCGGCCGCGCCGGCGGGCAGTTCGACGATCGTGTCCGCGCGCGCGACGCCGTAGCCGGTCCACGGCCGCAGCGTCTCGACCGCGACCACCTCGCCGTCGCGCAGCCAGAGGACGTCCAGCGCGACGCCGACGAACAGCATGTGGATGAACCGCCGCGGCGGCCAGCCCGCTCCCGGCAGTTTCGCGACCGCGCGCTCGAAGCCGTCCGGGCCGTCCGTCCCGAACCGGAAGACCAGCGCGTACGCCTCGGGCAGCGACGACTGGCCCATCAGGCCGACGGTCTGGGAGACGAACGAGTCGGCCACGTCGACGGTGGTCGCCAGCGGCCGCGCCCGACCGTCGGGGTCGTGTACCACGCGCATACGCCCCCCTCGCCCGGTCGTGTCAAAACAGTTGGGGGCAGTGCCCGCCGACGGACGAAACCGCCTGCCGCGCCCCCGTTCGTCGTCTGAAAGCGGCTGAAGGCTTATGTGACGTCTCGGCCTAGGTGAGATACTCGATGGCCGACACGCTCGACGCGGTGAAGCTGGTGTACGTCGGCCTGCCACTGCTGACCATCGTCGTCGGCCACCTCGTCTCCCACTGGATCTACACCTACCACCGCGACGAGCGCGGCGCGAAGTGGTTCCTCCTGTTGCAGGGGTTCGGGTTGGGCTGGATGCTCACGACGGCGGCGCAGTTCTACGTGACCGACCCCGGCCTCCAGCGGACGATCGGCGTGATCTACGGCGCGTTCTCCTTCTGGGCGCTGACGACGTGGGTCCCGTTCGTCTCGCGGTACACCGGTCGCGACTACCACGAGCGCCCGCTCGGGCGCGCGGCGCTCGCGGTCGGGTACCTGGGTTACCCGCTGCTGGCGCTGACGAACCCCTGGCACCACACGCTGATCGCGCAGTGGCACCGCGCCACCCAGCCGTTCCCGTACGTCTGGGCCGACCTGGGCGTCGGCTTTCTCGTCGTGTTCACCGTCCTCACGGTCGCGATCGGCTACAGCTACTACGCCCTGATCGAGTACCTGCTGTCGACGCCCCGGCGTTCGGGCGCACAGCTGCTGTCGCTGATCCTCGGGGCGCTGGCCATCCCCCTCGTCCAGGTCCTGGGCGATCTGGGGCTGTTCCCGGCGAAACACGCCATGCACGCCCCCTACGGCTCGCTGCCGTTCGTCCTGCTCTCGGCGCTGGCGCTGTTCGGCTTTCGCTTCATGGACGTCCAGCCGGTCGCGCGCAACGCGGTCGTCGAGGGACTGCTCGACCCCGTGATCGTCCTCGACGACGAGCGCCGGGTCGTCGACTACAACGAGCGGGTGGTCGAGCTCTGTGGGGGGATCACCGACGGGATCGGCCAGCCCTTCGCCGAGACGTGCCCGCGGCTGGCCGACGGCGTCTCGCTGCCGACCAGCGGCGAGAGCGCCGCGACCCAGCTCACCATCACCGTCGACGGCCAGGAGCGCCACTACTCGGTGAACGTCTCGGCGATCGGCCGCAGCCGGGCCGGCGGGGCGGAGTGGTACACGATATTGCTGCGCGACGTCACGGAACTGGAGCGCTCGCGCTGGCAGCTCCAGCGCCAGAACGAGCGCCTCGATCAGGTAGCCGCGACGATCTCCCACGACCTGCGCAACCCCATCAGCGTCGCCGACGGCCACGTCACCGTCCTCGCCGACGAGCTCTCGGCCGCCGACCTCGACGCCGAGACGAGCGCGCGCGCCACCGACCACCTCGAGAGCGCGCGCGGCGCCCACGAGCGCATGGAGGAGATCATCGACGACGTGCTCACGCTGGCGCGCGAGGGCAAGACCGTCGAGGAGACCGAGCCCCTCTCGCTGGAGGCGGTGGCCCGCCAGGCCTGGGAGACCGTCGCCACCGACGGCGCGCGGCTGGTGATCGACGGCGATCGGCGACTCGCGGCCGACCGCGGCAAGCTCCGGACGATCCTCGAGAACCTCTTTCGCAACGCCGTGGAGCACGGAG
Organism: Haloarculaceae archaeon; assembly: GCA_042217345.1. Taxonomy (GTDB): domain Archaea; phylum Halobacteriota; class Halobacteria; order Halobacteriales; family Haloarculaceae; genus Halorientalis. Next base: position 3,591 of record JBDGSW010000119.1, read on the forward strand.
CGAGCCCCGACGGCGGCACCGAGGCGCCCCCGGCGGTGACGGTGACGGTCGGCGCCACGGCCGAGGGGTTCGCCGTCGCCGACGACGGCCCGGGCGTCCCGCCGGGCGAGCGCGAGCGGATCTTCGAATACGGCTACACGACGGCCGACGGCGGGACGGGCCTGGGGCTGTCGATCGTCCGGACGATGGCCGAGTCCCACGGCTGGACCGTCGGCCTCGACGCCGACTACGACGGCGGCACCCGGTTCGTCTTCCGCGACGTCGCCGGCGAGGCCGCCGCGACCGAGCCGGCGGGCGAGGGCGTCGAGCGCTGAGGACGGGGCGGCCCGTCGGGTTTCAGCGTCCGCGGTCGCCCGGGGTCGGCTGGCCGACGGGCGTCTCCGGGCCGATCCCGAGCGGCTCGGGGCCGACCTGGCGGTTCTCGTGGACCCGGTCGAGGTACAGGGCGCTGTTGATCAGCCCGAGGTGCGAGAAGCCCTGCGGGAAGTTGCCCAGCAGCCGGTCGCCGTCGGCGGCGACCTCCTCGGCGAACAGCCCGAGCGGGCTGGCGTACTCACAGACGGTGTCGAACAGCGAGCGGGCCTCGCGGACCCGGCCCGACAGCGCCAGGGCGTCGACCAGCCAGAACGTACAGAGGAGGAAGGTGCCCTCCCCGCCGGGCAGGCCGTCGTCGCCGTTGTACCGGTAGACCAGCCCCTCGTCGGTGGTGAGCTCGCGCTGGACGGCGTCGATCGTCCCCTGCACGCGGGGGTCGTCGAACGGCAGGAAGCCGACGATCGGCACCAGCAAGGCGGTGGCGTCGAGGACGCCGTCGGCGCCGAACGTCTGGACGAACGCGTCGGCCTCGGGGTCGTAGCCGCGCTCGAGGACGGCGCGTTTGACCCGCTCGCGCTCGACGCGCCAGCGCTCGGCAGGGCCCTCGAAGTCGTTGGCCGTGCGCTCGACGATCTTGATCCCCCGGTCGAGCGCCACCCAGCACATCACCTTCGAGTAGACGAACTGGCGGGGCTCGGTGCGGACCTCCCAGATGCCGGCGTCGGGCTCGCGCCAGACCCGGGCGACGTAGTCGACGATCTCGCGCAGCGCCGTCCAGTTGGACTCGGTGATGCCCACGCCGTACCGGGAGGTTTCGTACATCGCGAGCACGAGCTCACCGTAGGTGTCCAGCTGGCGCTGGCCGTTGGCGGCGTTGCCGATCCGGACCGGCGTCGACTCACGGTAGCCCTCCAGGTGGTCCAGCGTCTGCTCGGGGATGTCGACGCGGCCGTGGAGGCCGTAGACCGGCCTGATCGAGGCCGGATCCTCGTAGACCCGCGAGAGCAGCCAGTCGAAGAAGTTGCGGGCCTCGGCGACGTGGCCCAGCTTGTACAGCGCCTGGACGGTCAGCGCCGCGTCGCGCAGCCAGTTGAACCGGTAGTCCCAGTTGCGCGCGCCGCCGACGCGCTCGGGCAGCGACGTCGTCGGCGCCGCGGCGATGGCGCCGGTGTCGTACTGGATCAACAGCTTGAGGACGAGTTCGGAGCGGACGACCAGCTCGTGCCAGCGCCCGCCGTAGAGACACTCGCCGGGCGACTCGCAGGTGTGGACCCACTCGCGCCAGGCGGCGATCGTCCGCCGGTAGCTGCGCCGGACGGCCGCGGGATCGGGCGGGCCCGCCGGCCCGTACGCCAGCGCGAACCAGGCGTCGTCGCCGTCGGTGAGGGTGAACGTCGCGGACGCCTCCCCGTCGCCGGCCGACAGGGCCGGCGAGCCCGCGAGCGTGAGCTGTGCACAGTCGCCCGCGGCGTGGACGACCGCGCCGTCGGCGCCCATCCGGGGCCGCTCGCGACCGTACTGCATACGCGGGGCGAACGTCGCGTCGAGTTCGACCGAGCCCTCGGTGCAGGAGAGCCAGCGGTAGATCACGCTGGGCGTGGGGTCGGGGCGGTCGGGGTCCGGGAACGGCATCCAGTCGGTGAGCCGCACTTCCCCGCCCGGGACGACGAAGTCCGTCTCCAGGACGTTGGTCGCGGGGACGTACGACTGCGTCGAGCTGTACCGGGCGCTCGGCTGGACGGTGAAGTGCCCGCCGCGCTGGGCGTCGAGCAGCGACGCGAACACGCTGGGCGAGTCGACGTCGGGCAGGCAACACCAGTCGATCGCGCCGTCGCGCGTGACGAGCGCGCAGGTCTCCAGGTTGCCGATAACGCCGTGTTCACTGATCGGAGGGTATTCGGAGCTCATCGGTGTGCGGAGTCGAGTACGTCGGGCACGCAGTTGCGCGGGCGAGCGATAGGGGGCGTCGCCACGGGCGACCGGCGGACCCGGCGGCCGTGCGAGCGCGGGTCATCCGTCGTCGGTCCCCCGCCAGAGGGCGCTCCAGCCGCCGCCGTAGCTGCCGGCGACGGCGCCGGGGACGAGCGACAGCGTCGTCGCGACCAGACCCACGATGGTCGCGTTCAGGACGGCCGCCGAGGGCAGGCCGGGGAACGCCGCGGCGGTCAGCGTCGCGATGCCGATGGGCAGGGTCGCCCACCGCAGCGGTCGCAGGTGGTCCCAGGTCGCCACGTACGCGAGACAGGCGAGCAGCGCACCCAGCGCCTGGTGGACGGCGCCGGCGAGCCCGCCGTACCCCAGCAGCGGAGGCGCCGCGAGGAGCCACGCCCCGACGGCGGCGGTCGCGATCTGCGGCCAGGCGCGCTCTATCAGGGCGGTCACGACGCCGATCCCTCCCCGGCCCGGAGGCCGACGCCCCAGAGCGCGCTCGCGACGGAGGCGCCGCGGTCGCGGGCCCGGCGCAGGTGCTGGAGCGTGGCGAGCACCTCGCCAGTCGCCGGACCGACGAGTGTCAGCGAGATCGCCGCCGACGCGAGACAGAGCGTGCACCACGCCTCGACGACGACCGCCTGGACGAGCACCAGACCGACGCTGACGGCGGCCATGCCCGTCACCACGGTCCCGAAGCCGACGACGAGCCAGGGGCGATCCCGCCAGCGCGCGGGGCCGCCGACCAGGCCCGAGACCGCGTCGAGCAGGTAGCCGGCCGCCCCCAGCGACGCGTCGGGGACGGGAAACGTGTCCGCGACGGGCGAGGTCAGGACCCGGCGGCTGCCGGCGCCGAACAGGGGGTCCCAGACGGCGTGGACCAGCCCGAACTGGAAGGCGGCGAGGTAGGCGGCGACCGCGGCGCCGACCAGGGCGAGCGCGACCAGCGGCAGGCGATGCCGTCGCGCCGAGGGGTTGCGGTCCCACCCGGGCGGGACGGACTCGTCAGCCGCCACGGCGCCTCCCGGACGGCGGGGTCCGCGGACGGCGCTCGCTCGGGGTCGATGCGCGCGGCGGTCGGCCGACGGCGGGGCGTGTTGCTGGTACCATGGCGACCTCGCACCGTCGTGGTCGCCCGTCCTAGCCCGTCGTCGTCAAAAAGCCCGACGAAACCTCCACTTGCCGGCCCGGTACTTGCCGATTTCCTCGATCGGGCGCCACGGGGACCCGGTCAGTCGTCTGTCGCGGGCGCGGCGGTGCCGCCGGCGCCGGGCGAGTCCGGGACCGCCCCCGTCGCGTCGTCGGTCGAGAGGGTGAACCGATCGAGCAGGTCGGACAGGTCTGTCGCCTCGGCGACGAGGTCGTCGACGTCGGCGGTCACGTCCGAGATGGCGCCGGTCTGTTGCTCGGCGGCGGCGGCGACCGTCTCGGCCTCCGCGGAGGTCTCCTCGCTGATGGAGGCGACCTCGTCGACCATCTCGACGACCTGCTGGGCGGTCTTGGCCTGGTCGTCGGTCGCGGTGGAGATCTCCTGGGCGCTGCCGTTGAGGTCGTCGATCACGTCGACGATGTCCTCGAAGTCCCGGAGCGTCTCCTCGACGGTGCCGACGCTGTCGGAGACCTGCTCGTTCGTCGCGCGCACGTCTTCGACGGTGTCGGCCGCGGCGTCCTGGACCTCGTCGATGAGCGCGGCCATCTCCTCGGCGGAGGCGGCGGCCTCGTCGGCCAGCGCCTTGACCTCCTCGGCGACGACGGCGAACCCGTCGCTGCCCTCGCCGGCGCGGGCGGCCTCGATGGAGGCGTTCAGCGCCAGCAGATTCGTCTCGGCGGCGACGTCCTCGATGAACGCGACGATCTCCTCGACCTCGTCGATCCGCGCGACCAGCGACTCGACGGCGTCGGCCGTGTCGTCGATGCGTGACTCGACGTCGTCGAGCTCGGCGATGGCCTCGCCGGCGGCGTCGCGGCCCGAGCGCCCGCGCTCTGCGGCCCGCTCGGCGGTCGCGGCGACGTCGTCGGCCGAGGCGGCGATCTCCTCGACGGTCGCCGACAGCGTGTTCATCTCGCCGGCGACCGCCTGCAGCTGCTCGCTCTGGCGGGCCGCGCCCTGGGAGATCTCGCCCGTCGAACCGGCGATCTCCTCGCTGGCGTCGTCGATCTCCCCGAGGGCGTCGTCGACGTCGGTCGCGGCCGTCGAGACCGCGTCGGCGAACGCCGCGACGTCGCCGATGGTGGCCGACAGCGTCGCCAGCAGGTCGTTGTAGTTCTCGACGACCGAGGCGTGGCGGTCGTCCTCGGCGTCGATCGACAGCGTCGCGGACAGGTCGCCGTCCCGAGCCCGCGCGGTCGCGTCGCCGAACGCCGCCGCCATCGACTCCAGGCTCTCCGAGCGGGCCTGCAGTTCCTCGGTCATCTCCTCTAACTCCCCGGTGTAGGTCCGCAGGCTCTCGGCCATCGTCGACAGCGACTCGCCGAACGACCCCGGGACGGGCTCGTCCAGTGCGGGGTCGTCGAACGACTGGCTGGCGAGCGCGTCGGCCTGCGCCGAGACGGTGCGCAGGGACGCCGTCATTTCGGCGACCGACCGGGTCAGGCTCCCGACCTCGTCGGGCTGGTCGGTCGACTCGACCGCGACGTCGAGGTCGCCGGCGGCGATCCGCGTCACCGCCGCCTCGAGGCGCTCGAGTGGTCTGACGATGTCCTGGCGGGCGATCAACAGCGTGTTCGCGAACGCGACGGCCGCCGCGAGGACGAGCCCGGCCACGAGAACCAGCCGAACGACGCCCGTCTCCACGAACGGCAACACGGCCTGGGCCAGCGAGATGGCGAACTGGATCGCCACCGCCGCGACGATCTTCCGTTCGACCGATCCGTCGACGCCCAGCGCGTGCATGGACGTCCGCAGCGTCGCCTCGTAGCGCTCGCGCGGGTTCAGTTCCATTTTCCGAACACTATCGGCCCAGCACACATAACGGATCCCGCCGATTCTCAGCGTTTGAAAACCAGATCTGCGCCCACGCCGGTCTGAGCGCCCCCTGTCCGATTGATATCAGTCGTTGAAACTGGGCGACTGAGTCGCGGCCGGACTGGAACCTTGAAAGGCCGCCGGCCCCAGGGAGGGGACATGGAGAAGACCCCCGAGGGGACCTCCGTCGGGGTCGACGACCCGTACGCCCACGTCGACCGCTGCGACCACCTCACCGACGAGGGGCGCTGCCGGTTCGCCGTCGAGCACGGCGAGCGCGACCCGCAGTTCGCGGACGCGCGCAGCCGCGAGGACTTCCGGTGTCCCGTGGCGGGCGAGCGCGACGAGGAAGGGCTGACGGGACCGTGGGGCTGGGCCGAGTGCCCGCACTTCCGGCGACGCAACCGCGACCGCGAGTGCGCGCGCTGCGGCCTCGAAGAGCGCCGGATGGCCCACTCCGGGGAGCGTCCCCTGCTGGAGGAACACCACCTCTCCTACCGGGCGGACAGCGACGCCGGCGACGGCCGGCCGAGCCACGAGATCACGGTGTATCTCTGCCGGTGGTGTCACGCGAAGGTCCACGACTCGTGGGCGCGGATCGACGACGACGCGAACCCGGACCCCGAGGCGATCGCCGAAGCGGAGGGGCGGCGCTCGCGCGAGCAGCGGGAACTGGGCTTTTCCTCGGCCGCCGAGCGCTTCGAGCGCGGTGACGAGAGCGCAGGCGGCGCGGGCGGTGCGGAGAGTGGCGCCGACAGTGCCAGCGCGGACGGACCCGGCGAGCGCGAGTGAGCGCGGGTCGTGCGAACGCGTGCCCGGGTGCGCGACGTTCCGGGCCGCTTATACGTCCCTGCGGTCTTTCCGGGGACATGACGCGCATCGACGTGGTGGACAACCACGGCCAGTTCACCCACCTCGAGCAGCGGGCGCTGCGGGACATGGGCGTCGACGTCGAGCTGATCGACAACGACACGCCGCCCGCCGAGATCGACGCCGACGGGCTCGTGCTGTCGGGCGGCCCGGACATGGACGACGTCGGCCGCAGCCCGGAGTACCTCGAGCTTGACGTGCCCGTCCTCGGGATCTGCCTCGGCATGCAGCTGATCGCCGACGCGCTCGGCGGCACGGTCGGCCCCGGCGACTACGGCGGCTACGCCGACGTCACCGTCGAGATCCTCGAGGACGACGATCCCCTGGTCGGGTCGCTCGCCCCCGAGACGCGCGTGTGGGCCAGCCACGCCGACGAGGTCAAGGCCGTGCCCGAGGGGTTCGTCCGGACGGCCGCAAGCGACGTCTGCGGCGTCGAGGCCATGAGCGACACCGACCGGGAGCTCTACGGCGTCCAGTGGCACCCGGAGGTGTCCCACACCGCCGAGGGCGAGGAAGTGTTCGCGAACTTCCTCTCGATCTGCGAATAGGTCTGATTCGGGACTGACGGCGGCCGAGACCGCCTGCCGGCGGACGTGCGTCGGACTGTCGTCAGACCTTTATCAAGAGTTAAAGCGATAACCACCGAGGATAGGGACGATGACGGCAACGCAGGGCGATCTGGCAAGCCTCTCGCGGTTCATCTTCCGCGCGCCGAGCTGGTACTCCAGCCTGGCGTTCGCCCTGGTCATCGCCGCGGTCACCGGGATCGCGGCGTTCGACACGACCTACGTGCTCGGGGACGCCTGGGAAGGCGTGTTCTTCGTCGGGCTCCCGACCGTCGCGGCGAGCGCCCTCACCCCCTACGTCGACCGCCGACTCGGGGGCCAGCTGACGCCCAACCGGGCGTCGCTGCTCGCGCTGTTCTGCGAGCTGATCGTCGTCGCGTTCCTGACGATCGCCAGCCTGGTCGCGCTGGTGACCTCGCTCGCCCAGCGGGCGGCGGTCACCCGCGCGCTCGTCCAGCCGCTGGGCCAGCAGTTCGTCTTCGACGCGCTGATCGTCGCGCTCGCGTCGATCTTCGCGCTGCGGCTGTTCGTCGTGATGGCGGTCTCGCGGCACTCGCTGTGGCGCGCGCTCGTCCCGGCGAGCATCCAGACGCTCGCGGCGGCCGTCCTCCTGTTCGTCTACAGCGGCTCGATGCTGTACTTCACCGTCGGCGGGCCGCTCACGCAGCTGCTGGCCCGCTCGTCACGCGCGCCAGCCGAGCTGACGATCGTCTCGCCCGGGGACTTCTTCACGCTGGGGATCACCTGCGTCATCTACGTGGTCGCGGTCGCACTGTTCGTGCGCGCGATCGACTCTCCCTGGCGGCGCAGCCTCGACGTCTCCGTGCTGGATTTCGTCCGCGGGTTCATCGGCCACATCGCCGAGGGCACCCGCGAGCTCGAGGACTTCTTCGAGGACATCGGCGAGGAGG
>JBDGSW010000182.1:0-7070 GCA_042217345.1 Haloarculaceae archaeon
AAGATCTACGAGGGCACCTCCGAGATCCAGAAGAACATCATCGCCGACCGCCTGCAGTGATTCTTCCATGATCGATTACACGCACGAGACCTGGACCGACGCACAGGAGCTGACCACCGTCACCGTCGACGGTCACGACGTCGAGCAGGCCTACTGGGACAGTTCGACCGTCGCGGATCACGACGTGACCAGCGAGGAACCGCCCGTCGTGTTCGTTCACGGCATCCCCACGTGGTCGTTCCTCTGGCGCGACGTGGCCCCGGCGGTCGCCGCGGAGACCGGCCGTCGGGCGATCGCCGTCGACATGGTCGGCTACGGCAACTCCGACATGCGCGACAGCTTCGACCGCTCCGTGCGCGCCCAGGAGCAGGCCCTGGCGGACCTGCTGGGCCAGCTCGGGATCGAGACGGCGGCGATCGTCGCCCACGACATCGGCGGGGGCGTGGCCGTCCGCTACGCGTCCCACCGGCCCGACGCCGTGTCGTCGCTGGTGATGTCGAACGCCGTCTGCTACGACTCCTGGCCGGTCGAGTTCGTCTCGAACCTCGGGCTGCCCCAGACGGCCCGTCAGGACCACGAGGAGTTCATGACGATGCTCCGGGGCGCGTTCAGGCAGGGCCTGTACGACGACGAGGGCCACGAGGGCTTCCTCGAGGGCATCGCAGCGCCGTGGGACAGCGAGGTGGGACAGGTGTCCCTGTCGCGCAACGGCGTCGCCACGAACACGAATCACACGACCGAGATCGACTACGGAGCCATCGACGCGGACCTGCTGTGCCTGTGGGGCGCCGACGACGTGATGCAGCCCCTCGCGTACGGCGAGCGCCTGGCCGAGGAGGTCGGCGGCGAGGTCGTCGAGCTCGAGGCGTACCACTGGGTCGTCGAGGACCGGCCCGAACGCTACGTCGAGGAAGTCGTCGCGTTCCTCTCGGAGTGACAATACATACATGACAGCGCAACCGAACCGGTATCGATGGGAGGCAGACACGTGACCGAAAAGCAGGAGCCGCCGGACTGGGAGTTCAAGGAGCGGGACGTGCTGATCCTGCGCGAGCTCTCGCGGGACCCGCAGCTGTCCTCGCGCGACCTCGCGCGGATCCTCGCCGACGAGTACGGCATCGAGGTGAGCCACGTCACGGTCAGTGAGTCCATCCGCGGCATGCGCGAGGAGGGCGTCTTCCGCGAGGCCATCATCCCCAACGAGGAGTACTTCATCTTCGGAATGTTCGAGTTCAAGCTCAACCCCGAGCACTTCGCCGAGGGGTGGCGCGAGGCCATGGAGTACATCCGCGACTCCCCGAACACGCTCATGTACTTCCTCTCGGACGGGGAGTACCAGTGGAAGTCGGTGATGATGTTCCCCGACCGCACCCGCGAGTCCAAGTGGATCCACGAGTTCTACAAGACCCACGGCGAGGTCGTCCAGAACATCCGCAACTCCGTGGTCCACAACGTCCTGAAGTTCCGGACCGACCCGGAGATCCTCGAGACGCTGCACGACGGCGACGCCGACTGACCGCGGACGCCGGGATTCAGCTCTCGCGCTTACTTCTGCAGCGACAGCATCTCGCAGGACAGCACCGTCGAGCCGTCCCCCTTGACCACGTCGACGTCGTAGCGCACCACGCCGTTTGCCTCCGGGTGGTCGCGCTCGGTCTTCTCGGCGACCTCGGTCTCGACGTGGATCGTGTCGCCGATGAACGTCGGCGCGACGAAGCGCACGCGGTCGATGCCGTAGAAGGCGACGACGGCGTCGCGCTCGCGCTCGCTCCGCGACTGCCAGAGCAGCCCCGTGGCCACCGAAAAGGCGAGCATGCCGTGGGCGATGCGCTGGCCGAACTCGGTGTCGGCCATCGCCTCGGCGTCGGTGTGCAGGTGGTTGAAGTCGCCGCTGACGCCGGCGAAGTTCATCACGTCGGCCTCGGTGATCGTCCGACCCTGCGTCTCGCGGCGCTCGCCGACCTCGACCTGCGCGAAGTAGCTGTCCTCGCTCATCCGTCGCTCTCCTCGCTGAACAGCCGGTAGGTCGTCGCGCCGATGGCGACCGTCTTCTCCGTGCCGTCGGGGGCGGTCCCGCGGACGTCGACGCGCGTGACGCCGACGTTGCCGCCGCGGCGGATGGCATCGGCCTCGACGGTGAGATCGGAGGTCGCCGGACGGACGTACTTGACGTTCAGGTCGGTCGTCGCCAGCGCGACGTCGAAGGGGTCGTCGAACTGGCTGCGCAGCGCGAAGGCGCTCGCGGTGTCGACCAGCGTGGCCGTCACGCCGCCGTGGATCGACCCCGACACCCAGTTGGTCAGCTTCTCCTGGTAGGGCAGGGCCATGACCGCCCGCCCGTGGTCGAGCTCCTCGACGGTCACGCCGAGCCACGAGAGGTAACCGTGCGCCTCGAGGATGGCGGCGGCGACCGCCAGCGGGTCGTCGTGGTCGACGTCGAGGTCGGGGAGCTGGTCGGTGCCGTCGTCCCCGGCCATTTACTTGCCCTCGAACTCCGGCTCGCGGTCCTCCATGAACGCCGTCGTCCCCTCGACGACGTCGTCGGTGGACATCAGCAGGCCGAAGCTCTCGCTCTCCAGGGCGAGCGCGGCCTCCATGCTGGCGTCCTCGCCCTCGTTCATCACCTTCTTGGCGAACTTCAGCGCGATCGGCGGGCCGTTCACGAGGTCGTCGACGAACTCGCCCACGACGTCCTCGAACTCCTCATCATCGACGGCGCGGTTGATCAGGCCCCACTCGGCGGCGCGCTCGGCGCTGATGCGGTTGCCGCGGAAGACGAGTTCCTTCGCGCGGGCCTCGCCGATCATCCGCAGGGCGCGCTGGGTGCCGCCGCCGCCCGGCAGCAGGCCGAGGTTGATCTCGGGGAAGCCGAACTGCGAGTCCTCGGTGGCCACGCGCAGGTCACAGGCAAGCGCGAGCTCGTGGCCGCCGCCGAGGCAGAAGCCGTCGATCTTCGCCAGCGTCGGCCGCGGGAAGTCGTTGACCGTCTCGAACATCGAGGTGACGTCGGCGGCCTCGAACGGCTGGGTGCCCGCGAACCCGCCGATGTCGGCGCCGGCGCAGAACGCGCGGTCGCCCGCACCCTCGAAGGTGACCAGCCGGACCTCGTCGAGGTCGGCGGTGTCGAGGACGTGCTCGATCTCGTCCATCAGCGTGTCGTTGAGCGCGTTCATGCGCTCGGGGCGGTCGAGTTCGATCGCGAGGATACCCTCGTCGGTCAGGTCGGCGTTGAGGGTCTGGTAGTCGCGGTCGCCCCCCGTCCCGCCGTAGTCGTAGAAGCCTTCGCCGGCGCCCTCGCCGGTCTTGCCGGCCTCGACGAGGTCGACGAGGTACTCGGCGGGCTCGTAGCGCGCCTCGCCGTACTCCGCGTGGAGGTCGCGCAGCTTCTCCAGGACGGTGTCCAGACCGAGCTTGTCGGCCCGGCGGCAGGGCCCCTCGGGGAAACCCGCGCCCAGGCGCATGCCGGTGTCGATGGCGTCGGCCGTCGCGACGTCGTCGCCGATCAGCTTCGCCGCCTCGTTGACCATCCGGGCCTCGATGCGCAGCCAGTCGAACGCGTCGGTGACGTCCTCGGGGCCGTAGTCGGCGCCGGCGCCGTCGACGGCTTCGCCGTCTGCCTGAGACGTCTCCGACGTCTCTCTGTCCTCGTAGTCGTAGTAGCCCTTCCCGGTCTTCTGGCCGAGTTCGTCGGCCTGGACCTTCTCCTCGACGATCGGCGGGATCGGCTTCCCCGCCTCCTTGCGGACGTGGTAGCCGATGTCGATGCCGGTCATGTCGCCCAGCTCGAACGGGCCCATCGGGTAGCCCCGCTCGTGGACCATCGTGGCGTCGGCCTCGCGGATCGTCGCCTCGTCACCGGAGACCATCCAGGCGGCCTCGTCGCCGAACGGCCCGAGCACGGAGTTGACGACGAAGCCGTTGACGTCCTTGCGGACGTAGATCGGCGTCTTGTCGATGGCCTCGATGAACTCGTAGGCGCACTCGGCGGTCTCGTCGGTCGTCCGCTCGCCGTAGATGACCTCGACGAGGTCCATCTTCACCGGCGGGTTGAAAAAGTGCGTGCCGACGACCTGTTCCGGTCGCGAGGTCGCACTGGCGATCTCGGTGATCGACAGCGAGGAGGTGTTCGAGGCCAGCACGGCGTCCTCCTCGGCCAGCTCGTCGAGCTCGCCGAAGACGTCCTTCTTGATCTCCATCTGCTCGGGGGCGGCCTCGATGACGAAGTCCGCACCCGCGACGGCCTCCCCGAGGTCGACCGCGGTGTCGATGCGGGCCATGACGTCCGCGGGATCCTCGTCGACGAGGCCCTTCTCGGCGAGTTTCTCCAGACTCCACTCGATGTTGTCGTAGCCCTCCTCGACGATGTCGGCCTCGATGTCGCGCATCACGACGTCGTAGCCAGCCATCGCCACGACCTCCGTGATCCCGTGACCCATGCTTCCGGCGCCCAGCACCGCGACGCGTTCGATGTCATCTACACGCATGCGGGAAGCGTGCGTCTGCCACCGGTATAACTCCACCGAAGCCCACCATGATTGTAAAGATTCGACCCCGCTATTCGGAACGGTGTTAGACCGCGAGCTGCCGAATCTGATCGACCACCAGGCCGGGAAATCGCCCGTCGACGGCCACGCCAGTCCGTCGGCGGGGCGACCACCCCGGTCGGCCGTCGGCTTCCATCGGTAGAAATTACTACCAGCGGTTCGTCGAGTGTTAATGGTATGCGAACCAGCACCACAGGCCCCGATCGGGGTCGGGGGTGGTCGCGGTGGTCGTGATAGACGGCCACGGCGGCTACGTTCCGCTGTATCGCGTCGACCGCGCGGCCGTCGCCGAGCAGCGCGGCGGTCGAGCGAGCGGCGAGAGCGCCGTCCCGGCCAGGGACGAGAACCACGTCACCATGGCCTGCGAGGCCGCCGAGAACGCGGCCGCGCGGGCCGACGCCGCGGCTGCGGATCTCGACGCCGTCTACGCCGCGAGCGTCACCGACCCGTTCGCCGACCACGGCGTCGCCGCCCACGTCGCCTATCGCCTGGGCGCGACCGGTGACGTCCGGACGGCCGACTTCCGCGCGACCGAACGCGCGGCCACGGACGCGCTCGTGGCTGCCCGCGACCGCGTCGCCGCCACCGACGGGCCCGTCCTCGTCGTCGGCGTCGACGTCGTGCCCGCCGAACCGGACCACGACGACGTGGCCGATGCGGGCGCCGGCGCCGGTGCGGTCGTCCTCCGGAGCGACGCCGACGCGCCGGCGGCGACCGTCACGGCCGTCGGCCAGGAGACCACCGGCTTCGTCGAATCGCACCGCCGCCACGGCGAGCCCGCCGTCGCCGGCGACCCCAAGTTCGAGGGGCAGTACGGCTTCGGCCCGGCGGTCTCGGCGGCCGTCGAGCGCGCCCTCGCCGACGCGGACGGCGAGCCCGAGAGCGCGGTCGTCGGCGCACCGAGCCCGCGGGCCGCCTCGTCCGCCCTCTCGGACCTCGGCGACGTCGAACACGTCAGCACGTACGACGACGTCGGCGACGCCGGCGCGGCGGCCGTGCTGCTCGACCTCGCGGCGCTGCTGGAGTCGGCCGACCCGGGCGAGTCCGCGCTGCTCGTCAACTACGGCGCCGGCGGCGCCGACGCCCTGGCGCTTCAGACCGGAGCCGGCGTCGGTACCGACGGCGCGCGCTCGGTCGAGACCTACCTGGACGCCAAGGAGGGCGTCACGTACGCCAAGCACCTCGAATATCGCGAGCCCGTGGAGTACGAGGGGGTGAAGACGCCGTGAGCGGCCCGCGCTACGAGCGGTCGAAGCGCCAGGACCAGCACCTGATCGGCTTCGAGTGCCAGGACTGCGGCTGGGTGTCGTTCCCCGAGGAAAAGCGGATCTGCAAGCGCTGCGGGGCGGCGCCCGCCGACATGCAGGAAGTGCAACTCGCCGAACGCGGGGAGATCCAGACGTTCGTCGTCCAGGAGTACCTCCCCGACGACATCGAGACGCCCCAGCCCGTCGCGATCGTCGACCTCCCGCAGGCCGACGGCGACGGCGAGCCCGCCCGGGCCTACGGCCTGCTGACCGAGACCGACCTTGACGAGATCGACGTCGGCACCGAGGTCGAGGCGCGCTTCCGGGAGCTGTTCAGCGACGGACAGCGGCCGATCAACTCGTTCAAGTTCGCGGTCCCCAGGGAGGAGAAAGCGTGACTGACCCGCACGTCGTCGGCGCTGGGATGATCGACTTCGGCGAGCTCTACGAGCAGTCGTTCGACGACCTCCTCGAGAGCGCGTACCTCTCGCTGCTCGACAGCGTCGACAAGGGCGTCGACCCCACGCGCGACGTCGACGCCGTCTGGTACGGCACGATCGACATCGCCAACGAGGGCTCGTCGGGCGCTGCGGTCGCCCACGCCACGGGGTTGTTCGAGAAGCCCATCACCCGCGTCGAGAACGCCTGCGCCACCGGTAGCGACGCCTTCCGCAACGCCTGCCAGGCGATCAAGGCGGGCGACGCGGAGGTGGCGCTGGTGATCGGCGCCGAGAAGATGACCGACTCGACGGAGGGCCTGATCGCCAGCGCCGCCCTCGAACGGCTGTGGCGCGGCCGCGGCGTGACCATGCCGGCGTACTTCGGCATGCGCGCCACCCGGCACATGGACGTCTACGACACCACCCGCGAGCAGATCGCCGAGGTGAGCGTCAAGAACCACGAGAACGGGACGAAGTACCCCCACGCCCACCAGCAGTTCGAGTGTTCGGTCGAGGACGTCACCGGGTCGCCGACGGTGAGCTACCCGCTGAACCTCTACGACTGCTGTCCGATCACCGACGGCGCCTGCGCGGTGCTCGTCACCAGCGAGGACCGCGCCCGCGAGTTCACGGACGACCCGATCCGCGTCGCCGGCTACGGCCTCGCCGCCGACACCTTCCAGCGCGGCGCGCCCGAGGCGCTGTCGAACTTCCCCGCGACCCGGCAGGCCTCCAGCCAGGCGTACGAGCGTTCGGGCTACGGCCCAGAGGACGTCGACGTCGCGGAGGTCCACGACTGCTTCTCCATCACGGAGCTGATCACCTACGAGGACCTCGGG
>JBDGSW010000182.1:7091-11139 GCA_042217345.1 Haloarculaceae archaeon
CGACGGCGACAAGCCCGTCAACCCCTCGGGCGGCCTGCTCTCGAAGGGCCACCCCATCGGCGCGACCGGCGTCGCCCAGATCGCGGAGATCTTCGAGCAGCTGCGCGGGGAGGCCGGTGCCGTCCAGGTCGACGATCCCGAGGTCGGCCTCCAGCACAACATCGGCATCGGCCGCAACGCGACCGGCGCGGTCAGCTGCGTGAACGTCCTCGAACGGCCCTGACCGACGAATCGACCGTCGGTGGGCGGCCGGCGGGCGCGCGCGGCCCGCTGTCTACGCGGACCCGTTGACCGCCCCGGAGAACAGCCCGCTCATGTCGCTGGCGTCGCGGGCCGCCTCGGGGACGGTGATCTCGGTCGGTTCGTCGAAGCCCCAGAACGCCATTGTCATGCTGACGCGGGAGGTCGTCCCGCGCTGGGTGACCGTCCCGTTCATCGCCACCTTCCGCAGTCGCGCGGTGTCCTGGCTCACGTACAGCAGGTAGGTGACGTTCCGGTAGCCCACGTCGCCGTCGACGCCGCCGTACTGATCGCTGCTGTACTGGCTGTCCTGGAGGACCTGCGTCAGGTTCGCGGGATCGGGGCTGATCCGGAAGACGGTGACGGCCGTCCCGTTGACGGTCGCGTTGCCCTCGATCGTGACGTTCGACCCGGCGAGCAGCTGGCGCTGCTGGGTGACCGGCGTCGAGTTCCAGACGTCGCCCTCGGTGACGTTCTGGGCCATCCACTGGTCGCCCAGTTGCATGTACATCGTCTGACCGTCGACGTACTGGGCCTGTTCGACGCTGCGGCCCAGCAGGTCGACGCGCACCCGCTGGGCGAGGCGCTCGGCCGTGCGGTTGAGCCGGCCGGTCGCCGTCATCTCGATCGGCGTGCCCGACCCGGAGACGTTCATGTGCATCCGATATTGCACGGTCGAGACGTCGTTCATCGCGGCCAGCGTCCGCTCCTGGAGCGTCTGACCGGTGTCGTTGGTCCCGCCGGGACCCGTGGAGGCGTTACAGCCGCTGAGAGCGACCAGCAGCGCCAGCCCGACCCCGAGCACGAGGCGCCGCCGATCGCCGAACCGATCGGAATCGATCATATCACTCGCCCGTAGATTCGTTCGAAAGGAGATAAAACGTCGGGTCGCTGCGAGGGGCCCAGCGGCGGCCCGGGCGGGCCTACAGCTTGCTCTCGGCGTCGTCGGCCAGTTCCTGCATGCGTTTGCCGATGCGACCGGCGTCGGAGAACTCGTCTTCGCTCATGGCCGTCGCCAGCGCGTTGCCGAGGACGAAGACGGCGTGTTTGTGCTCGCTTTTTGACTTGTGGACGTCGTTGGGCGTCACGTCGAGCTCCTCGTAGGCGTCGAACAGCCCCGAGTCGACGTCGTCGATGTCCTTGAAGTACTCCATGATCGTGACCATGTGCTCGTGAAGCTCGAGCAGTTCGTCCTTGTGCATCCTTACCGTCTCATTCGTGAGACGTCCGTTTAAGGATTTCTGACAACGCGTCGCAAGTGCGCGCGGGCCCGGTCCCCGGGTTTCCGACGCGTGCCGTCGGCTCCCGGGGGCTGGTGATCGGTCGAGCGGTCGCGCCGATCGCGGGACGGACTCGTCATCGATACTGATTATCGCGAGCGGGCGACAGCGACCCCCCGGCGTCGACCGTCGCCGAGACGCGATCGGCGCCGTCGGGACTGGGCGATGGGCGAAGCGCACCCCCGCGAACAGAACGTCAGAACACGTACTCGTCTTCGTGGCCCATCATCCCGTCGTCCTCGAGGCCGGCCTCCTCCTCGTCGTCGACCGGTCCGCTTGTCTTGTACGCTTTGATCCCGGTCGACAGCAGGTCCTCGATGGCTTCCTCGCGGTTCAGGAACTCACCCTGCTCGACGAGCTGGGCTATCTGCATCTCGAGGTGCTCCGGGATGGTGATCTCTGCCTTGGGCATTTGAACGTGCGAGATTTCGACTGTCGGGTATTTAACTCTGACGGGCAGCTTCCCCTCCGAGCGAAAATATCGACTGGTTTCAGGACCGTTTCTTTCCTAACGGAACAGATTGATTTCCGATACTGGTCACAGAGTTTCGATATCGGAAACCCTCGGCCCAATTCGGCCGTTAAAGGACCCGAGTGCGGACGTACTCGGTATGCACTCGAGGCAACGGCGCTATCGAGTCGGCGGGCGCGAGCCGTGAGGCCTACGTGCCAGCCCACCCACCGGACGGACATGGCAGTCACGGACGTGACGGACCTCTACGCGGAGTTCGGCGACGAGCGCCTCCCGCCGGGGCAGAACCTGATCGAGGACTTCCCGGTGCTGTCGAAGTCCGGGACGCCGCGGGTCGACCCCGAGGACTGGGAGTTCACCGTCACCGGTGCCGTCGAGGAGCCGCTCGCGCTATCGCTCGAGGAGTTCCGGTCGCTCCCGACGGTCACGCAGCGCCAGGACTTCCACTGCGTGACGGGCTGGAGTCGCTTCGACTGCGAGTTCAGGGGAGTGCCCTTCCCCGAACTGGCCGAGCGGGCAGGGGTCGACGACGACGCGGTGCACGTCATGTTCTCGGCGCAGGACGACTACACGACGGACCTCCCGCTGTCGACGTGCATGCGCGATGAAGTGCTGTTCACGTGGGAACTCGACGGCGAGCCCCTGGCGGCGGACCACGGCGGGCCGCTACGGGTGGTGACGCCCCACCGCTATGCCTACAAGGGGGCCAAGTGGGTCGACGGCGTGGAGTTCCTCACCGAGCCCGAGCGGGGGTTCTGGGAGCGGCGGGGGTACTCCGTGACGGCGAATCCCTGGGCCGAGGAGCGCTACAGCTGATCGCACGAGCGGCGAGGCGGGCCGGGAAGGACACTCTCAAGAGGGCGGCCCACCCATCTCCAGGGGATGGAACCGGCCCAGCGCGAGGACGGGAAGGGGCCACGCGAGGGGGCAGCGCTCGTCAGCCGCACGTGTGAAGTGCCTGACGTCTCCTACCGGGCGTTCCTGGCCGGCCAGCCCGCGCCCAGGTTTCACTGGGCCGCCCCCGACGGCCTCGAGATCGTCGCGGGCGGGGCGACGGCCCGGGTGGTCGCCCGCGGCGACGACCGCTTCGACCGGCTGCGAGCGGACGCCGCATCCCTCTTCGCGTCGGTCGATCACCGCGGACCGACCGTCGCCCGCCCCCGACTGTTCGGCGGGCTGGCGTTCGACGCCGACCACGAGCCCGCGCCACCGTGGGACGGCTTCCCGCCGGCGCTGTTCACGCTGCCGCGCCGCCAGCTCACCCGCGCCGACGGGACGACGTGGCTCACGGTGCGGGAGTACGGCACCGACGTCTCGCCCGCGGCCGTCGAGGACGCCCTGGCTGACGCCCGCGATTCGCTGTCCGCCTTACCGATGATGCAGCCGAGCGGCGGGCCCCCCGGCGTGACCGCGACGCGCATGACGCCCGAACGCGCGGAGTGGCTCGACCAGGTCGAGCGCGCCCTGGCGTCGATCCGGGCGGGCGAGCTCCGGAAGGTCGTCCTCGCGACGTCGATGAGCGTCGACCTCGCCGCGGCCGTCGACGTCCCCGACGTCCTCGAGCGCCTGCGCCGGACGTACCCCGACTGCTATCGCTTCCTGATCCAGCCCGACGCCGGCGGGGCCTTCTTCGGACCGCCGCCCGAGCGGCTGGTCAAGATGGACGGCGGACACGTCGAGACCGAGGCACTGGCCGGCTCTGTCCCCCGCGGGGAGACCCCCGAGCGGGACGCCGAACTGGCCGACTCCCTGCTGGAGAGCGAGAAACTCCAGCGCGAGCAGCGCCTGGTCGCCGAGACGATCATGGACCAGCTCTCGCCGTTGGGCGAGGTGACCGCCGGCGAGCAGGGCGTCCGGAAGCTCACCAACATCCAGCACCTCCAGACGCCGATCACCGCCGAGATCGACGGTGACGCGCACGTGCTGACCATCGTCGAGGCGCTGCACCCGACGCCCGCGGTCGGCGGTCTCCCGCCCGAGCGCGCCCGCGCAGTGATCCGCGAGACCGAGACCTTCGACCGCGGCTGGTACGCCGCGCCCGTCGGCTGGTTCGACG
>JBDGSW010000113.1:0-10964 GCA_042217345.1 Haloarculaceae archaeon
GGACTTCGTCGAGAACTTCGCCCGGATGGAGCGCTGGCTGAGCGAGGGCATCGACGTCGCCGGCGCCGCCTACGACCAGTTCCTCTCCGACATCTACCAGGGCAACAAGCTCTACGAGAACGAGCTGTATCTGGACGGCAAACACGTCGACGTCGGCGAGATCGACATGCCCGTCCTGCAGATCATGGGCGAGTACGACCACCTCATCCCGGCGTCGGCCTCTAAGCCGTTCAACGACGTGATCGGCTCGGACGACGTCGAGACCATCGAGTACCCGACCGGCCACATCGGCCTGTCGGTCTCGGGCAGTTCCCACGAGAACGTCTGGCCCCAGGTCGGCGACTGGTTCCACCGCGTCAGCGAGCCCCTGACCGAGGACGCCACCGAGATCCCCATCGGCGAGGACGAGTCCACCGACGCCGACGAGACCGACGCCGACGAGAGCGCGGGCGAGGGGACCGAATCCGGCGGCGCCTCGGCCGACGAGATCGTCGAGGAGATCGAGGAGGCCGCCGCGGACGCGGCCGCCGACGAGCGCGCGACCCAGGGGGACGACGTCGAGGCGGTCGACGGCATCGGCCCGACCTACGCCGACCGCCTGCGGGCGGCCGGCATCGAGACGATCGCCGACCTCGCTGACGCCGACCCCGAGGCGGTCGCCGAGGCCGCCGACGTCTCGGCCTCCCGAGCCCGCGACTGGATCGATCAGGCCGCCTGACCACTCCGGCACGCGACCCGAACTCGGCGAGACAGGTCGGATCGGCCACGCGTCGTCCCCACCCGCCGCTCGGCTGTCAGACCGCGGGAGACGGGAGCGCAGACCCCCTCCTCGCAGCGAACGCTCGAGACCGCAGTCGACAGGTCAGCGACGTGTTAATTCCCTCGTGTAAAACATCCGATTCCCGATACGTGGGGCCTCTCGCCTAGGCTTTTCTCGGGGGCTCCCGAAGTCCGTCGTATGCTCGACGAGCAGACCTGCCTGGTGACGGGTGGATCGCGAGGGATCGGTCGCGGGATCGCCGAGGACCTGGGGCGACACGGGGCGGACGTGGTGGTCAACTACCGCTCTTCGGAGCGGGCCGCCCACGAGGTGGTCGACGCCATCGAGGAGGAGGGCGGCCGGGCCATCGCGGTCCAGGGCGACGTCGCGAACTACGAGGACGTCGAGGCGATGTGCGATCAAGTCCACGACGCGTTCGGCCGCGTCGACGTGCTCGTGAACAACGCGGGAATCACGATCGACAAGAAGTTCGAGAACATGACTCGCGAGGACTGGGACCGGGTCATCAACGTCAACCTCGGCGGCGTGTTCAACTGCACGCACTGCCTGTTCGAGGACATCAAGCGTTCGAGCGAGGGGCGGCTCATCAACATCTCCTCGGTCGTCGGCCAGCAGGGCAACTACGGCCAGGCCAACTACGCGACGACGAAGTCCGGGCTGTTCGGGTTCACGCGGACGGTCGCGCTCGAGCTCGCCAGCACCGGCTCGACGGCCAACTGCGTCGCGCCCGGGTTCGTCAGGACCGACATGCTCGAGGAGGTGCCCGAGCGCGTCCAGCAGAAGATCCTCGATCGGATTCCGCTCAATCGATTCGCGGAGGTCGAGGACGTCGCGGGGATCGTCCGGTTCGTCGCCAGCCCCGACTCCAGTTACATGACCGGCCAGATCCTGGCGGTCAACGGCGGCATGGAGTGGTGAGGGAGGGGCTTTTCTCCCCGGCGCCGTCAGGGGCGGTATGCGCGTCAGCGTCATCGGCGGCGGCAGCGTCACCGACGCGGAGTACGAGACGGCCCGGACAGTCGGCCGCGAACTCGGCGAGCGCGGCCACGAACTCGTCTGCGGCGGCCGCACAGGAGTGATGGAGGCGGCCTGCCGCGGCGCCAGCGAGGCCGGCGGCCACACGATCGGGATTCTCCCCGGCCCGGACCCTGCCGGGGCCAACGAGTACGTCGACACCGCGATCGCGACGGACATGGGCAGCGCGCGGAACGTGCTGGTGGTGCTCAACGGCGACGCGACGATCGCGATCGACGGCGCGACCGGGACGCTCTCGGAACTGGGCCACGCGCTCGACTTCGACCGGCCCGTGGCGGGGATCGGGACCCACGACGTCGAGGGCGTTCACGCGGTCGCGACGGCGAGCGAGGCCGTCGACTGGATCGAGACCGAGACGCGACCGTAGGAGCGTCGCGGGACGGCGAGCACGCTCGCCGTCAATCGCCCAGCCAGTCGGCGAACGTCCCTTCGATCAGCGTCTCGCGCTGGCGGTCGACGTACTCGGCTTGCATCCCCCAGATAGCTTCTGTCAGGGGCACGCCGCGTTCGACCTCGCGCTCGACGAGGCCGTGCTTCCAGCGCGCTGGCGTGGCCGCGCGGTCGACGCGCTCGCGCAGCGGCCGGATGTACTCGTGGGCGACCTCGCTGTCGATCCCGCGCAGTTCCAGGCCGTCGCGGGCGTACTCGAAGAGCTCGTGGTAGATCTCCTCGTTGTCGGTCGTCTCGGCGGCGTCGGCGTTGACCCAGGTGAATTCGGCCTGGAGGCCGTCACAGACAGCGGCGTAGAAGTTGGCCTTCGCGGTCTGCCAGTCGAGCTTGCGGACGGGGTGTTCCCGGCGGGGCAGGCTCTCCATCAGGCCCGCGAACAGCGCCTGGAAGGCGACGGCGTCGCGGATGGTCGGCTGGGCGGCCAGCGGGCGGAACTCGATGCGGGCGTTGGCCGCCGACCGGGTGGCGCCGTCGAAGACCGGCCGGACCCACCGCCAGTAGCTGCCGTGTTTGTGCCGGAAGTGCCGGAAGCGGTCGTCGAAGCGCTGGCCGTCGGGGACGTCCATCGGGACGATCGTCCGGTCGGCCGCGACGTCGTCGATGGCGTCCTCGACGCTGTCGAAGTCCGGCGGGAAGCAGACCTTCGGGTCGCCCTCCCCGGTCGGCGGGTTGAGGACGTCCTCGAAGACGGTGATGCGATTTTCCATCCAGGCGTCGGCCAGAATCTGGCCCGCGGGGACGTCGTCGTACATCTCCGGCGGGAAAAAGGGGGAGTTGGCGCCCAGGGCGGCCAGCGGGCCGGCGACGCGCAGCGCGTAGGTGAAGTGTTCGGGGAGGTCCGGCGCGTGAGGCACCTGGTAGTGGGGCTGGATGGAGGTGATGAGGCTCTCGGGCATCACCGTGTCGGCCTGCAGGGAGACGTGCGGGGCGGTGATCTCCAGGGCGCAGGGGTAGTCCGTGTTCGCCATCGCGTGGTAGCGGACGGCGTCGCTCATGTTCGTGGCAATCCGCACCGAATCGGCCTCGATGCTGTCACAGAGGTAGCTGGTGGCGGTCTCGCCGGTCGGCGGTACGGTCCACATGCCGTCGGCGACCAGGCGGATGCCCTCGCGGCCGACGGCCTCCTGGGCGGCGTCGATGTGCGCCTGGAGCTCGGCCTCCTGTTCCTTGAGGCCGTACTCCGACAGCGGGACGGGCGTGGTCTGCAGTTCGGCGTTGTGCAGGCCCAGTTCCTTCTCGAAGCCGATGCGGTCGAGCAGTTGCCGGGGTACCCGCATCAGGGCGCCCGTCCGGTCGTCGACGGCGTACAGCTCCTGTTCGAGGCCGACGATGGCCTGAGAGTTGTCGAAGGTGCCGTCGTACACCTCGGCTTTCAGCGCCTCGGCCTCCTCCTCGGCACGCGCCTGGAACGCGTCGGCGTCGACGGTCAGCGCGTCGGCGACCTGCGCCGCCAGCTCGGACCCGGACATGGATCTACCCGCCTATGTTCCCCCCAGCGGGTTAAGACTGCGGCTCTCCGGTCGTCAGGACAGGTCGGGCAGCGGCACCACCACCACCGGCACGTCGAGGCTCACCAGCAGGTCCGCCGCCGTCGCGCCCAGGCCGCTGGCCCCCGGTTCCCCCCGCCGCGCCCCGATCAGCACCTCCCCGACGCCGCGTTCGGCGACGAGGGCCTGGATCACCTCACTCGGGCGGCCCTCCCGGGTGAGCGTCTCGACGGTCGGCTCGACCAATCGCGTGCGCGCGACGTTCGTGGCATCGCCCGCGTCACGGGGGTCCATCCCCGATTCGGTGACGCTGACGACCACCACCGTGTCGTCCGGGCCGACGCGCTCGCCCAGGTAGTCACAGGCCGCCGCCGTGGTGTGGACCGACGCGGTCGCGACGAGGAACGTGGTCATGGGCGTCGGTGCGACGGCGACCGCCAAACCAGTTGCCCCGAACCGCGGGCCGATGGCGTGCGCACGCACCCGGGGCGCTTCACAACCACTATGCCGGCCGACAGGTTCGGTACACACGTCCATGACAGCGGCGCTCTCCACCCTCGCCCGCGAGTTGGCCCTGCCGTACTACGACGACGCCCTTCCCGCCCACGACCGCTTTCACGCCCGGCGAGTTCGGGACGTGGCCCTCCGGTTGGCCGACGAGTGCGACGGCCGCGTCGACAGGGAAGTCCTCGCCGCGGCGGCCTGGTTCCACGACGTCGGGCGGCCGCGCGAGCGCACGGGCGAGATCGACGACCACGACGCCTGGGCCGCGGCGACGGCGACGAGGCTCCTCGAAGCCGAGGGGGTCGACGCCGACGCGACCGACGCGGTCGGGCGCTGCGTCAGGTCCCACAGCATCCGGGCCAGTTCCCCCGACCCGGAGACGATCGAGGCGAAACTGCTGTTCGACGCCGACAAGCTGGACGCCGCGGGAGCGCGCGGCATCGTTCGACTGGCCTGCATCGTCGGCGAGCGATCCGGGCGAGCGGGCGACCGGTACGCCGTGATTGACGACGCGACGGCCCACGGCGCGGCCGGGCTTGACGCGCCGGACGTCGAACGCCTGCGAGAGTGGGCCAGAGAGCGCCTGGACCGGTTGCACACGGCCCCCGCCCGGCGCCTCGGCGAGGAGCGGTGGCAGTTCATGACCGACTTTTTCGCGAGGTTCGAGCGCGAGATCGGCGTGGCCGGCGATCGGTAGCCCGAAACCCGGTACAGTTTTACCGTCCCCAGTCGCCAACCCACCCATCGTGCGCATCGAGAACAGCTTCATCCCCGTCCGGGGCGTCGGGGAGAAGACCGAACGCAAGCTGTGGGAAGCCGGCGTCACCCACTGGGACGAGTTCGACCCGGAGGCGGTCGGCCCCACCACCGCCGAGCGGATCCAGTCGTTCATCGACACGGCCCGCGACCGGCTGGCCGCCGGCGACGCCGCCTTCTTCGACCAGCAGTTCCCCTCCAGCGAGCGCTGGCGCCTCTACGAGAACTTCCGCGAGCGGACCTGCTTCTTCGACATCGAGACGACAGGGCTCGACGCCAGCTACGCCGACGTGACCACCGTCTCGGCCCACCGGGCCGGCGAGACGACGACGCTCGTGAAGGGGCGGGACCTCACCGCCGAGGCCGTTGCGGACCTCTTCGCCGACGCCGACCTGCTCGTGACGTTCAACGGCGCGCGCTTCGACGTGCCCTTCCTCGAGGAGTCGTTCGACCTCGCGCTGGACCACCCGCACCTCGATCTCATGTACCCCTGCAGGCAGCTGGGGCTGTCGGGCGGGCTCAAGGCCATCGAGCGCGAGATCGGCGTCGACCGCGACCGCCCGGACATCTCCGGCGAGGACGCCGTCCGGCTGTGGTACGAGTACGAACGCGGCGACGAGTCGGCCCTGGAGACGCTCGTCTCGTACAACCGCGAGGACGCCGTCAACCTCCGGACGCTCACCGAGACCGTCGTCGACCGCCTGCACGCCGACGTCTTCGAGCCCGCCGTCAGCGGCTGAGTCCGTGGGCGAGCCCGCCCTGAACACTCCCCCTTGTTTCGACTGCACCGACTGACCTAGAGCAGCGTGGTCGACGGTGCGATCGGCTCCACGCGAAATAGAGGTTTTCACTCGTCCGCGTCCGGTCGGTCGGCGGCGTCGCCGGCGTCGGAGGGATCGGAGACGGTGGTGGCCTCGGAGGCGGTGGTGGCCTCGGAGGCGTCGGTGGTGTCGGTGGGGCCCTCGGCGTCGACGGTGGCGGTCGCGAGGCCGTCGTCGCCGACGCGTTTGCGCATGCGGACGAGTTCGAGGTCGACGTCCTCGATGGTGGTGACCTCGTCGTCGAGGCGCCAGTAGCCGACCGAGCGGTAGAAGTCGACGGCGTTGCGGGCAGCGACGACGTCGAGTTCCTCGATGCCCTGGAACTGCGCGCTGAGTTCGAGTTGCTTGATGAGGGTGGTCGCGACGCCCTGGCCGTGGTGGTCGGGGTGGACGAACAGCGCGTCGATGCGCTCGTCGGGGACGGTCAGCGCGCCGTAGCCGATCACCGTGCCGTCGCGCTCGGCGACGTGGACGACGAACCGTTCGTGGTCGATCGCCTCGGCGAACGTGGGGGCGTAGTCGTCTTTGGGCGCCCACGCGCGGATCTGCTCGGGGCTGTACTGCCAGTGTTCCAGCTCCTCGATCGCGGCGCGCTTGATCGCCAGAATCGTCTCGGCGTCCTCCGATCGCGCCCGGCGGAACTGTACCTCCGACATCAGTGCCCGACCATCCTGAACCTGGCGTGGCTTGGCGATCCGCCGCAAAAAACTGTCGGCCGATACCGACCGTCGAAACGCTCCGCGTCCGCCGCTCAGTGCGTCGCCGCCTCCTCCTCGCTCACCACGGTCTCCGCTCCGGACGATCCCCGACGCCCCCGTTCGCCCGCGCGCCGTCGCAGCAGGTACCCGGCTGCCGCGACGGCGGTCAGAACGCCTGCGTACACGAGTTTGCGGCAGCCACCGCTGCCGCCGCTGTCGCCGTCCGCCGCAGCCGCGTCGCTTCCGTCTGCGCCGCCCGACGCCGGCAGGTGCACCTCGAAGAACGTGACGTGGTCGAATGCCATGCCGGTCCTACGCGGCCCGGGACCGTGAACGTGGCTCCCGCTCAGAAGCCGCCCCAGCGCAGGTAGACCATGACGACGACGATCGCCAGCTGGAAGCCTCCCTGGAGGCCGCTCAGTCGGGCGTTGCGCATGCCGATCGCCGAGATCACCTCGGGGTCGGGATCGGCCGAGCGCATCTCACGGTACATGCGCACCTCGCCGGGCAGCAAGACGCCGAAACCGAGCACGCTCAGCACGGTGACGATCGCGAGCGCGGCGACGATCACCGGCCGCGTCATCGCGAAATCCGGGAGCGTCAGCGCGAGGTATGCGACGCTACCGACGAGGACGACGGCGAACGGCGCCAGCCAGCGCCAGTCCGTCAGCGCGTCGAACTGCACGCCGATCAACAGCAGCGCCGGCACGAGCGACGCCGCCGTGAACAGCGCCAGCCACGGGTCGGCGTGCGGGAAGTAGCCCATCCGCAACGCCAGCGAGATGCCGCCGCCGATGGTCACCAGCGCCAGCGACGGCATCAGGAAGGTCATCTTCGGCGTGAACCGCTGGAACACCGCCGCGCGCTCTTCGACGGCCAGCCCGCCCAGCACCGGCCCGAGGACGATCGCCATGAACAGGTCGATTCCCGTCCACAGGACGCCCGCCATCACGTGGACGTACATGTGGAGCTGTTGTGTTCCGAACGTCATCGCCGCCAGCAGCGCCGCGACCGGGATCGCGACGGCACCGACCGCGAACGCCGGGTTCGCTCGCGTTCCCATTCCGCTGACCGTACCGCGTACAGACGTCGCCATCTGTCACCTGGATTGGACACCAGACGGAAATACGTGCGGGTCGAGACGACGGCTCCGGGCGTGGACACGTCGGTTCGCGGATCCGAAACGAGGGGGGGAGCGGTCGGCGCCGCGATCAGCTGATGTGGATGGCGGGTTTGTTCGGCTCGGCCTTGCGGGCGAGGGCGCCGTCGCCGTCGGCGCCTCGCACCGTCACGTCGGCGCCGAACTCGTCGGCGAACAGCCAGGCGGCCTGTTCGAGCAGGTCGCGCTCGCGGTCGGGGTCAAGCGCGGGTTCGAGTTCGGCCTGGCGCTCCTGGAGAGCGGCTGCGTAGTCGGCGGCCGCGTCGCCGTGGGCCCGAACCGCCTCGTCGGCCATGATCTCGCCGACGATGGCCGTGTCGGGGTCGGCCTCGCGGGCGAGTTCGTAGGCGCGGTACTTCCAGTCGGCGGCGACGACGATCTCGATTTCCTGGGGGTCGTCGATGTCGACGACGTCGGTGATGTCGCGGACGTCGTCGAGCGTCCGCCGGACGAGCTGGCGCTCGGCGCGGTAGGCGGGGACCTCCCGGAGCGGCGCGGGCCACTCGGCCGCGGCGACCAGTCCCGCCTCGCCGAGGAGGTGCCACAGCTCCTCGCCGAGGTACGGCGTGATCGGCGCGATCATGGCCGACAGCGCCCGCAGCGCCCGCTCGTAGGTGTACTTGTACGGCGGTTCGTACTCGCGGTAGCGCCGCAGCAGGCGGGCGAACCGCTGGAGCTCGTTGATGACCTGGTGGAACCGGAAGCGCTCGTACTCCTCGGAGACGGCGGCGATCGTGCGGTCGATCTCGCGTTCGAGGTACTCGTCGTGGGGCTCGCTCTCGGTGCGGAAGTCCTCGCGCTCGGCCAGCGCCTCGACCATCGCGTACAGCTGCTGCTGGAAGTCGTAGGCCGTCGAGACGTCCTTGACCGTCCACTCGAAGTCCTGGTGGGGGTGGGCCGCGGCCAGCACGAACAGCCGCGTGGTTTCGGCGCCGTACTCGTGGGGCGCGATGGCGTTGCCCTTCGATTTGGACATCTTGGTGCCGTCGTGCAGCACGGTCCCCTGGTTGACCAGCCGCTCGACCGGCTCGCGGACGTCGAGCAGCCCCAGGTCTGCCAGCGCGCGGGTGAAAAAGCGGATGTACAGCAGGTGGAGGACGGCGTGTTCCTCCCCGCCGACGTAGACGTCGACGGGCAGCCACTCGTCGGCCACCTCGGTATCGAACGGCGCCGAGTCGAGGTGGGGGCTCAGGTACCGGAGGAAGTACCACGAGGAGTCGACGAAGGTGTCCATCGTGTCGGTCTCGCGCTCGGCCGGCCCGCCGCAGTCGGGACAGGTCGTCTCGACGAAGTCCTCGTTGGCCGCCAGCGGGTTCCCGGTCGTCTGGACGTACTCGGGCAGCTCGACGGGCAGGTCCTCAGCGGGGACGAGCACGGGCCCGCAGTCGGGGCAGTGGACGACCGGGATGGGCGTCCCCCAGTAGCGCTGCCGGGAGATCAGCCAGTCGCGCAGGCGGTAGGTCACGGCGGACTCGACGGCGTCGGCCGCCAGGAGCTGTTCGCGCGCCGCGGCGCTGGCCAGCCCGTCGTACTCGCCGCTGTCGACGAGCATGCCGTCGCCGACGAAGGGCGCGTCCGGCAGGTCGGTCCCTTCCTCGCCGACCGGTTCCACGACCTGCTCGATCGGGCGGTCGTTGGCGGCCGCGAAGGCGTGGTCGCGCTCGTTGTGCGCGGGCACGCCCATGACCGCCCCCGTCCCGACGTCGTCCAGCACGTACGCCGCGACGTACACCGGCAGTTCCTCGCCGGTCAGCGGGTGGACCGCGGTGGCGTCGGTCTCGACGCCCGACGTGCCCGCCGCGTCGGCGCCCCCGCCGCGGACGGACTCGACGTACTCGGCGACGGCCGGGTCGTCGTCGGCCAGGCGCTCGGCGAGCTCGTGGCCGGGCGACAGCGCCAGGTAGGTCGCGCCGTGGATCGTGTCCAGCCGGGTGGTGAACACGTCGACGTCGCCGTACGCGGGCACCTCGAAGGTGACGCGGGCGCCCTCGCGGCGGCCGATCCAGTTGCGCTGGACCTCCCGGACGCCCTCGGGCCAGCCGTCCAGGTCGTCCAGCCCGGCGTCGAGCTCGGCGGCGTAGTCGGTGATCGAAAAGAACCACTGGTCGAGCTCGCGGGCCTCGACGGGCGTCTCACAGCGCCAGCAGACCTCCTCGACACCGGCGCCGGCGGCTTCGCCGCCTCCTGGAGACGCCGCAGGCGTCTCTCGTTCGTCCACCTGCGCGTCGGCCAGCACCGTCTCGCAGTCGGGACACCAGTTGACCGTGGCGCCCTCGTAGTCGACGAGCCCCGCCTCGTAGAACTGCTCGAACAGCCACTGGTTCCAGCGGTAGTACTCGGGGTCGCAGGTGGTGATCTCCCGGGACCAGTCGTAGCCGAAGCCCATCTCCTCGAGTTCGTCGCGCATCTGGGAGATGCACGACCGCGTCCAGGTCTCGGGATCGGTGTCGCGCTCGAAGGCCGCGTTCTCGGCCGGCAGCCCGAAGGCGTCCCACCCCATCGGGTGCAGCACGCTATCCCCGCACATCCGCCGGTAGCGGGCGTACGCGTCCGTGATCGCGTAGTTGCGGACGTGGCCCATGTGCAGCGCCCCCGACGTGTAGGGGAACATCCCGAGGACGTAGGTCGGGTCCTCGGCGTCGTCGGGGCAGTCGTAGACGCCGGCGCGCTCCCAGGCGTCCTGCCAGTACTCCCTGACGCGTGCGGGGTTGTATCGCGACATCCGTGCGGTCGTTGGGCCCCAGTGGGCGGGCCGGGCACATGACTGTTCGGTTCGTGCGCTGGGCCGGGGAACGTGCTCGCCCGGGCAGTCATCCGGACGCTCGCATCCCCAGTGAAGCCCGGGAATGCAAACGGGTTCGGAACGGTTTCGACGCCTCGGCGAGCGACGGCGTCTGACCGGTAGTATTTTTAGATGTCCGAGAGTCGAAACGATCGCCCAGAATGGACGACTCGGAGACAGTCGAGTTGCTCACTCTCTGGTTCGTCGTCTTGATCTTCGTTCAGACCACGTCTGGGGGTGCCAACCCGGTGGTGACAGCCATCGGAATGTTCGCCATTTTTCTCGTGTACGCCATTCCCGTGGCGATCGCCGCTTCGCTCGTCTCGCGATTGCTCGACGACTGAGCGGCCGCATCACCGAACCAACAGTTGTCACGATCGACCGACGGGCGGCGCCAGGGCGCGACTGGCGACGTCTGTCTCACCTGACGTACCGGTACATCACCAGTCCGACGGCGATCGCGGCGACGAGGAGCCCGACACTCGAGGAGA
>JBDGSW010000061.1:0-10894 GCA_042217345.1 Haloarculaceae archaeon
TCATCCGGCGGGCCAGCCCCTTGTAGAGGATGTCGTGCATCAGCGTGGACTTCCCTGACCCCGAGACGCCGGTGATGGCCGTGAAACAGCCCAGCGGGAGGTCCACGTCCAGGTCCCGGAGGTTGTGCTGGCGGGCGCCCTCGATGGTGAGGTGGCCTTCGGGGTCGCGGCGCTGCCCGGGAACCGGGATCGTCTTCCCCCCGGAGAGGTACTCGCCGGTGACGCTGTCCTCGCAGTCGATCAACTCGTCGAAGTCGCCGTTGACGACGACCTCGCCACCGCGCTTGCCCGGGCCGGGGCCCATGTCGATGATGTTGTCGGCCCGTCGCATCGTCTCGGTGTCGTGCTCGACGACGATGAGGGTGTTGCCGAGGTCTCGCAGTTCCTCCAGGGTGTTGAGCAGCCGATCGTTGTCGCGCTGGTGCAGGCCGATAGAGGGCTCGTCGAGCACGTACAGCACGCCGACCAGCCCGGAGCCGATCTGCGTGGCCAGGCGGATGCGCTGGCTCTCGCCGCCCGACAGGGTGGAGGCCTCCCGGTCGAGGGTGAGGTAGTCCAGGCCGACCTCGCACATGAAGCCCAGGCGCGCACGGATCTCCTTGAGGATCTCCTCGGCGATCTTGGCCTCGCGCTCGTCGAAGCCGGCCTCCATGTCCTCGAAGTGTTCCAGTGCGTCGCCGATCGACATCCGGTTGACCTCGGTGATCGCGGTGCCGTCGACCAGGACGGCCCGGGACTCGGCCTTCAGGCGCGTCCCCTCGCAGGCCGGGCAGGTCGTGACGGCCATGTAGTCCTCGATGTGGTCGCGCGCGCGGTCGGAGTCGGTCTCGACGTAGCGGCGCTCGAGGTTGTTGATCACGCCCTCGAAGCGTTCTGTCTTCTCGCGGGTGCCGTTCTTGGTGGTCCACTCGAAGTGGACGGCGTCGTCGGTGCCGTAGAGGAACTGTCGGCGGATCTCGGGGTCCAGGTCCGCCCAGGGGGTCGAGAGGCTGACGCCGAAGTGCTCGGCGACGTTGTCGAGCTGGCGGGAGTAGTACGTCCGGTTGTAGCTCCAGGGCTCGAAGACGTCCTTGAGGGGTTTGCTCGGGTCCTGGATCACCAGGTCCTCGCTGACCTCCTTGGTCGAACCGATGCCCTCACACTCCGGACAGGCGCCGTGCGGCGAGTTGAACGAGAAGCTTCGCGTCTCGATCTCGGAGATGTCGATGCCGCAGTGCGTACACGCGAGGTCCTCGGAGAACTCGACGACGAGGCGGTCGTCGGCCTCGTCGTCGGCGAGGTCGCCGGTCGCGCGGGCGGTCGCGCCGCCGAGTTCGACGTCCGCGGGCGGGTCCGGGAGGATCACCTTCAGGACGCCGTCGGCTTCCTCGAGGGCCGTCTCGACGGAATCGGTGATGCGCGAGCGCGCGTCGGCGCTGACTTTCACGCGATCGACGACCACGTCGACGGTGTGGTCGAAGTTCTCGTCGAGCTCGGGCCGATCCATGGTGAGGTCGTAAGGCTCGCCGTCGACCTCGACGCGACTGTAGCCGTCGGCGACGAGCTCGTCGAACAGGTCCTCGAACGCGCCCTTCTGGTCGCGGACGACCGGGGCGGCGAGCTTGGCCTTCGTGCCCTCGGGGAGTTCGAGCACCCGCCGGACCATGTGCTGGGCGCTTTGCTCGCCGACCTCGCGGCCGCACTCCGGACAGTGGGGCGTGCCGACGCGGGCGTACAGCAGGCGGAGGTAGTCGTGCAGTTCGGTGACGGTCCCGACCGTCGAGCGGGGGTTGTTCGCGGCGTTCTTCTGGTCGATGCTGATCGCCGGCGAGAGCCCCTCGACGGTCTCGACCTGCGGCTTGTCCATCTGGCCCAGGAAGTTGCGGGCGTAGGCGGACAACGACTCGATGTATCGGCGCTGGCCCTCGGCGTAGATCGTCTCGAACGCCAGCGAGGACTTCCCCGATCCCGACAGCCCCGTCACGACCGTCAGCTCCTCGCGGGGGATGGTCACGTCGACGTCCTTGAGGTTGTGTTCCTCGGCCCCGCGGACCTCGATGGTGTCCCGACTCATTACCACGGGGACAGGCGCGGGACGGCCGAAACGCTGTCGGTCTGGACCGCCCGCTCGCCGCGTCGCCGGCGCCCGCCCGCGCGGAACCTTCGATCCGCGTCGATCGACGCCGCTTTTCGAAGATGAAACTGTGAGGGGCGCCGAACCGCCCCGACGAGAACGATATCAGCGATGAAAACATCGATTATCGGCGCTGCGAATCGGGCGTGCGCGCGCAAACGGGCTGAACGGTAGTTGCGCTTTATGGCGTATTGGGTCGTTATCACCGTCGATGCCTGCAACTATCTACGCAGTCGCCGGCGGGAAGGGAGGCGTCGGCAAGACGACGACCGCCGCCAACCTGGCGGCGACGCTGCGGGCCACCGGCCGGGAGGTGGCGCTCGTCGACGCCGACCTCGCGATGTCGAACCTCCAGGACGTCATCGGGATCTCCGCGGAACCGACGCTGCACGACGTCCTCGGCGGCGAGGCCGATCTCGAGACGGCCATGGTTCGGGAGTCGGCCGACGCCATGGACGTCGAGGGCCGCCTCGACGTCCTCCCCGGCGCGACCGACCTCGACGCGTTCGCGCGGGCGGATCCCGAGGAGCTCCCGGGCGTCGTCGACCGCCTCACCGGCGAGTACGACGCCGTCGTCCTCGACACGGCCAGCGGGATCACCCGCGAGACCGCGATCCCGATCCAGCTGGCCGACGAGACGATCGTCGTGACCACGCCCGCCGAGGCGGCCGTCCTCGACGCCGAGAAGACCGCCCAGTTCGTCGAGAACGTCGGCGGCTCCGTCACCGGACTGGTCGTCTCGCGGCTGTGTCCCGGGCCGTCCGACGACGGTATCGCCGACCGCGTGGGCGTCGATCACCTCGCGACGGTCCCCGACCTGGACGACCCCGAGGTCGACCGGCTGCGCCCCTACCGGACGCTGATCGTCCACCTGCTCATCGGCCGCGACGTCGCCACCGATCCCGCCGAGGTGCTCGACATCGACCCCGGAACAACGCCGCGAATCACCGACACGCTCGCCGAGCCCTCGACCGGGGACGCGACCGACGAAGCCGCGCCGGCGCCCGACGCCGAAGCGGACGGTGCGACCGGCGCGGCGGCGGCCGACGGCGGCGGGCGCGCCACGATCGACGCCACGCTGGAGGACGAGGACGAGGCGGCATCGGAGCCGCACGAACGGAAGTGGCGGTTGAACCGCTTCGTCGACGCGATCAGCGGCTCGGGGAACTGAGCGGCGCTACTTCTACTCCAGGACGGCCTGGGCGCCCAGACTGCCGACGACGCCACAGACCAGCGGGTAGGCCAGCCCGTAGCCCAGCGTCGCGAGCCGGTCCGGGTGATACACCACGACCTCCGGGCCGGCCTGCTGGGTGCGCGTGAAGACGTAGGTGCCCACGAGCGCCACCAGCAGGTAGCCGACGGCGACGGCACACCCAACCAGGACCGCCGTGAGCGCGCTGCGTCGGTCGGGCCGGGTGTACCTGGTGACGGCGGCGCCGGCGACGACCAGCGCCAGCACCGGGACGGCCTGGTAGACCAGCGGCTGGGTGGCCTTCGCGACGAGGTTCCCGCCGACGGCGACGACTGACGGCCCGGCGTCGGCGGTCAGCGGGACGTTCTGTGCGGTGTAGACGATGAACCCGACGGTGACGAGCCGATCGGTGATCGACCCGGTCACCTGGGCGATGCCCGCGAGCACGTACAGCAGTACGATCGCGTAGGTCGCGGCGAACGCGCCGACGCCGGCCGCCAGCCCCGCGGGCCAGGGGAAGGCCGCGACGCGCTCGCGCGGCGTCCGTTCGGTCGCTGCCGCGGCGCCGGCGTCGGGCGTCGCGGCCGTCTCGTGTCCGGTCACACCGAGGGCGCGCGCCCGCCCGAGAAAAACGTTCCGGCGGGATTTCGAGGGCTGATACTCAGACCGACTCTGGGAGCCACCCGCCCGAGACCTCGACGTTCGCCCCGCTGACGTAGTCGCTGTCCGCATCCAGGAAAAACAGGACGGGCTGGATCACGTCCGCGAAGTCCGCCGGCCGGCCCCGGGGGAGCTCGTCGGGGAACTCCTCGGAGTTTTCGATGACGTACGGCGAGACCGCGTTGACGGTGATTCCGTCGTCGTCGGTGTCGGCCGCGAGCATGCGTGTGAACATCAGCACGCCCGCCTTCGCCACGAAGTACGGGAAGTTGACGGGGCCGACCAGGCCCTTCTCGGCGCTGGCGTAGCCCACGTTGACGATCCGGCCGAACCCCCGCTCGCGCATCGCGGGCAGCGCCCGGCGACAGCACAGGAACGTCGCCGTCAGGTTCGTGTTCAGCACCCGGTGCCAGGTCTCGACGTCGATCTCCTCCCAGTGGATCGGCGCGAACGCCCCGACGTTGTTGACGAGCACGTCGACGGTCCCCAGGTCGGCCTCGATGGCTCCGAAGAGCGCGTCCACCTCGTCCGGGTCGGTCACGTCGGCGCCGACGACGGTCGCGTCGACACCGTCCTCGCGGGCGGTCGCGGCCACCTCGCGGGCGGGCCCCTCGCTGGTGTGGTAGTGGACGGCGACGTCGGCGCCGCAGGCGGCGAGCGCCAGCGTCAGTTCCCGGCCGAGTCCGCGGGCACTCCCCGTGACGAGCGCGGTCGATCC
Source organism: Haloarculaceae archaeon (assembly GCA_042217345.1). Taxonomy (GTDB): domain Archaea; phylum Halobacteriota; class Halobacteria; order Halobacteriales; family Haloarculaceae; genus Halorientalis. Next base: position 4,684 of record JBDGSW010000061.1, read on the forward strand.
CTCGAGGTCTGGCGCGAGCATGGCTCACGTTCGAGCCCCCGCGGGATAACCGGTGGTGACTCGGTGCGTGGATCGAGCTGTCACTGCCTGCGTCTCCGTGGCCCGTCTCCGCTGGGAACGGGTATCTGCGTCCACCTCTGGCGACGGGATACCTGCGACGTGGTGGCCCGCATCGGGCCGATCATCTGGTGGTGGCTTCGAGACGCGGCCGGTCGCCCGCGTCCAGGACGCCGATCGCTTCCCCCTCGGTCGTTCACGGGCAGTGACTTTTCAGCATCGGCGGCGTAGCCGCGGGCGGCTTCAGCGCCGCTTTTCACTCATGATCGGACTCACTCAACTCCAGACCGGCGTCGTCGCCGTCGGTGTGCTCGGCGTGGGTGGACTGCTCGAGAACCCGTGGTTCTACGCCGTGCTGTCGGCCGTCTCGCTGTCGATCGGTGGCGGCCTCGGGACCTGGATCGGCAGCGAACAGCGCTGGCAGGCGATCCTGCTGGCGATCGGCGGCGGCTCGCTGATCATCTCGCTGGCCTTCGAACTGTACGAGCCGGCGATCAGGACCATCGGGACGCTGGTCGCGTCCGGGTACTTCCTGCTCGGGGTGTCGGCCTTCGGGGCGCTCGACGTGGTGATCGACCGCGTCGCCAGCGCGAAGTCCCAGAAGGACGGCTGGGGGCTGTGGGCCAGCGTGACCACCGACGGCATCCCCGAGAACGCCGCGATGGGCTCGCTTTTGGCCGGCAACGTCCACGGCGCGCTGGCCTTCCTGTTCGCGCTCGTGGTGACCAACGGCTCTCAGTCGATGATGTCCGCCGACAACATGGTGCGCAACCGCGGCCCGTGGATCACCCTGGGCGCCTGGGTCGCCACCGGGATCGCCGTCGGCGCGGCCGTCATGCTCGGGTACTGGTTCCTCCCGCCGCTGCCCGAGTACTACGTCTCGGCGCTGCGAGCGTTCGCCGGCGGCGCCATCCTCTCGTCGCTGGCCGGCGAGATCTACCCCGACGCCTACGAGGACGCCGGCCCGTACGTCACCTTCGCGACCGCCTTCGGCTTCCTCGGGACCTTCCTGCTGTGAATCGCGGTTTCGGTCGATGGCGGAGCGCCCGGGCCGACCGTGCCGGCCGTCAATCCTCGGGGGGCGACTCAGCGTCGGACCCGCTCTCGACGCTGGGCGTGCCCGTCGCGGTCTGGGGGCCCAGTTCGGGGCTGGCGGCGCCCAGGTCGTGGGGGACGTAGCGGTCCCACAGCACGAGCACCGCGGGCAGGACGAACAGCGACGTGAGGAAGGCGTAGACGATGCTCAGGCCCGTCAGGACGCCGAACTGACCGATCGCCGGGAACAGTGCGAGCGCGAGCACGCCGATGCCGAAGACGGTCGTGAACATGCTGCTCATGAGCGCGCCGCCCGTCCCGCGGACGGTCCGATCGAGCGCGGGCATGAGCGCGCGCTCGCGGCGTTCGTCGGCGAAGCGGTGGACGACGTGGACGGAGTAGTCGATGCCCAGCCCGATGGTGATCGCCAGGATCGTCGCCGTGATCGCGTTGAATGGGATGTCGACCAGCCGCATCGTCCCCGCCAGCAGCGCGACGGTCACAAGGATGGGAATCACGTTGGCGACCCCCAGCGTCGCCTCACCCTCGATGAGCCAGTAGACCAACACCAGGAACACCGTCGACCCGGCCAGGGCTACCAGCAGGCTCCGCATCGCCGAACTCAGGATGACGTTGCTGACCGCCTGGAAGACGACCGTCTGGCCGGTCGCGACCGCGTCCATCCGGTAGTCGTCGGCCAGCTTCCGGGCGTCGGCAGTGACCGCATCCTGGCTGGCGTCGGCCTTGACGTCGTAGACGACGCGCGCGCTCCGGCGGTCCTCGGTCATGAACTGCAACGCCCGGTCGCGCGCCGGCGACGACAGCAGCGCGTCGTAGACGGCCCCGAGGTTATCGTCGGGGATGCCGTCGCCGTCGGGGTCGTTGCGCGCGACCAGCTGTGCGAACTGCGGGTCCCGATCCGCGTAGGACTGGATGACGGTCACGATGCTCTGTGAGTCGGCGTGGCGCCCGTCGGTTACGAAGCTGTCCGGCGGGTCCTCGCCGGCCCGATAGATCGAGTCCAGGGCGGAGTCCCGTTCCATGGGCCCCTGGACGTAGATCGTCGCCGTCGACGACTGGATCGTCCCGAAGTGATCCTCCAGGTAGTTCGTCGTCGCCGTGACGCTGTAGGTGTGCGGTTTGAACGGCTCGGGCAGCTGCATCATCCAGTCGGGGTTGTGCTCCGGCGGGAGGAAGTCCTCTTGGGCGAAGGAGGTGCTGACACCCGTCGCGTAGAAGCCGGCGACGACGCTCAACAGCAACACGGCCACCAGGAACGCCGCGGGCGCGCGCTCGGCGACGACGACGCCGCCGCGCAGGACCGCGCTCAGCCGCGAGCCCTCAGATCCCAGCGGCGTCTGGCTCATCGTCGGGATCGGGTACTCCTCGCGGCGGCGATCGATCCACACCTTCAGCGCCGGCAGGAAGATTCCGAAGATGAGGAAAGTGAACGTGATGCCGATCGAGGCGACGAGCCCGAAGTCCTTGATCGGCCCGAGCGCGCTGGTGAAGTTGGCGGCGAAGCCGATCACCGTCGTCCCCGTCACGATGAAGAAGGCGACGAACAGCTGGTTGGTGGTGATCAGCATCGACTCGCCGACGGGCCTGTCGTGGGCGCGCTCCTCGCGGTAGCGGTTGACGGCGTGGATGCCGAAGTCGATGCCGACCGCCAGCAACAGCGGCGGGACGGCGATGAGCATCTGGCTGAACGGGATGCTCGCCAGCCCCATGAACCCGAACGTCCACACCACCGCCATCACCAGCGAGAAGATCCCGGCAAGCAGGTCGACCAGGTCGCGGTACGCGATGATCAGGAAGAACGTGATGAAGATCACCGCCGCGGGCACGACGATCAACAGCGAGTCGACGATCACGTTCGAGAACTCCGCGGAGATGATCCCCGAGCCGAAGACCGTGATGCTCTGGCCGACCGAGTCGACCACGAACGCAGAGCGGGTCTGCAGCGGCGTCAGCGGACTGGTGCCGCCCTGGCCCGCGCTCGTCGAGACGCCGGCCGGCACGCTGTGGGTCACGACGCCGATCGTCGCCGACGCCGACGCGCTCTGGCGGTTGAAGTCGTTGCTCAGCCGCGACGCGAACGAGGGGTCGCGGGCGGCGGCGCGATCGACGGCGGCGTCGATCTCCGCCGGCGTCGCTTCTTCGACCGCGTCGATCTCCTCGGTCAGCGACGACGCGGACGGGTCGAGCTGCGTGGCCACGCTGTCGGCCACGCTCGTCGTCGCCGAGACGCGCAGCTCCGGGTGGTCCCGGAGGCGCTTTTCCGTGCGCAGCATCGTCAACAGCGACGGCTTCGAGAGGACGTTCTGGCTGCGCTGGATGAGCTGGGTCGAGCCGGTGTCGGTGCTGAAAGCCGGGCTGAAGTCCTCGTTGACCTGCTGGTAGGCCTCCTCTGCGGGCAGGCCCGTGGTGAACTGCGAGGTGCCGGCCGACGTGCCGACGTTCCCGAGGCCGAGGCCGAACACGACCGTCAGGGCCAGAAACGCGACGATGACCCAGCCGGTCCGGTCGACGATGGTCTCGTTGAGCCGGTCGATGAAACGCTGGTGATCCATTGGTGGAGAGGGGCCGACCGCTTACCGGAACCGGAAGTAGCCCGCGATGCCGACGACCGCGACCAGGCCGACGGCCAAAAGCGACAGTGGGAGCCCCCCGCCGCCGCCCTTCTTCGAAGCTGCGACGTGGACCGGCCGCCGGTAGGTGTCCGAGAGCTTCGTGTCGCCGTCGGCGTCCCGGTACTGGAAGTCCATCGAGACGGGGTAGTTCTTGTCGGTCATCGCGCCCGAGGCCGAAACGCCGAACTTGATGGTCTCGGACTCGCCGGGCGCCAGCTGCTGGATGTAGGCCTGGTCGCCGGTCGCCGAGATCGGCGAGTCGGCGAACAGCTTCGCCGAGACGTCGGACACCGTCTCGTTGGCCCGGTTGGTCACCGTCACGCGCAGTTCGGTCTGGCCGCCGTTGGTGAGCTCGTCCTGGGAGACGGACACACCGAAGGTGTCTGCCTGCGGCGCCACGCGCTGGCGGGTGAGCAACTCGTCGCTCTGCTGGGCGTCGCCCTCGGCGTCGCGGTACTTCGCCACGAACGAGAACTGCCGGGGGCCGCCCTCGGCGGCGTCGCTGACGCCCACCGAGAACGAGAACGGCGCCGACTCGCCCGGCGCCAGCGATCCCACGGAGTACTCGCGCTCGTTGGGATTGACGTTCTGGGAGTCGGTCGTCAACTGCAGGACGACGTCGCGGGCCGTGGTCTCGCCCCGGTTGACGACCTCGCCCTCGAGCGTGCCGTCGTTACCGACACGGAGCGTCGAGGAGACGTTCGCGAGCGCGAACGACATCTCCGGCCGGGGGGTCACGCCGAGCGCCAGCGACCGTGAGGTGTGGGTCTTGCCCTCCGGGTCGTCGTACTTCGCCGTCGCAGCGAACGCGTAGCGCTCCTGCTCGGCGCTCTTGGCGGCCGTGACTTTGTACGAGATGCGCTTGGTCTCGCCGGGTTCCCACCGGCCGGCGTACCGGGTGCCCTCGCTGGCCTTCCCGAACGTGAGGTCGGAGTTCTGCGACGCCAGCGTGACGGTTGTGTCGTTGGCCGCCTCTGCGCCGACGTTCTTCATCGCGACCGTCACCGTGCCCGCGGAACCGACGCGGACGTCCGACTCCGTGTCGACGACCTCGAACTGCGCCTGCTTTTTGACCCTGATCGTGACGTCGAAGGTCTCCTCGTCGGTCTTGTACTCGCGCACGCCGTTACTCGACTCCGTGGTGATCGAGGAGGTGTAGCGATACTCGACGTTCAGGTCCATGTGGTACGTGCCGGGCTTGGCGTGATCGGAGACCGTGAGCTGATACGGGACCGCCGCGGACTGCCCGCTCGGGAGTTTGGGGACGACCTGGGCGTCACCGTCCAGCGTGATCGGCGCCCCGTTGGGGTCGAGGGTCGCTTTCACCGCGCGCGCCTCGGTCACCTCCGCGTTGTAGTCGGCCTGCTTGGGGTCGGTCGCCGGCTGGCCGAGCGTTCCGGCGTTCGACAGCGTGATCGTCAGCTTCCCGGTCTCGCCGGGGGCGAACGAGTTCGCCCCCGTGGTGGCGTCGAGATTCGGTTGCCCCGAGACGAGCGCGAACGCCTGCATCGGGACGAGCATCAGTGCGACCATCGCCAGGACCGCGAGCGTAGTTCCCCTCATGAGTGGTTGGACACGGAGTCGGTTGGACGCTTGATTGAACGTTCATTCAGTACAAGTATCTTTCTACTTGGCGACGGGTCCGGTCAGCGACCGGAAAGCTATTCACGGGTGATTGAATAGTCATTCAGCAATGGACGGTCCGAGCGAGCGGTTCGAGGCAGAGCCGGACGACACCCGCGCGGCCATCATGAAGGCGACCTACGAGGCGCTCCTGAAGCACGGCTATGCGGATCTGACGATCCAGCGGATCGGCGACGAGTTCGCGAAGAGCAAATCGCTGCTGTACCACCACTACGAGAGCAAGGACGCGCTGCTGGTCGACTTCATGGCGTTCATGCTCGAGGTGATGGAGGAGGCCGTCCCCGTCGAGGAGGGCGAGACCGCCGACGAGAAGCTCCAGGTCGTCATCGACCACGTCTTCGAGAACATGCTCGCGGAGGACGACGACTTCATGCACGCGATGATCGAGCTCCGCGCCCAGGCGGTCCACGACGAGGCCTTCCGCGAGAGCTTCACCAAGAACGACGAGTTCATCACCGATCGCGTTCGCGAGATCATCGCCGACGGTGTCGCGGAGGGCACCTTCCGGGACGTCGACCCCGACCGCGCTGCGACGATGTTCTTGACCTTCATCCAGGGGGCCATGTTCAGCCACGCGACGACCGAGAACGCCGATCTCGACGTGATTCGGGGGGAACTGGAGACGTATCTGGATCTGAATCTGCTCGGCGAAGACTGAGCTAACCACAGATAGTTTCATAAAGTAAGTCTCTTTCAATGATGTCCTGTGCTATTTGTTCAGTTGATCACCTTCCGGTATCCATACATCTGAAATATATCGAAGAATATCATGAGCAGACATCTCACCAGTAGTTGGATAGCAGATTTGAATTCTGGCGGTAGAGATGCCTCTCACGGTGGTG
>JBDGSW010000123.1:0-10874 GCA_042217345.1 Haloarculaceae archaeon
GGAAGGCCTTCTTGGCGTCCATGACCTTGATGTAGACGACGGCGTCGGCGGTCACGGGCGAGTTGTCGCGGGTGATCGCCTCCTGGCGGGGGACGTCGAGCGTCTGGGTCCGCAAGTCGAAGGCGTACGTCCGGGAGACGAACGGCGGGACGAAGTTGATGCCGGGTTCGAGCAGTTTGCGGTACTCGCCGAAGACCGTCAGCGCCCGCTTCTCGTAGGCGTTGACGATCTCGACCATCTGGTAGACCGTGACGACGGCGATCACCAGGATGATCAGCGCGACGAACCCGAGGGTACCCGACAGCGACTGCAGGGGGACGAGGGGGAACATGCCTCACCTTTCGCGCGAGCAACAGAAAAGCGTTCGGAACCGGGGGGTCGTGGTCGGGATTCGGTTCGATCCGTCCAGCCAGCGAGAGAGTCTCAGGCCGCGTCGGCGTCGGTCTCGCTGCCGGCGTCGCGGTCGGCGTCGTCGCGGGCGAGCTCGCGGTCGATGTCGTCCTCGATGGCGCTGATGGCCTCGACGGTGACGACGTTGCCGCCGCCGGGGTCGACGACGATCACCTCGGTGCCCTCGGGGAGCTCGCCGTCGAGACAGCGCGCGCGGTAGTGGGGGTTGAACCCGCCGCGGTCGAGCTTGACTTCGCCGCCGGACTCGGTGACGCGCTCGGTGACGCGGCCGGTCTTCCCGCGGAGGTCGTCCGAGTCGCGGGTGCGGCCGGCGCCCTTCCCGCCGTAGAAGTCGAACTGGCGGTAGCCGTAGAGGGTAACCCCGCCGACGATGATGACGATGGCCGCGAGCACGAGCGGGGCGAACACGCCGATGCTCGCGGGCAGCAACAGGCCGGCGAGCCCCGCCACTAGCAGCGCGACGCCGAGGACGATGAAGTGCGCACCCGGCGCCAGCGCCTCGGCGACGACCAGCGCCGCGCCGGCGACGACGAGCAGCAGCGCCAGTTGCTGTCCGAACACTGCCATGGCCCGCAATTGGTGGGCAGCGTGGGTAAACGCTTCGGGGCGTCTAGATGACGCCCGCCATCGTCAGCAGAACGACCACCGCCACCGCCGCCCCGAGGAGCACGAACACGGCGTTCTCCGGATCGATCGTCCCCGGTTCGACGCGCTCCTCGAGGCCCAGCACCGCCCCCGCGACGTTGCCGCCCCCGTCCTCGGCCGGCCCGTCCTCGGCCGGCCCGTCCTCGTCGGGGAGGTCCGAAAGCGAGAACTGCCACTCGTCGTCCTCGTCGTCGCCCATGCGTTGGCGTAGCCGGGTGAGCCCTATAAACGCACGGTCGCAGCGACCGCGCCCGCGGCGTCAGCGCACCTTCGAGCCGAGCGGCGAGTCCCCGTGCGTGGTCAGCAGGTCCGCTTCCTCGCCGGCGGCCAGGACCATGCCGTTCGATTCGACGCCGAACAGCTCGGCTTTCTCCATGTTCGCCAGCAGGACCACGCGCTCGCCGGGCAGGGAATCGAGGTCGTGCAGCTGCTTGATGCCCGCGACGACCTGGCGCGTCTCGAAGCCGATGTCGACCTTCAGCCTGGCGAGCTTATCGGAGTCCTCGATGGGCTCGGCCGCGACGATCTCGCCGACGCGAATGTCCAGCTCCTGGAAGTCCTCGAAGCCGATCCGCTCGTCGGCAAGTGGCTCGAGGTCGGCGACGCCGCTGTTGCCGTCCGCGTCGTCGCCCTCGCTCTCGTCGCCGCTGGCTGCCTCGACGCGCTCGGCGAGTTGCTCGTTGAGCTCGGCGATGCGCTCGTCCTCGATCTTCGCGAACAGCTCGGCGGGTTCGTCGAACGTCGCCGGCGGAGCGGCCAGCGCGTCCTCGACGCGGACGTCGTCGGCGTCGCCGTCCTCGCCCAGCTGGGCCCACAGCTCGGCGGCCTTCCCGGGCATGACCGGCTGCATCAGCACCGCGATGGCCTTCGCGAGCTGGACGCAGTCGCGGATGACCTGGGCCGCCTCGTCCGGCGACTCGTTGACGAGCTTCCAGGGCTCGTTGCGCTGGATGTACTCGTTGCCGAAGTCAGCGAGTTCGATGGGGACGGCGCCGACGTCGCGGATGCGGTAGGCGTTGAGCGCGGCCTCGAAGTCCGCGACGGCGTCCTCGATGCGCTCGCGGACCTCGTCGCTGACGTCGACGTCCGGGGTGCCGTCGTAGTTGCGGTGGGCGAACAGCAGCGAGCGGTAGCAGAAGTTCCCGAGGTTGCCGACGAGCTCGCCGTTGACCCGCTCGGCGAAGCGGTCCCAGGAGAAGTCCACGTCGGTCTCCAGGCCGCTGCCGTTGATCATGTAGTAGCGGAACAGGTCGGGGTGAAAGCCCTCGTCGAGGTACTCGTCGGCCCAGACCGCGCGGTTGCGCGAGGTCGACAGCGCCTTGCCGTCGATGCCGACGAAGCCCGTCGCCAGGATCGCCCGCGGCTCGTTGAACCCGGCGCCCCGGAGCATCGCGGGCCAGAAGACGGCGTGGTGCTGGATGATGTCACGGCCGATGACGTGGACGATCTCGCCGTTGTCGCCGCTCGTCAGGTCAGCCGCGTCGTCGACTTTCCAGACGGCCTCCCAGTCGAACTCGTCGGCGCCGACGCGCTCGGTGTACTGCTTGGTCGAGGAGACGTACTCGATGGGCGCGTCGACCCAGACGTACAGCACGAGGTCCTCCTCGCCTTCGCCTGGGTAGTCGATCCCCCAGTCCATGTCGCGGGTGATACACAAGTCCTGGAGGTCGCCCTCGATCCACTCGCGGGGCTGGTTCCTGGCGTTGTCCGTGCCCTCGACGCGGTCGATGAAGTCCTGGAGGTACGCCTGGAAGTCCGAGAGGCGCAGGAACTTGTGCTGGCGAGTCCGATACTCGGCGGGATTGTCCGTCAGCGTGGAGACGGGGTCCTCGACCTCGCCGGGCTCGAGGTGGCGCTGACACCCCTCGTCGCACTCGTCGCCGCGGGCGTGCTCGCCGCAGTACGGGCAGGTGCCCTCGACGAGGCGGTCGGGCAGCCACTGGTCGGCCGCGGGGTCGTAGGCCACCTGGATCTCCTTCTCGTAGACGTGATCGCCGTCGATCCAGGACCTGACGAACGACCGCGTCATCTCGACGTTGGTCTCGTCGTGGGTGTGGCCGTAGTTGTCGAACTCGACGTTGAACTGCGGGAACGTCTCGGCGTAGGTCTCGTGGTACTCGAGGGCGAACTCCTCGGGGGAGACGCCGGCCTCGGCGGCGTTGACGGCGATGGGCGTCCCGTGCATGTCCGAGCCGCAGACGAAGGCGGTCTGCTGGCCGACCCGGCGCAGCGAGCGCGCGACGGCGTCGCCGGTGACGTACCCCCGGAGGTGCCCGACGTGGAGGTCGCCGTTGGCGTAGGGCAACCCGACGGTCACCACCGCGGGGTTGTCGGTGGGGAACTCCTGGTGACTCATGTTCCCCCGTAGCCGCCAGCCGGGCCTAAAACCCGCGGGTTCACCCCCGGGACTCCTCGAGCCCGCCCCGCTCGATCACCTGCGCCCGGATCGTCGAGAAGACCGTCTCGAAGACCACGAGCCCGATCGCGCCCGCGACGATCACCGCCAGGGCCAGCAGCGTCCCGACATGGCCCATCGGGACCACGAGCAGGGCGGCGACGACGGCCGCGATCAGCCGCGCGAGGCTGACGCTCCCGATGTCGTGCAGCCGGAAGGCGATGTGGCCGGCCAGGTACAGGGCGGTGCCCCCGTACAGCCCGGCCGCGGGGTACAGCCCGAGCGGCGCGCCCACCGCCGGCACCGCCCCCTCCAGGCCGAGCGCGACCAGCAGGATGCCCGCGACCATTACCAGGTGGATGTACGCGTAGGAGTTGCGCGCGAGCCGGCCCCGTTCGTACCCCTCCACCGAGGCGAAGTGCCCTTCTGCCGCGACGGTCACGTAATCGAAGTACAGCCACGCCAGCGCCGCCGTCAGGAGGATGCCCAGGACGGCGACGACGACGACCCCCGCGGGCAGCGTCGGCTCCTCGCGGATGATCCCGAAGCCCATCGCGAGCACGGACTCGCCCAGCGCGATGATGATGATGCTGCGATAGCGATCGACGAAGTGGCTGACGTTGACGCGGTACTTCGCGACGCCCCGGACGAGGAACACGCCGTAGTCGACGGCGATCCCGACGATCCACAGCGCGAACTGGACCCGGCCGTCGGTGAACGCCGCCAGCAAGAGCAGCCCCGGGCCGCCGAGGAACCCGGGGACGAGCCGCGTGAACCGATCGAGGACCGCGCCGCCGCTGCTCCGGACGGTGAGCACGACGTGCAACAGCCGGACGACGAAGTACGTCCCGCCGAACAGCGCCGCGGTGTCGCTGAAGGCGTTCTGGACTCCCAGGGCGACGACGAACATCGCCGCGGTCGCCGCCAGCACGCCCAGTCGTTCGGCCAACAGCCCGTCCTCCGGGATCGTGTCCATCAGCCACGTGTAGGTGACCCACGCCCACCACAGCGCGGCCAGCAGCAGGGCCCCCTTGAGCAGCCCGACCGGCGAGGCGTGGTGGGCGACGAACGTGGTCACGCGCGTGAACGCGAACACGAACACCAGGTCGAAGAACAGCTCCAGCGGGTCCGAGGAGTCCGACTCCCCGCCGCTCTCGTCGAGTCCCTGGCCCGCCTCGCCCCCGCTCACGGTGCTGTCGCCGCCGGCCTGTCTCGCCGGTGGCTGGCGGTCGCTCTCGGGGCCCTGCGGCTCGGGGTCGGTCGTCGGTTCGTCCTCGCGCCGTCCGGGGGGCGATGAGCCGTCGTCCATCTGAGACAGTGCCCGCGCCGACGCGGCGCTCCGCGGCGACCAGTGGCCCGCCTAGGCCGTGGCGCCTTGTAAGGGTCAGGACCCGTTAGCAGGCGGTCAGGACCGCTTGACCGTCCACTCGCCGTCGTCGTAGCGTACGAGGCTGTCGAACAGCGTCGCCAGCGTGGCGATCGTCTGCTCGTCCTGGGTCGCGGGGTCGAGGTGGACGTGTCCGGTCGCGCCCGCGGCGGCGAAGCGACCGGTCAGCGTGTGCAGGAAGCGAAACACCCGGTCCTGGTCGGCGTACTGCAAAAGCGCCGACAGCGAGTCCAGGCAGGCCGCGGTCGGGACGCCGGCGTCGTCCCAGCGGTCGAGGTACCGCGAGACGGCGATGCTGACGCCCGTCAGATCCGCGGGCGCGACCGTCGTGACGTGGACCGTCTCCGGCAGGACCGTCCCGTCGTCGTGGCGTGCGTCCGGACAGACGATCGCCAGCGCGGCCGGCAGCGCGTCGTGGCGGCGGCGCCAGGCGTCGACGATCTCGGCCGGCCGGCGCTCGTAGGCGATCTCGAGTACGCGCAGGTCGGCGGCCGGCGCGGTCACCAGCAGGTCGTCACACACCGCGTCGGCCGGCGCCGTCGTCGACGACGCCAGCACGAGCACTCGCGAGTGCTCGCGCAGCGCGCCCGCTTTCGTCCGTGATTCCATCCCCCGATCGTCCCGTGGTACTCCCCACCGCGCCGAATACTTTTCGATCGAACGACAGGCGCAACGAATCCGCCACAGCGGCTCAAAACCAGTCGAGGTCGGCGACGAACGAGCGCAGCATCGGCTTCGTGACGTGGGGCATGCAGACGACGCGCATCTCGCCGGCGCCGGTCTTGGAGATGCGCCAGCCCCGCCGGCGCAGGTCCTCGGTGACCGGCATCGTCATGTCGGCGGCGACGATCGGGAGTTCGGGTGCGACGACGTCGTGGCCCCGGTCGGCGAGCTGCTCGGCGAGCCACTCGGCGTTTTCCATGGACTCGTGGTACTGTTCGCGGTAGCCGACGGGCCACAGCGCGTCCATGGCGGCGACGGCGCTGGCGACGCCCGCGCCGCTGCGCGTGCCCGTCAGCGTCGCCTGAGACTTGGACTCGAGGTAGGGCGTGTCGACGGCCAGTTCGTCGAGCAGCTCCCGGGAGCGGGTCAGCAGGCCGCCGGCCGGGATGGCGGCCTGGCCCATCTTGTGCGGGTCGATCGTCATCGTGTCGACGCCGGCGTGGCCGAAGTGCCACCGGTGGTCGGTGAACGGCAGGACGAACCCGCCCCAGGCGGCGTCGACGTGACAGAGCGCGTCGACGTCGGCGGCCAGCTCGGCGAGCTCGGGGATGGGGTCGACGCGGCCGTACTCCGTCGAGCCGGCGACGCCGACCACCATGACGGTGTCGTCGTCGACGAGTTCGGCCATCGCCGCCATGTCGGCGCGGTGGTCGGCGTCGGTGGGCGCGCGGCGCAATTCGACGTCCAGCAGGTCGGCGGCCTTGGTGAAGCTGAAGTGCGCGCTCTCGGGGGCGACCACGTTGGGGCGGTCGGCGTCGCCACGGTTGCGCGCGATGCGGGCGGCCTGGATGTTGGCCTCGGTCCCGCCGCTGGTGACGTAGCCCGATGGGTTCGGCAGGCCGGTGATCGTCCCGAGCATCTCGACCGCCTCGGCCTCCAGATCGGCGACGGCTTCGTAGGTTCCGGGGTCGCCGGGGTTGGTCGCGAGAAATTCTTCCGCGGCCGCGCGGGCCGCCGGGTGGGGCTCCGTGCACATCGAGGAGAGCACGCGACTGAAGTCCTGCGGCTCGGCCCGCTGCATATCTCAGGTCTGTGGTGGGAACGGCTTAGGGGTTCCGTTCTGTTCACTCCCCACCTTCGCCCGCGCGCGGGTCCGGGGGCGGGTCGGCGCGGGTAGGCGGCGTTTTATTCCGGTCGGCGTCCAAGCCCGCGTCGATGACCCCCGAGCAGTCACTCGACGGTCAGGCGGCGATCGTCACCGGCGCGAGCAGCGGCATCGGCCGCGAGACGGCCCTGGCACTGGCCGACGCCGGCGCCGACGTCGCGCTGGCCGCGCGTAGCACCGACCGTCTCGAAACCCTCGCCGAGACCGTCCGCGACGAGCACGACCGCCGGGCGCTGGTCGTCCCGACCGACGTCCAGGACGAGGCCGCCGTCGAGACGCTGATCGAGGAGACCGTCGCCGAACTGGGCCGGCTGGACCTGCTGGTCAACAACGCCGGACTCGCACGCGGTGGTCCCGTCGCGGACCTCTCGACCGAGCGGTACACCGAGATGATGGCCACCAACTGCGACGGCATGTTCTTCGCCACGCGGGCGGCGCTCCCGCACTTGCGCGACAGCGAGGGTACGATCGTCTTCCTCGGCAGCTTCGCCGGCCAGTACCCGCGCCCGGGGAACCCGGTGTACGCCGCCACCAAGTGGTGGACCCGCGGGTTCGCCAAGTCCGTCTCCGCCCAGGTCGGCGACGCCGTCGCCGTCACGGTGATCAACCCCGCCGAGGTCCGCACCGAGTTCGGCGACGAGGACGGCGACGCCTTCGAGGAGTGCTTCGAACCCGGCGACGCGTGCGAACCCGAGGAGATCGCCCGCGCGGTCGTGTTCGCCGCCACCCAGTCGCCGTCGATGGCCCCCGAGATCGACCTGTATCGCCGCGACAAGTTCGAGCTCTTCGGCGGCGGCTGACCTGAGTGCTCGGCAGTCACCCCGCTCACAGGTGAGGCGGACGGTGATCGACACGGGACGCATCGGACGGCGTCGAACGAGCAACCGTCCGGATTCGGCCGTGTGAGTGTGCAACCGACAATCTGGTTTTATCTCGCCCGTCGGCGTCTCTGGCGAATTGTGTCTACTGGTAGCATATCGCGTGGTGGTGGGCGGTCGCGACGGGCGGTCCTCGGCACGGTCGGGGCCGGACTAGCGGGACTGACGCTGCTAGGCAGCCGCGCCCGGGCGGGGAGACCCGACGCGCCGGCGCAACTCGCCCAGGGCGGCGACCTGATCTACCGGGGCCAGGTGGCAACGGTCGTCCTGGCCGGCGACGGCGCGACGACCACCCAACAGCAGTACCAGGGCGACGCAGTCGCCGTCCTCTCGGCGCCGAAAAGCGGCGGCGGCCTCGCCGAGACCAACCCGTTCGGCCTGTTCGTCGGCCCGGGGAACCCGAACACGAGCGGGCAGCCGGGCGTCTGGGAGATCCACTCGGCGGCCGTCGCCGAGGGGGCGCTGTTCCAGTACTGGGATCTGCAGGTCCTCGACGACCGGCAGTTCGAGGGCCGCCTCACCGACCCGCACAACCCGGAGGCGCTGACCTGGAACCTGATCAACGTCGAACTGCCGCTGATTCCCGGCCGCCCCAACCTCGGGACGCTCCCGACGCCGAAGGGCATGGGCGCGGGGACGAGCGTCGCGGGCACCGCCACGCAGGACGCGCTCTCACTGCAGCTCCAGGGCGCGACCATCGACGGGTTCACGCAGTTCAACGCGGCAGTCGAGGCGGCGCGAGCGCAGGCCTGAACTGGGGCGCCGCTCGCGGGGCGGCGGGAACGAATCAGCGCGCGACGGCGAACGGCGAGAAAGCGTGGCGGCTCTGGCTGGGCTGGCCTACCGGACGTCGTCGAGGATGAGCTTCTGCTCGACGCGTTTGACCTCGTGCTGGACGTCGCGGACGGCGTCGATGTTCGCCGAGATCGAGGAGACGCCCTCGTTGACGAGGAACCGGACCATCTGGGGCTTGGAGCCGGCCTGCCCGCAGATGCTGGTGTCGACGCCGCGCTCGCGGCAGGTCTCGATGGTCTGGCCGATGAGGTCGAGCACGGCGGGGTGTAGCTCGTCGAAGCGGTCGGCGACGTTCTCGTTGTTGCGGTCGACCGCCAGCGTGTACTGGGTGAGGTCGTTCGTGCCGAACGAGGCGAAGTCGATGCCGCAGTCGGCCATCTCCTCGACGCGCAGCGCGGCGGCGGGCGTCTCGACCATCACGCCCCAGCGGCGCTTCTCGGGGTCGATGCCGACCTCCTCCATGAGGGACTTCGCCCGCAGGACGTCCTCGGCGTCGTTGACCAGCGGGAGCATGAGCTCGACGTTGTCGTAGCCCATGTCGAACAGCCGGCGGAACGCCTCCAGCTCGTGTTTGAAGATCTCCGGCCGGTCGAGGCTGCGGCGGATCCCCCGGTAGCCGAGCATCGGGTTGTGCTCGTTGGGCTCGTCCTCGCCACCCTCGAGCTGGCGGAACTCGTCGGTGGGGGCGTCGAGCGTGCGCACGCGGACGGGGCGCGGGTAGAACTCGTCGGCGACCGTCCGGACCCCCTCGACGATCTCGTCGACGTAGGCGCGCTCGCCGTGGTCGGCAATGTAGCGCTCGGGCGTCTTGTTCGTCGAGAGGATCATGTGCTCGATGCGCAGCAGGCCGACGCCGTCGGCGCCGGTCGCCGCCGCGCGTTCAGCGGCCTCGGGAATGGAGACGTTGACCTTGACCTCCGTGGCGGTCATGGGCTTGACGGGCGTCTTCGGGCGGGCCTCCTCGATGGGCTCGCGCTCCTCCTCGGCCTTGGCGCCCTCGGTGATTGTGCCCTTGTCGCCGTCGATGGTGACGACCATGTCGTCGGAAAGTACCTCCGTCGCGCGGCCGGTGCCGACGACGGCGGGTGCACCTAGTTCGCGGGCGACGATGGCGGCGTGGGAGGTCATCCCGCCCTCGCTGGTGACGATGCCGGCGGCGCGTTTCATCGCCGGCACCATGTCGGGCGTGGTCATCTCGGTAACGATGATGTCGCCCTCGCCGACCTTGTCGAGCTGGTCGAGCTTCTCGACGGTGCGGACGGCCCCGGACGCGATCCCGGGACTCGCCCCGAGACCGGAGACGAGTTCTTCGCCGCTGTCCCCGTTCTGGGTCGTGTCCGCCGTCTCCTCGGAGATCGTCGTGATGGGACGGGACTGGAGCATGTAGACCTCGCCGTCGACGATGGCCCACTCGACGTCCTGGGGGGTGCCATAGTGCTCTTCGACCTGCTTGCCCAGGGCGACGAGGTCGCCCAGTTCGTCGTCGGTGAGCACGCGCGCGGTCCGCTTATCCTCTGTTACCTCGCGCTCGATCGTCTCGCCGGTCTCTGGATCACGCTCCATGGTGACCTTCTTGTTGGCGATCGTGACGTCCTCGACCTCGCCGCTCTCGCGGTCGACGACGTAGTTGTCTGGGGAGACGGACCCGGAGACGACCGCCTCGCCGAGCCCCCACGCACCCTCGATGATGACCTTCGGAGCGCCCGTCGAGGGGTGGCTCGTGAACATGACGCCGCTCTTCTCGGCGTCCACCATCTTCTGGACGACGACCGCGATGTTCACCACGTCGTGGTCGAAGCCCTTCTGCTGGCGGTAGTAGATGGCCCGCTGAGTGAAAAGCGACGCCCAGCAGCGCTTCACTCGGTCGACGAGGCTGTCGCGCTCGACGTTGAGGTAGGTCTCCTGTTGCCCGGCGAAACTCGCGTCCGGGAGGTCTTCGGCGGTCGCCGAGGAGCGAACGGCCACGAACGCCTCGCCGTCGTCGAGTGCGTCGTAGGCGGACTCGATCTCCTCGTGGAGTTCCTCGGGCATCGGCGTGTCCAGGATGAGGCTCTTGGCCGTGGCCTCGGCCTCTGCGAGTGCCGCCGAGTCCTCCGTATCGACGTCCACCGCCTCGAACAGTTCTTCGTCGATTTCGGTCTCCTCGATGAAGTCGCGATACGTGCCGGCGGTCACGACGAACCCCGGCGGCACAGGGAGGCCTGCGTCCGTCATCTCCCCGAGAGAGGCCCCCTTACCGCCGACGAGGTCGATGTCGTCGGCTCGGATGTCTTCCAGCCAGCGTACAGCCATGTGGCAGTCTAAAAGACCACAATCGGAGTAAAGAAGGTTGCGAAGGTGGTCCGTCGCTTCCGGCCACCACGTGACGGACCTTTTTTGTAACCTCTGTCCCATCCACCGCCATATGAACTCTCGACGCGCACTCGCGTGGTCTGCCCGGCACTTTCTGATCACCGCGGTCTTCGGACTGGTCGGCACCGCCCTGGTCGCCATCGGCGTCGGATACGGTGGCCTTCAGGCGCTCGAACTCTACAA
>JBDGSW010000152.1:0-10663 GCA_042217345.1 Haloarculaceae archaeon
TCGAAGAGGGTCAGGAGGTCGAGTTCGACATCGTGCAGGCGGACAAGGGTCCGCGCGCCGAGAACCTCAAACGGCTCTAAGGCGGCTGTTTGATACCGTTCGGAGAGCTACCGAACACATCTCTCACCGGGCTCGCGCCCGGCGTTTTTCGACCGGCGAGCCGCGGCACCCGCGTCTGGGCCCCGGCGCGAGACCGAAGCCGGTTTGAGCGCGGCCGGCCGAGTTCCCGGACATGAGCGAAGACGGGGAGGTCCGCGATTACGACCTCTACCAGCGGACGCGGGCGCTGCTGGAACCGGGCGAGATCGAACTGGCCGGGCTGATCGTCCACACGGAACTGGGGCCCGACGACGAGGCCCGACTCCACGAGGCGACGATCGAGCTCGGCGACGCGATCGCCGAGCACGCGGGCCACGCGCCCGCCGACACGTACGTCTACTCGGGCAACGACGACCCCGACTTCGGGCTGAACCAGCACCAGGGGCTGACCATCGCCGACGACGGGTTCGTCTGGGAGTGCCAGCAGCTGCTGCGCGAGGAGACCTTCCGGATCGTCTTCTACTTCGAGGCCGACACGGATCTGGACGCGTTGGTCGCGGACCTCCGCGCGGCCGGTCACGACGTCGAGGGTGTCGAACAGCCCTGACACGGCCGGCGCGCCTCCCACGACGTGAGAACGCGGCCCGGTTTTAAGATCCGTGCCCGCCGAGGACTCACCGATGAACGAGGGCCGGGAGCGCACTGCCGCGGCCGCCACGAGTGAAGGATGATTCCACTGTATCACGACTTCAGTGACGCGACTGTGCTGGTGTTCGGCGGCGGGCCCGTCGGCGCCCGGAAGGCGCGGCGGTTCGCCCGCGAGGCCCGCGTGATCGTGCTCAGCCCCGCGTTCGCCGACGCCGACTTCGGCGACGCGCGGCTGGTGCGGGCCGCGCCGGCGCCGGCCGACGTCGCCGCGTGGGTCGAGCGGGCGGCCCCGGCGCTGGTCGTCGCGGCCACGGACGACCCGGCGGTCAACGACGCGATCGCGGCGGCCGCCGGTGAGGAGGGTGCGCTGGTCAACCGCGCCGACGAAGCCGGCGCGCGCGAGGTCGGCAGCGTGGTCGTGCCCGCGACGGTCCGCGACGGGCCGGTGACGGTCGCCGTCTCGACGGGCGGGACGAGTCCGGCGCTGAGCGGGTACCTCCGGGAGCGGCTCACACCGACGATCGAGAACGCGGGCGCGATGGCGATGCTGTCGGGCGAACTACGGGCCGAACTGCGGGAGGCGGGAGTCGACGCCGAGCGGCGGCGCGCGGCCCTTCGGGCGGTGGTGCGATCCGACCGCGTTTGGACAGGTTTAGATAGGGGCGCGGACAAGGGTCGGCAAGTGGCGGAGGACGTGACGGGTGAGACACCGTGATGGACGGCACTGGCGTCATCTCTGGCGTGAGCGTGGCCCACGACCGCGCCAGCGTCGAGGAGATGGAGGCGGCGTCGGCGACCGACCAGCGCGAGGCAGTGACGGCGCTGCTCGATCGCCCCGGCGTCAGCGAAGCCTACGTCCTCCAGACGTGCAACCGCGCGGAGGCCTACGTGGTCACCGCGAGCGCGGAGGTCGGCCGGACCGCCCTCGATCAGTACGCGGCCGACGTCTCGCCGCGCGCGGTCCGGGAGATGGCCCACGAGGAGAGCCTCCGGCACCTCCTGCGCGTGGCCGCCGGCCTGGAGTCGCTCGTGCTCGGCGAGGACCAGATCCTCGGGCAGGTCCGGGACGCCTACGCGGACGCCCAGGAGGTCGGCGGGATCGGTCCCGTCCTCGAGAACGGCGTGACCAAGGCGATCCACGTCGGCGAGCGCGCCCGCACCGAGACCGCGATCAACGAGGGGACGGTCTCGCTGGGCAGCGCCGCGGTCAATCTCGCCGCCGACGAGCGCGACCTCGGCTCCGCGTCGGCCCTCGTGGTCGGCGCCGGCGAGATGGGATCGCTGGTCGCCAAGGCGCTGGACGGCGCGGCCGAGCGCGTCGACGTCGCCAACCGGACGCGCTCGCGGGCCGAGCGCCTGGTCGACGCCGTCGCGGTCGACGGCTCGGCCGTGGGCCTGGACGGACTCGCAGACGCCGTCGGGGACGCCGACGTGGTCGTCACCGCGACTGGCAGCGACGATCACGTCCTCGACGTCGAGACGCTGTCGGCCGCGGGCGAGACGCTCGTGATCGACCTCGGCCAGCCCCGTGACGTCGCCCCCGCGGCCGACGCGGTCCCCGGCGTGAACGTCTGCGACCTCGACGACCTGGAGTCGGTGACTGACGCCTCCCGCGCCCGGCGCGAGGCGGCCGCCGAGGTCGTCGAGGAGATCGTCGCCGAGGAGTTCGAGCACCTGCTGGGCCAGTACAAGCGCAAGCGGGCCGACCAGGTGATCGCGGCGATGTACGAGAGCGCCGAGCAGGTGAAACGCCGCGAGGTCCAGACGGTCCTGGGCAAGGCCGACTTCGACGAGGCCGAGCGGGAGGTCGTCGAGTCGATGGCCGACGCGCTGGTGAACCAGCTTTTGGCCCCGCCCACCCAGAGCCTGCGCGAGGCCGCCGAGCAGGACGACTGGACGACGATCAACACCGCGCTCCAGCTGTTCGACCCCGAGTTCGGTGCCTCGCTGCCCGGGTTCGCCCCGGACGTGGACCCGGCCGACCTCCCCGAGGACGTCCGCGCGGAGATGCCCCAGGCCGTCCTCAACCAGCTCCGGGGCGACTGAGACCGGCCCGCGCGGCGCGGGCCCGACCTTTTTTGCCGCGCGCGCCGTCTCCCGAGCCATGGCAGACCTGCTCTCAGACGAGGAGATCGCCGACCGGCTCCCCGCGGCGTGGGACCGCGACGGCGAGGAGATCGTCCGCACCTACGAGTTCGACGCGTACCTGCCGGGCGTGGGCTTCGCCGCCGGCATCGGCGGCATCGCCGAGGACGCCTGGCACCACCCGGAGATCACCATCACCTGGGGCGAGGTCGAGGTCCGCCTGACCAGCCACGAGGAGGGCGGCATCACCGGGAAGGATCTCGACCTCGCCGAGCGCTTCGACGAGGTCTACGAGTGAGCGATGCGCGACGGGACCGACCCCGTCGGTGACGCCGAGGACGCAGGCGACGACGCGACTGGTCAGGCGACGTACGTCTTCGGCGTGCGCTTCCGGCTGGCGCCGACCGTCGGGGGCGTCCGCACCGATCCCGAGGAGTTCGAGACGAAGCTGTTCCGGACGGGCGACCCCCCGGGCAGCGACGGCTGGCGCTTCTTCCGAGACAACCTCTGGCACGGCGAGCTCGGCGACCCGCAGTACTTCCGGGAGATCACCGAGGAGGCACTGGACGTGCCCGTCCTGTCGGTGGACTTCCGCGAGCTGCGGACCGACGAGGCCTACCTCGCGGCGCTGAAAGCCGAGATCGGCGCCGACCTCGAGCAGTTCAACGCCGACGGCGTCGGCGAGGTGGTCTCGAAGTACCTCGGCAGCTCGATCAGGGTCGCGCCCGCCGGCGAGATCCCCTGACGGCGGACCGGGCGACGGGGACCGGCGCGGTCGGCGGGTCGCACACCCGGGCCGTCACGGGGGGAAGGTTCATGATCGAGGCGGGCGTAACTCGGGGCCCGACTGATGGTCCTCGACGAGTACGACTTCTGGCTGCTCGACCTCGACGGCACGCTGGTCGACGTCGAGCCCGCCTACGCCCGCGGCGTGTTCGACGCGGTCGGCGACCGCCTCGGCCGGTCGTTCTCCGATCGGGAGGTCGAGATCGTCTGGCACGGCCTGGGCGGCTCGCGCGACGAGCAGCTTCGCGAGTGGGGCCTCGACGTCGATGCGTTCTGGACGGCCTTCCACGACGTCGAGGACCCCGTCGCCCGCGCCGAGCACACCTATTTCTACGACGACGCGGCGGTCGTCGCCGAACTCGACGTCCCCGTCGGGCTGGTGACCCACTGCCAGGCGTACCTCACCGAGCCGGTCCTCGACCAGCTGGACGTCCGCGACTGGTTCGACGCCGTCGTCTGCTGCACCGCCGAGACCGGCTGGAAGCCAGATCCGACGCCCGTCGAGCTAGCGATGGCCGAGCTCGGCGTCGACAGTGACGTCCACGCGGGCGCGCTCGCTGGCGACGGCCCCAACGACGTCGGCGCGGCCTGGAACGCCGGCCTCGACGGCGTCCACGTCGAGCGCCACGATCCCGAGCGCCGGGGCCAGTGCGTGCTGGGTGACTACCGCGTCGAGACCTTCCGCGAACTCGCCGACGGCGGGGCGGCAGCCGGCGACTGACGGCCGCGGGCGTCGTGTGGCGCGGACGCTCGGCGGGTACGAGCGCCGGTCGCGCTCAGACGATGAGCTCCCGCCAGAAGCCGTACTGGTCGCGGATCGGCCCGCGGGGGACGTTGAGCGCGGCCAGCACCAGCCCGGTGGCGGCGGCGCTCCAGATCGCGACCGTCGGCGCCGGCCCGAGGATCCACGGGGCGGCGATCGCCCACGCGCCGAGCGGGACGTTCAGAAAGCGCAGCGTGCGCGCGGGCTCGGCGGTCGCAATGACGGTGAACGAGACGACCAGCGCGCCGACGAGGTGGCTGCTGTCGGCCAGCAGCCCGCCGGTGTCGAAGACCGCCGGCGAGGCCATCAGCCAGAGCCCCAGCGCCAGCGACCCGAGCAGTGACCAGGGGACCGAGATGCCCCAGAACATGCCGGCGGGGCGCTGGGGATCCGCGCGCGTCTCGCCGGGAATGCCGGCGTCGTCCGCCGAGAGGTGCCCGCCCATCCAGAAGGCGCGCCACAGCGAGGCGCCCTCGCTCGTCCGGCGCCGCAGCAGCTGGGCCATGGCGACCACCTCGTCGAACGACAGCGCGATCATCCACAGCATGCCGAACGCCGACAGCAGACAGAGCGTACACCACGTCCCGACGAGCAGCGGCTGGGAGATCACCAGTAGCACCTGGACGAACCCCAGCGGGATGACGACGACGCCGAAGAACGTGACCATCCAGGGCATCGTCCGCCAGCGCGTCTCGTCGCCCATGAAGCCCATCAGCGACTCCAGGGCGTAGGCGACGGCGCCGAGGCCGGCGTCGGAGACGGGGAACGCCGCCGACACCTGCGAGGTGAGGATCTGCCGGGTCCCGTCACCGAAGACGGGGTCCCAGACGGCGTCGATGTACCCGAGCTGGTAGGCCGCCATGTACCGCGAGACGAAAAAGCCGAACAGGCCCAGGGCGATGATCGGCGCGCGCTGGGCCGCCGTCGAGGGGTTGTACGACCAGCCCGACGGCACCCCGGCGCCGTCCATCTCCATGCGCATCATCACGATGACCGAGAAGGTGATAACCATGACGCCGACGAGCGTGTCGTTGAGGTACGCCGCGGCCGTCGGCGCGTGAAAGACCAGCGGCGCCACCAGCAGCCACAGCCCGACGAACCCGTTAGCGTACGACGCCCAGGGGTTGTCCCTGAGGAGCGTCAGACCGGCCAGTCCGACGACGACCAGGCCCGTGATGACGTCGCTACCGGCCAGCCACGCGCTCTCGTAACCGAAGGTGACGGGGCTGAACAGCAGCCAGATCCCGAGGCAGACCACCCCGTACTGGATCCAGGGCTCTTTCAGCGGGTGGCGCAGCATCATCGTCCCGGGTTCGGGCCGCTCGTCGCCGGCCTCTCCCTCGCTGCGATCGGCGTCCCCGTCGGCCGTCATCGTCGCTGGCCCGCGGGTCCGTCCGCGCTCGGTCGGTCGGGTCGGTCGCGGTCGGCGATTCCATCCGTAGCCGTCGGTCGCGCCGGCGAGGCGGTCTCCGGAGTCACGGGCCGGGGTACGGCCGTCGCGGGGTTGGCCCCGCTGCTTGAAACTGCCGGGCCCGGGCGGGCGTCGGCGACGGGACCCGGCGCGGCTCTCAGGCCGGCTCGTAGCCCGCGAGCTCGGCGAGCACGTCGTCGGCGGCGTCCAGCGCTGCGTCGAGGGCCGCCACCCCCTCCTTGGCCGTCCTGGCGGGGTTCGCGAGGACGCGGACCGGCTGCTCGCCCAGCGGGACGAACCCGCGGTCGAGCGCCTCGGCCGTCGCCCGCAGGCCCAGGCCCGCGTCGGCGCGCCCGGCCGCGACTTTCCGCGCCGGGCTCTCGTGGGCCTTGACCGTCAGCCCGTAGCCGTCGATCGCGTCCGTGAGTTCCCGGCGCGTGGCGTCGCGCTCGGCTGCGAGGGTCTCGAGGGCGTCGTCGAAGTCGCTCCGCAGCCCTGAGTTCGTCCCCCGGTTGACGATCCGGAGGTCCCGATCCACGAGGTCGGCGAGACCGTCGATCCCGTCGGGGTTGCCGGCGGGGACGACGAGGCCCCACTCGCGCGTCCAGCCCCCGAGGTCGAGGTGATCGGCGCCCACCTCGCGGTCCCCGGCGGCGACGGCGAAGTCGGGGACCGCGTTGCGCAGGCGCCGCAGCCCCTCTCGGGTGCCCAGCGAGAGGTACCGCGGGCGCTCCAGGCGGTCGAGCAGTCGCGAGAGCGCGGGGTCGTCCTCGCCGACGCCCAGGACGGTCGGCGCGCGGACGTCAGGCGAGAACAGCCGGACGGTGACGGCCTCTCCCTGGCCGAGGTACTCGGTGTCCGGGTCGACCGCGACGATCCCGTCGGCCTCGACCAGGCTCGTGGTCGCCCCGCTGCCCTTGTCGACCGGATACACGAGGGTCTCGCCCTCGGCGTCCTCGAGAAGCCCGACGGGCATCAGGCGGAGTCGGCCCTCGGCGTAGCGCTCCTCGACGGCCATCCGCCCGTCGACGGTCGCGGTCCGCGGTTCGGGCAGCCCCGCGGCCTCGCGGACGACGGGCGCGACGAACGTCTGGAAGATGGTCAGCGCCGACACCGGGTAGCCCGGCAAACCCACGTACGCCGACGGGGAGTCGCCGGCGTCGAGACGGCCGATCAACATGGGCTTGCCGGGCTTGACGGCCACGCCGTGCAGCAGGAGGTCGCCGCGGTCCTCGATGACGCGGTAGATCACGTCGACCGCCGAGGCGCTGGTCGACCCCGACGAGAGTACGAGATCGCACTCCTCGGCGGCCTCCGTGAGGATTCGCTCCATCTCGTCGTAGTCGTCGCCGGCGTGGGGGTAGAGGACGGCCTCGCCGCCGGCCTCCTCGACCGCCGTGGCGATGGTGTAGCTGTTGACGTCGTAGATCTGCCCGGCGTCGTCGTCGAGTTCGTCGCCCGGGCGGACGAGTTCGTCACCCGTCGAGACGATGCCGACCCGCGGCCTGGCACGCACTGGCACCTCCTCGACGCCCAGCGCCGACAGCAGGCCGATCTCCCGGGGCGTGAGCCGGGTGCCGGGGCCCAACGCGCGCTCGCCCGCGGCCACGTCCGCGCCCGCGACCATCACGTTGTCCCCCGGCGCGACCGACGTGCGGATGCGGATCGCCTCGCCCCCCGCGGTCTCGTCGGTTCGTTCGACCATCACGACCGCGTCCGCGCCAGCGGGCACGACCGCGCCCGTCGAGATCTCGGCGGCCGTCCCTTCCTCGACGGTGACGGCGGGTTCCTCGCCGGCGTGGACGGCCCCGACCAGCTCGAGCGTCGCGGGGTCGGCCTCGTCGGCGCCGAAGGTGTCGCGGGCGCGGACGGCGTAGCCGTCCATCGACGCGCGGTCGAACCCGGGGACGTCGCGGCCGGCGTCGACCCGCGCCGCGAGGACGCGCCCGCGGGCCTCCCGGAGCGGGACCGTCTCGGTGGCGCCGCCGAGATCGAGCGACGCGAGCGCCTCGTGGGCGTCCTCGGGTGGCGCGAGGTCGCGGAACTCCTTGCGGTCCGTCACGCCGACCACTCCCAGTCCTGGACGGCGACGGTCTCGCCGGCGGCCAGTCCCTCCCGGCCATCGGGGACGACGACCCAGCCGTCGGCCAGCGCGACGCTCGAGAGCACGCCCGAGCCACCGGCGCGCGTCGGCTCGGCGACCGGCGGCTCCGCGCTCCCGTTGCCGTCGTCTACACCGTCGCTGGGCGTCCGGTCGAGTCGCACCCGGGCGAACGTCCGCACGCCGGGCTCGCTGGGGATCTTCCGGTCGAGAACCGCCTCTGTGGTCGGGTGCGCGCGCAGCGGGAGGTGGCCGGCCCACTTCAGGGCGGGGCGGAGGAACTGGACGGCGTTGACGATGCACGCGACGGGGTAGCCCGGCAGCATGATGACGGGCGTGTCCTCGACGACGCCGAAGCCGACGGGGTGGCCGGGCTTGAGCGCGACGCCGTGGACCAGCACCTCGCCGAGTTCGGCGACCACGTCGGCGATCAGGTCGCGCTCGCCGACCGAGGAGCCGCCCGTCGTGACGATCACGTCCTTGGTGAGGTCGCGCTGGACGGCCGCCCGGAGCGCGTGCTCGTCGTCGGTGACGACGTTGCGATACTCGGCGACGCCGCCCCACTCCTCGACGAACTCGGCGACGGTCAGGCCGTTGGTCTCGATCACCTCGCCCGGGCCGGGGTCGTGCTGGACCAGCTCCTCGCCGGTCGGGATCACGCCGACGGTCGGGCGCTGATAGCAGTCGACCGCGTCGACCCCGACCGACTTCAGGAGGCCGACGTCGGAGGGGCGCAGCTGGTGGCCCGGCTCGTACAGGGCCTGGCCGTCGGCGACGTCCTCGCCCGCGGGCGCGACGTTCTCGCCCTCGGCGACCGCGTCGAAGACTTCGATCTCGCCGGCGACGGTGTCCGTCTGTTCGACCATCACGACGGCGTCGGCGCCCTGGGGGAGTTCGCTGCCCGTGTGGACGCGGACGGCCTCCTCGGGGCCGACCTCGGGCGGGTCCGCCCCGTTCCAGTCGCGCTCGCGGAGGACCGCCGGCGAGCGGTCGCCGGCGCCGAAGGTGTCGGCGGCGCGGACGGCGAACCCGTCCATGGCCGCCCGGTCGTAGTGCGGGACGTCCCGGCGGGCGACGATCGGTTCGGCGAGGACCCGACCGACGGCCGACGAGAGCGTGATGCCGTCGGTCCGCTCGTGGGGGGCGACGGCCTCCCGCAGGCGCTCGTGGGCCTCGGCGAGCGGCGTCACGGCCTTGAATCCGGAGTCGCGCGGACTGCTCATGGCGGCCCTTCGCACCCGCGGGCTAAAAGCGTCGGGCGAACGCCGCGAGCGGTAACCAGGGCCTTTTAGCCGCCGGCCCCCCAAGCTTTCGCCATGTCAGCGTTGCGCGAGGCGTTGCGAGACCTGCCGGAGACGGTGTTCGCGGACTTACTGGAGAGCGAGGACGCGTACCTGCTGGTGATCGACCTCCCCGGAGCGACGGCCGACACGATCGACGTGCAGGTCACCGCCGGCCGCGTCCAGATCGAGGCGCGACGCGAGAAGGACGTCCCCGCCGCGTTCGAGTACGTCGAGGAGGAGCGCGCGCTCTTTCTCGACGCCGAGTTGCCCCTGCCGCCGGACGCCACCGGCGCCGACGCCGAGGGGTCGATGACGCGGGGCGTGCTCGAACTACGCCTGCCGAAGGCCGGCGCGACGCCCGAGACGTCGGTGCCCGTCAGCGACGCGGACGCCTGAGCCCGGGGGTGTCCCGTCGGTGAACCTCCGCGCGTATCGGCGGTTTTTCACCGTCGCTCGCCAGTTCCTCCCCCTGTTGCTCGCCTACGCCCGGGACCGCCACCGGTTCGTCCTGTTCGGCCGCTCGCGGGACGTGACCCCCGCCCAGCGACGCCGCCGCGCCGCCACACTGCTCTCGACGCTGCTGACGCTCGGGCCCACGTTCATCAAGCTCGGCCAGCTGCTGTCGACCCGCCCGGACGTCCTGCCCCCGGAGTACATCGACGAGTTCGCCACGCTCCAGGACGAGGTGCCGCCCGCGCCGTGGCCCGAGGCACGCGCGGTGCTCGAGGACGAACTCGGCCCGGTCGCGGAGAACTTCGAGGCGTTCGACACCGACTCGATCAGCGGCGCGAGCCTCGGGCAGGTCTACTACGCAGAGACCGAGGATGGGCCCGTCGCGGTGAAGGTGCGCCGGCCGGGCGTCGAGGACCTCGTCGTCGCCGACCTGCAGGTGATCCGGTGGTCGCTGCCGATCATCATGTACTTCGTCGACGAGACGCGGTCGTTCTCCCTGGAGACGCTCGCCGAGGAGTTCTCGCGGACGATCCGCCAGGAGATGGACTACGAGCGCGAGGCGCGCATGCTCGGGGAGATCCGCGCGAACTTCGAGGGCGACGCGAAGATCCAGATCCCCGAGGTCGACGAGACGCGGTCGACGGGGCGGGTGCTCACCATGGAGTACGTCGAGGGGACGAAGATCTCGAACGTGCGCGAACTCGACGCCAGGGGGATCGACCGGACGGTCGTCGCCGAGCGGCTCACCCGCGCGTACTTCCAGATGATCGTCGACGACGGGGTCTTCCACGCCGACCCGCACCCGGGCAACCTCGCCGTCGCCGACGACGGGACGCTCGTCTTCTACGACTTCGGGATGTCAGGGTACGTCGACGCGTTCATCCAGGAGCAGATCGTCGAGTTCTACGTCGCCGTCGCCGACCAGGACACCGACGCCATCCTCGACACGCTCGTCGAGATGGGGACGCTCTCGCCGGAGGCCGACCGCGAGACCATGGGCGAGGTGATGGAACTGGCCATCGCCGACGCCCGCGGGGAAGACATCGAACAGTACCGCGTCCAGCAGATCGTCCAGCAGGTCGAGGACACCATCT